>CADEER010000032.1 GCA_902826395.1 uncultured bacterium
TCTGCGCCGACGCGATGATCCTCGACGACGGCGCCGTGGTGTTCTGCGGCGACGCGAGCGAGGCCGTCGATCGCTATTCGCACGTCCTCGCCAGCCCCGCACCGCGAGTGCCGACGGAACGCTAGTCAGCGCTTCGACTGCGCCGAGCCGGGACCGCGCCGCAGGGACTCGAGCTCGAGGGTACGCTCGTCCAGAGCGCGCTCGAGCTCGATGACGCGCCGGTCGCGCAGGTCGAGGGCGGCTGCGAGACGACCCACCTCCCCCTCGAGGCTCTCTTTGCGATCCGACACCTGTTCGAGCAAGACGCGCCGCTCCTCGGCGGCCTGCTCGATCACAGCGCAGCGCTCGTCGACTGCCCTGCGGGCACCGACCGCCTGATTCAAGAGCTCGAGTCGCTCCGAGGCCGCCTGTTCGAGCGCCTCGCAGCGCCGCTCGACGGCGGCACGCGCGGAGTCAGCTTCCTCGAGCAGGGCCAGCCTTTCGGCGGCTGCTCGCTCGAGATCCGCGTAACCGTGGCGCAGATGCGCGAAGTACGGGTCGACGGCGTGGCTACTGGCAAACTCCCGCAGCGCGCCGCCGATTCGGCGCGGGTACAGTACGAAGACGTCGTTGAGCACCATGATCGCGTGATCGGCGCCGAGCCCGCGCAGCGCGTCGACCACCTGGTCGAAGGACGGCCACTGGGTCGGGTGGTTGGGCGGCGGCGGCGGGGCGAGGAAGTAGCGCGCATCGTCGATCAGCACGACGCTGCGGTCGTTGAGCGTCTCAATGGCGGCCAGCTCGTCGAGCAGCGGGCATTGCCCGCGCGCCGACTCGCCGGCATCGCCGCCCGCGCACCAGTGCGCGTCCAGCCAGTAGAGGACGGATTCACCGTCGAGCCTCTGGCGCAGGCCGGCCAGCATCGAGGGCGAATCGCCGAGGTGCAACTCGACGGCGGCATCGCCGGCAAACCGCTGCACGGCAGCGCGATGGTACCTCTCGACGATCTCAGCGGAGTAGAGCGCGTCGAACAAAGGGCGCGCCCGGGCAAGCGACTCGCCCTCGTAGGTGCCGGTCTCGACGAAGGTGCGCAGCGGCAGCAGCCTCTGCAACACAGCGATCAGCTCGCCATCGATGGAGAAATGGACGGAGCCCATCGCCTGCCGTCAGGGCAGCGCCGCGCCGACCGGACCATCGGCGCCGGCGGACGCGCCGATGTCGTGGAGGCGGAAGGCAACACGCCGGAAAGGCCAGGCCCATTGGTGCAGCCGAACCTCGACCATGGTCGGCTCGGCGCGATCGAGCGGCAGCTCGAAGTCGAGCTCGAACGGATCCGAAGTGATCGGACGGCGCTGCCGGAAGCCGTTGCCGCGCACCTCGATGGCGCGCTCGCCGATGGCCCGCCGCACCAACTCGCCGCGAATGCGCAGGCGGTTCCTGCCGGCCGGCAACATGTAGTGGACACGCCGCGCCGCCCAACCCCCCGGGTAGATTCCCTGTGTGTGGGCAAAGCTCTGCCCGGCGGCGAAACGGCCGAAGTAGATGAAGGGCAGCGCCGCGTACGAGGCAAGGGTGCGCAGCAGCGGCGGCTCGATGCGGTCGATGCGGCCGCGCAGCTCGCGCTCGTAGGTGTCGACGCCGTAACAGAGAAACGCCGGCGGCAGGCGCCAGTCGGTGTGGCTGCGCACGATGCGCACCAGCTCGACAAAGCGGCGGTGGCCGCCGGAGAACGTCTTCGCCGTGCCGTACTCGCGCAGGGCACCCATGAACTCGGGGATGTAGCGGAGCTCGAAGCGCTTGCCGATGCGGATCAGGATGTCCCAGTCCATGCCGTAATGCAGGTCTTCGTCGATGAAGCCGATCTCGTCGAAAACGGCGCGACGGAAGAACACCGACTGCTGCAGGATGTAGTCGGAGACGTGCACCAGCTTCCACAGATCGAACGGCACCGTCGCGGGGAAGCGGCAGGTGAACTCGCCGGCCTCGTCCATGAGATAGCCCTCGCCGTACACCGCGCCGAGCTCGGGCGTCTTCTCGAACTCGGCGACCGCTTTGGCGACGGCGCCCGGCAGCAAGATATCGTCCGAGTTGATCCAGGCGACGATCTCGCCGCGCGCCATGCGAAAGCCCTTGTTGATCGCGTGCGACTGGCCGCGGTCCTTCTCGGAGATCCAGGTCAGCCGATCGCCGTACTCCGCCACCACCGCGGCAGTCTCGTCGGTCGAGCCGCCATCCATGATGACGTACTCGATGTGCGGATAGTCCTGACCGAGTACGCTCTCGATCGTGGCGCGGATGAACCGCCCCTGGTTGAAGGACGGCGTAACGATGGTGACCAGCGGGGACTTCATCGAGGAACAACCGGCGGTAGATCGCGTTGACTCGCCACTGCCGCGAAACGCGTCATATCATCCGACGCCCACACCGACAATCGGATGGCTGGTCGCAGCAGCGGGCTCCCACGTGCATGGACACCCTCGGCGTCAACTGCTAGCCCGCATTGCTTCGATCCACCTCAGCGCCGGAAGATCACGGGTGAAGAGAGAGCCTCAGGCAATGTCAGGAAGGAATGCGACCGGCGGGTGGAAATTGCTGCAGCGCCTCGCCGACTCCGCATGGTTCTCCTACTCGACGATCTTCCTGCTACAACTCGTCGTCATTTGGGGGGTTTGGCACTCGGCGCGGCTCGGCACCGGCGATACGAGCTACTACTTCAACACGGCGCTCAAGTTCGCCGAGCAGGGGCACATTGACAACATCGTCATGTCGCCGCTGTACACGCTCTTCTACGGCGCCGTCGTCGCGGCGATCGGCGATCCCTACACAGCGACCTGGCTGCATCGCGCAATCATCGTCCTGTCCGCGGTGCTGCTCGCGCTGGCCGTGTTTCGCCGACTCCTGCCAGCTCCAGTCGCGTGGAGTCTCGCTGCATGGTGGGCGGTGTCGCCGATCATCTACGACACGCTATACGAGGTGCACCTGGTCGGAGTTCTTCCCGTGCTGTGCGCTTGTCTCGCCGCCAGCAGCGGCGGACCTCGGGGTAGAGGCGTCGCACTGGCGCTGCTGGTGCTCGGCGGCCTCACCGTGCGCAACGAGCACACCGCGGCCGCTCTGATCTTCGCCGCCGGCTGCTTTGTCTGGGAATGGCGGAGCATGCGCGACGCACCCTCGCTACCGGCCGCGATGGGTCGCCTGCTGGCAGCCTACCTGCTGCCCCTGGCGCTCGTCACCGGACTGGTAACGGTACTCTTCGCCAATGCGCCAAGCGCCTTTCCGACCGAAGAGGTCATGGACCATCGACATCGGCTCAACATGGCCCAGGTCTTCGCCTTCGGCTACCAGCAACGTCACCCGGAGTGGACGAAGAGTCCGTGGACAGACTCGGCGGAGTTGGTCGCAGAGCACTTCGGCACTGCCGAGCCATCGCTGGCCGAGATGATCCGAAACAATCCGCGCGCCCTGCTCGATCACTTCGCGTGGAATCTCCGCCTCACACCCAGCGGCCTTCAGTTGCTGCTGTTCAGCGAAGTTTCCGGTCACCTGAACCCTGACTATCCGGTCCCGCCCATGGGCTCGAAGCGCGCCCTCATCGCCACCGTATTGGTGCTCGCGATCCTGCTGATCGGCGGCGCGCGCTTGATACGGCGCTGGAGCTACTGGTGGGAGAGCTTACTTCGCGATCGCGCCCCTGCTTGGATGGTACTGATCGCAGTTTCGCTGGTGGCACCATCGATCATTCTCACGCAGCGACCCCGCCCATCTTATCTCTTCGGCCTCGCGGCGCTGCTGATGGCGCTCACCGGCCTCTGCGCCACTACACTGCTCTACGGTCGCCGCGCCGATTCGGCACTCCCCCCCTCGCGCTACCTGAGTGTCTGGCCCTTGGCGGCACTCGGCCTATTGGTTGCCATGGCATTGCCGCCACAGCGCTATCCGGTCGGTATGGCACCGATGTCGCATCTGTTTCCGCACGTCGAGCGCTTACGCCCCCATCGCGCCCTGCTCTCGCAAGCCGGAGAGAGTCTGTACTCGAGCGTTTATCCCGAGGTGCTCCACAACTTCACGTGCGGCGATGCGTGCCGCAGCATGGCAGCACGACTCGCCGCCGATAAGTCCGACCTCGCCGGCTTCGTGCGAGCCAACGGCTTCACTGCGCTCTACATCGACGAGGCGCTCCTTCGAGAGCTGGAGTCACAGCCGGGGGACGCACGCGCCTTCGTCGACTACCTGCCCGAACCGTGGCGCGTCGTAGACTTCGGCGAAGGTCAGGCCGGGCGATGGCGGCTCTTCCACCGCAGCAAGCTGGGCTGATGCGGCGACTTGGCAGCGTGCCGACGGCCATCCTCCTAGTCGCATTTGCGATCGCGGCCGGCGACAATCTCGACCGCGCGTCGGCTGCCCGAGCGATCGACTCTCTGGAGATCGCCAGCGGACCGGCCCCCGCACACTACGCGGTGATCGGAGACGTAGTGCAGGACTTTCCCGCGCTCGCGAAACTGGTCGACACCGTCGAGGTCGACCTCGGCACACCCGCCGCGCATGCGCATCTCCTGGAGGGCTGGAGCTTCGACGAGACACAGCCCGACGGCAGCACGGTGGTGTGGGGGTTGGGCGGGCGCTCGTCGATCTGGTTTCACACCTCGCGAGCGGCGGCGCTACTGATCACGTTTCGCGTGATGCCGTTCACGCGCCCCGGCTTTCCACAGCAGGAGATCGCCGTTTCCCTGAACGGCGAGCCGATCGGCAAGCGCGTGCTCGCCGCCCAGCACCGTACTTACATGATGACGCTGCCGGAGGGGCACCTACGGCTCGGGCGCAATCTGTTGGAGTTCGAGTACGCCTACAGCGGTGCGCCCGCCGAGATCGGTGAGGCGCCCCTGGGCGAGGCGGCCTACGCAGCCCTCTGGCACTGGATCCGGTTCCACGGCGCGATTACGGCTCCAGCGCCAACCGTCGACACGGCGCAAGCCATGCTCACCATCCCGGCCGGTGCCGGCGCGGAGTACTACCTCGACGCCCCGGCCGCCAGCGAGCTGGTCATCGCCGGCCTGCATCTGCGCGGCTCAACCGCCCTCGCTCTCGAGGTCGAGCCGGACGGAGGTTCACCGCACGCAGTCCGGTTGGTCGCGGACAGGGAATCGCTGCGCATGCCGCTCGGCGAGGCCGGCATCAAGAAGATCTCGATGACTGCCTTGCGCATCGGCGACTCGCCCGACGAGAACGCCCGCGTCGAGATCGCCGCCCCGGCGGTCGTTGCCCCGCCGGCCCCTGTGCCGCCGCCGGTGCCCCGGCCAGACAGGCCGGCACGCCGGCCCAACGTTATCCTCTACGTCATCGACACGCTGCGCGCCGATCATCTCGGCGCCTACGGTTACGAACGGCCGACTTCGCCGCACATCGACGCATTCGCACGTGAAGCGGTCGTGTTCTCGAGAGCGCAGGCGCAGGCGTCGTGGACGCGTCCGGCGGTGGCGTCGATCTTCACCGGGCTGAACGTGCGCTCGCACGGCATCGTCGAGCTCGAGACCGGCCTGGCGACGGACGCGAGCACACTCGCCGAGCGGTTGCGCGACGCAGGCTATCGCACCGCCGGATTCAGCCTGAACCGGCAAGTCGATTCCGCAATGGGCTTCGCGCAGGGATTCGACGCATACGAAGTCTTCGACACGACGACCGAGGTCGTGCAGCCGGCGGCGGCGTGGCTGCGCGCGAACGCCGGCGCGGCGCCGCTGTTTCTCTTCGCCCACGCGATCGAGCCCCACCATCCCTACGAGGCGAAGCAGGAGTACCGCGACTTGCTGGCGCCCGGTATCGACCCGCAAGTGGGCTCCAAGGAGAACGTAGGTATCCTCGAGCCCCTCGGGTTCAAGAGCGAGATCTCACGCCAGCGCACGCGTTTCGGCCAGCCCGTCGTGAATTCCGAGCGTGGCGGACCTCAGCGCGACGATCTCGTAGCCCTCTACGACGCCGAAGTGCGAGCCGCCGACGCGCAATTCCAGAGATTCGTCGAGGTGCTTCGGGACGCCGGTCTGTACGACGAAAGCATCGTCATCCTGGTCGCCGATCACGGCGAGGAGCTTTACGACCACGGCCGCCTGACGCACGGCATGACGCTGTACGCAGAGCAGTTGCGGGTGCCGCTTCTGATCAAGTTCCCGCGCGGCTGGAACGCCGGCCGCCGGTTCGATGGGGCGGCTGCGCAAATCGACATCCTGCCGACCGTGCTGGACTTCGCCGGTCTCCCACCGGGCGAAGCCATCGATGGACGGAGCCTCCTCGACGAGATCGCCGCGCCATCGCCTCGGCCGATTCCGGTCTTCTCGCTCATTCACTGGTTCGGCGGTCACGCCGAGAGCGTCGTCTACGGCCGCTACAAGCTCATCCACAACCTGCGTCGCAACGCGCTCGCCCGTCCCGCGTTCGAGGTATTCGACCAGCAGGCAGACCCCGTAGAGCAACACAACCTGTGGCGCGACCGGCCGGTGCTGACGAGATTCTTGCGCGCCCTCCTGCGCAGAGATGCCGCGCGCCCGACCGCCCTCGAGGCCGTGCAAGCCGAGTTGCCCGACGGCATGCGCGAGCACCTGCGCGCGCTCGGCTACATCGACTGACAACCCACCGCTTCGTCTCCGATGCCGCAGCCCGGCGGCCTGCCGAGCGCTACTGCCAGACCTGGACTTCGGCGAGCGACAGAACGCCGCTCTGCTTCAGGACCTTCACGTAGCGGCCGCTCGCTCCTACGTCGACGCTGGTCGGTGTCCCCGCCTGCGCCGTCTCGAGGCGCGTGAACACCCCCACGCCGTTTGGCTGTGCGTTCGGATTGTCCGACACCAGCACCCAGTAGTTGGTGAGCTGGTCGCCGCAGCAGTCGGTGCGGTTCCAGATGTCGATCTGCTCGATCGGCTCCGTCGCTCCCAGATCTACCTGCCACCACTCGCCCGCCGCCGCTCCGGTGTGCGTCACCGAACCGTTGCCCCACTGGCCGCTGGTATTGCCGTCCACCGCGCGCGACGCTACGCCGCCGTGAAGAGTCGTCGACTGGGTGGCCGGATCGCCTTCAGCGATGTTGGTCAACGCCGTGCCGCCGGTGCCCCAGACTTCCACCTCGGCCAGCGACACGACGCCCGTCCCCTGTTTCTGGATGCGCACGTAGCGTCCCATCGCACCGACCTGCACCGAAGTCGGGCTGCCTGCCTGGGCTACCTGCAACTGCTGGAAGATTCCCGGCGACCCGGGCTGCGGGTTCGGAGTACTCGACACCAAAACCCAGTAGTTGCTCAGTCGGTCACCGCAGCAATCCGTTCGGTTGTACACATCGACCCAATCGACGAACGACACGGCTCCCAGATCCACCTGCCACCAGTCTCCGGATCCACCGCCCGTATGCGTCACCGAGTTGTTGCCCCACAACCCGCTCGTGTTGCCATCGACTGCGCGCGACGCCACTCCGCCGTGCGCGGTGCTGGACTGCGTGGCGGTCTTTCCCTGCGACAATTTGGTCGCCGCCGTCCCCTCGCCCCACACCTGGACTTCGGCAAGCGATAGAATACCGATCCCCTGCTTCAGGATCTTCACGTATCGCCCGCTCGCCTGCACCGTCACCGAGCGCGGACTCCCGGCCTCCTGCGACTCGAAGTGCTCGTAGATCCCGTTCTGTCCGGGCTGCGGATTCGGGCTGTTCGACACCAACACCCAGTAGTTCGCCAGCCGGTCGCCGCAGCAGTCCGTGCGGTTCCAGATGTCGATCTGCTCGATGCTCGTCACCGAACCCAGATCTACTTCCCACCACTCTCCGGCGCTGCTGCCGGTGTGCGTCACCGAGTTGTTGCCCCACAACCCGCTCGTGTTGCCGTCCACCGCGCGCGATGCCGCCGCGCTCAACACCGTGCTCGACTGCGTCGCGCTCTTCCCCTGCGACACGTTCTCCCACGGAGCTCCAGCGCTCGCCATCACTTCAAGCTCGGCTACCGACAGGATCCCGGTGCCGGCCAATTGGATGCGCACGTAGCGCCCCGCCGCTCCGTCGGTATCGAGCACGGTGGGGCTGCCGGCTTGCGTCGTCTCGTGCAGCTCGAAGATGCCACTCTGTCCCGGCTGCGCTCCCGGGCTGTCGGAGATCAACAGATAATAGTTGCTCAGCCGATCGCCGCAGCAGTCCGAGCGGTTCCACACGTTGACGCTCTCGATCTCGTACGACTGCCCGAGGTCGATCTCCAGCCACTGGCCGGGCCCGCTCCCCGTGTGCGTCACCGATCCGATGCCCCACAGTCCGTTCGTGTTGCCGTCCACCGCCCGGCCTGCGACCGCCCCCAACACCGTCGACGACTGCGTCGCCGTCTTGCCTTCGGCAACGTTCTCGATGGAGCCGCCGACCGTAGGCGTGAACGTATTGGTCGGTGTGAAGGTGTTGGTCGGCGTCTGTGTCTGTGTGCGGGTCGGGGTTTGAGTCGGTGTGCGCGTAACCGTAGGAGTCGGAGTGTGCGTCGGCGTGCGCGTGCGCGTCGGCGTATTCACCGGCGTGCTCGTAAAGCTCGGCGTCGCGGTCGGCCCGGTCGAGAGACAGCTCCGCGAGTTGGCGAACGACAGCATGGTCGATGCGCTGGCACTGGAGAATCGATTCTGCGGACTGCAACCACCGATCGAGGGCAGCATGACGCAGCAGCTATACGGGCTGCAGTTGCTGACGTGCGGAGCGTTGAAGTTGTGACCGAGCTCGTGCGCCAGCAGCACCGACATGTTGCCGATGCCGGTCGTGTAGCTCTCCGAGACACCAGTCCCGTAGTAGGCGGCACAGATCCCCTGATACCAGGCCATTCCGACTACCGACGGATTGGTCGGGTTACCGGAGCCGCACATGGGCCGGCCGGTGATCAGATGGGCCACATCGCTGTTGGCGAGCGACCATGGATAGCTGCCGCTGTTACGGGTACTGGCGAACTCATTCAGCATGTCCGAGGCGTAAGCGCCGGCTTGGCAGCCGTTGCCGGTCGGCGTCACCGCAAACGGGTCGGCCGGAGTCGTGTAGACCGTACTGGTCGTGATGACGAACGAGATGTTGAGCTCGGATTCGTAGATTCCCGATACCGCGTTGATGATCGCGGCGAGCCACGACGACGCCGTATAGCCGCTCGGCCAGTTGGCATCCGTGAAGTACTCGTAGTCACCGACCACCGCGATCTGGGTATTGAGAAAACCGCCGACCCCCTGGAGGGCCGCACCGGAAAACGCACCTGCATCGACGAAGGCATTGCCGCCCCGCCGGCCGTCGCCGCGGCGCCGATCCGAACGGGTCGGCGTCTGGCTCGAGGCCTCCTCCGCGCCGCACGCCAGGTCCGCGTCAAAGTCGATGTCGGAGAGCCGATAGCCGACGTGCGAGGAGCTGGTATGCGCATGCGCCCACAGGTCGGCTGGTTCGACGACGAGAATCTCGCCGTCGGTGAAGATGAGCCCGCTGTATTGGCCGTTCGATTCGGAGATGCGGACCCACGAGTCGGCCTCGCCGTCGACGTAGCCGCGATAGTGGCGCGCGCTCGATTCCGCTCCGGTCGCGACACCGCCGTCGCCGATCTCGACAGCGTGCGTGTCGGGTCCAAGGACATCGCTATCCTCGAGACTGAGAATCAGGACACGGCCGAGGATCTCGACGCGAATCGCCTCGGAGGCGTTCGCATTGCTACCGCTCAGGGCAGCGGCACCGACGGGCTGGATCGAGACCGGCTCGATAGGCGCCGTGTCCGTCGCGGCGGCGACAGAGGCCAGAAGGGGAAAGGCGCAGCAGGTAGCAACGAGCCTGACGCGAGAGCGAATCGTGAGAATCCTCAACATAGCAACTGCCCTGGAAGAGCAAGGCTCGTGCCGCCCTTCCCCCCAACGAAACTCACGAAGACTCCAGCGCTTCGACTCGGACATCAGTACGGTTATTGTCGCGTCCTGGCAAGCAGGTGGCGACACCGCCACGTTGCGCCCGCGACCTCGTTCGTTAAGGGTGACGCGGGTCTTCATTTTGTGGCAGGCCTGGCCTGCCGCCCTCACTCGATGTGCGAGACGCAATGCCGTTGTTCGTGAGCATCATCACCCCCTCCTTCAATCAAGCGGCGTATCTCGCCGACGCGATCGCAAGCGTCGCCGCGCAGGGGTACCCACACATCGAGCACCGCGTTTACGACGCCGGATCGACGGATGGGACGAACGACGTGCTGGAGCGCCATCGCGACCAGGTCATCGCTTTCGTCGGCCCCGACAGCGGCCAGGCGGAGGCCGTCAATCGCGGCTTTCGCGAAGCGCGCGGCGACATCCTCGGCTGGCTGAACTCCGACGATCTCTACCGCCCCGGCGCGCTGCGGGCGGTCGCCGATCACTTTGCCGCCCACCCCGACTGCGACGTCGTCTACGGGGCCGCCTCCTACGTCGACTCGGCGGGCAATTACGTGGCCGCGTACCCGACGGGCGATCCGGACGACCTGCGCTTCGGCTGCTTCGTCTGCCAGCCGGCGCTGTTCCTGCGCCGGCGCGTCTTCGAAGCGACCGGAGGTCTCAACGAGAGTCTGCGCTACTGCATGGATTATGACTGGTGGCTGCGGATCGGCCGCCGCTTCCGCATGCACCGCATCGGCGAAGAGCTGGCCGCCTACCGCCTGCATCCGCGCTCGAAGTCGGTGGCCGAGCAACTCGAGGCGCGCCGCGAGGCGGTCGAGGTCACGCGGCGTCAGCTCGGCGCAACACCGCTCACCGTTCTCTACGGATACGCCAACTTTCTCGTCCGGCGCCGACACAACGTCGCCCTCGACGACACCGTGCCCCTGACGCCCGCGCAGAGCGCCGCCGCGCTGGCGCTGACCGCCCGCCTTGCACTGCGCTATCACCCGCTGCTGCGACGCGACGACCTGCGGCTCCTCGCGGCACGGCTGGGGCGCGGCCGCGCGCTGGCGCCGGGGGACTTCTCGCGAGCGGCGAGCGGCGACGGCACCGATCCATGACGCGCGTCGCGCTCGACGGCCTGCCGTTGGTGGTGCGATCGGCCGGGGTCGCCACCTACACGCGCGAGCTGGTACGGCATCTCGCCGCGGCGGCGCCGGATTTGTCGGTGGCGCTGTTTGCACCGCGATGGTTTGGGGCGCCGGGAGGACATAAAGGACTGCAGGGACTGCAAGGACAGGTCATTAGGAATTGGCGGTATCCGCTGGTGATGGGGCCGGTACCGGTGCTGTCGCTCGAGTCGGTCCTCGGGCCGGTCGACCTGTTTCACGGCACGACGTACTCGCTTCCGGTGCGCGCCAAGGCGGCGCTGGTTACGACGGTTCACGATCTGGCGCTATTGCGCCATCCCGAGCTCGGCACTCGCCGTCTGCGCGCCATGGTCGAGGCGGGGGTGCGCTCGCTGCCGCGGGCCAGCCGCGTCATCGCCGTCTCCGAGTTCGGCCGCGACGAGCTGGTCGAGCTGTGCGGCATCGACCCGCAGACGGTCGATGTCGTCTACAACGGCTGCGCCGAACACTTTGCGCCGAGCGACGCGGCGGCGGCACGCGCTGCGGTCGCCCCGCTACTGGGCAGCGGCGCCGATCGCTACATCCTGCACGTCGGCACGCACGAGCCGCGGAAGAACCTGCCGGCTCTGATTCGCGCCTACGCGCGGGCGCGCCGCGAGGCTGGGATCCCGCACCGTTTGATTCTCGCCGGCGAGCCCGGCTGGGAGCCGCTATCGCTGAGCGGGGTCGCCGAACAGGCCGGCGTCGGCGGCGATGTGGTGCTGCCGGGGCGGGTCGGCGCCGAGCTGTTGCCCGCTCTCTACGCCGGCGCCGAGCTGTTCGTATTTCCGTCGCTCTACGAGGGCTTCGGCCTGCCGGTGGTGGAGGCGATGGCAAGCGGCGTTCCGGTGATCACGTCCGGCACATCGGCGTTGCCCGAGGTCGCCGGCGACGCGGCGCTCCTCGTCGACCCGAAGAGCGAGGTCGAAATCGCGAACGCAATTCGCACGTGCATCGAGGACGGCGACCGACGCCAGCGCATGCGCGCCGCCGGCATCGAGCGGGCCCGCAGTTTCACCTGGGCGAGCACCGCACAGGGTACGCTCAGCAGCTACGCAAAGGCCCTCGGCCGGCCTCTCATCTGATATCAGCGCCAGACCTGGACTTCGGCGAGCGAAAGAACGCCGCTCTGCTTCAGGATCTTCACGTAGCGGCCGCTGGCTCCGACGTCGACGCTGGTCGGCGTGCCCGCCTGCACTGTCTCCAAGCGCGTGAACACGCCGACGCCGTTCGGCTGCGCGTTCGGATTGTCCGACACCAGCACCCAGTAGTTGATGAGCTGATTGCCGCAACAGTCGGTGCGGTTCCAGATGTCGATCTGCTCGATCGGCTCGGTCGCCGCCAGATCCACCTGCCACCACTCGCCGGCTGCCGCTCCGGTGTGTGTCACCGAACCGTTGCCCCACTGGCCGCTGGTGTTGCCGTCCACCGCGCGCGCTGCGACGCCGCCGTGCGCCGTGCTCGATTGCGCCGCCGTCTTACCCTGCGAAACGTTGGTCAGTGTCTGGCCACCGGTACCCCAGACTTCCACCTCGGCCAGCGATACCGGACCCGTCCCCTGCTTCTGGATCCGCACGTAGCGTCCCATCGCACCAACCGCCACCGTGCTGGGGCTCCCCGCCTGCGCCACCTGCAACTGCTGGAAGATCCCCGGCGCGCCAGGCTGTGGATTCGGCGTGCTCGACACCAGCACGTAGTAGTTGCTCAGCCGATCCCCGCAACAATCCGTTCGGTTGTACACGTCTACCCAATCCACGAACGACACCGCGCCCAGGTCCACTTCCCACCACTCGCTGGCGCCGCCGCCCGTGTGTGTCACCGAGTTGTTGCCCCACAACCCGCTCGTGTTGCCATCGACTGCGCGCGACGCCACTCCGCCGTGCGCGGTGCTGGACTGCGTGGCGGTCTTTCCCTGCGACAATTTGGTCGCCGCCGTCCCCTCGCCCCACACCTGGACTTCGGCAAGCGATAGAATACCGATCCCCTGCTTCAGGATCTTCACGTATCGCCCGCTCGCCTGCACCGTCACCGAGCGCGGACTCCCGGCCTCCTGCGACTCGAAGTGCTCGTAGATCCCGTTCTGTCCGGGCTGCGGATTCGGGCTGTTCGACACCAACACCCAGTAGTTCGCCAGCCGGTCGCCGCAGCAGTCCGTGCGGTTCCAGATGTCGATCTGCTCGATGCTCGTCACCGAACCCAGATCTACTTCCCACCACTCTCCGGCGCTGCTGCCGGTGTGCGTCACCGAGTTGTTGCCCCACAACCCGCTCGTGTTGCCGTCCACCGCGCGCGATGCCGCCGCGCTCAACACCGTGCTCGACTGCGTCGCGCTCTTCCCCTGCGACAAATTCTGCCACGGCTCGCCGCCGCCGTTGGCAAACACTTCCACTTCCGCCAACGACAAGATCCCGGTCCCCGCCAACTGGATGCGCACGTAGCGGCCCGCCGCCCCGCCGGTATCGAGCTCCGTGGGCATCCCCGCCTGCGTCGTCTCGTGGCGTTCGTAGATGCCGCTCTGTCCAGGCTGCGCGCCCGGGCTGTTCGATATCATCACGTAGTAGTTGCTCAGCCGATCGCCGCAGCAGTCCGTGCGGTTCCACACGTTCACGCTCTCGATCGCGTAGCTCTGGCCGAGATCGATCTCCAGCCACTGCGCCGCGGCATTCCCCGTGTGCGTCACCGAGTTGTTGCTCCACAACCCGCTCGTGTTGCCGTCTATCGCTCGCCCTGCCACCGCTCCCAGCACCGTCGATGACTGCGTCGCGCTCTTGCCCAATGCCACGTTCTGCAGCGTCCCGCCCACCGTCGGCGTGAACGTCTGCGTCGGCGTGTGGGTATGAGTCGGAGTGAACGTATCGGTGGGCGTCCGCGTCGGTGTGCGGGTCGGTGTGACGGTCGAGGTCGGCGTGTGGGTCCGAGTATGAGTCGGCGTGCGCGTCGGAGTCAGGGTCGATGTATGCGTCGTCGTCGGAGTCTGCGTCGGCGTCAGAGTTTGCGTCGGCGTCGTCGACGGCGTGCGGGTCGGCGTCTGGCTCGGCGTCGAAGTCGGGGTATTGGTTTGCGTGACTGTGGGTGTCTGCGTCGGCGTGCCGCTCGGGGTCGGGCTCGGCGTCGCGCTCGGAGTCTCAGTCACCGTCGGAGTCAGGGACGCGGTCGGAACCGGAGTCTGCGTCGGCGTGCTGCTGGGCGTCGGCGTCACGTCGTCGACGATGACACTGCCCGCCTGCGGTGAGCACGCCGGCGATCCTTCATTGATGATGCAGTTTTCCACCGACACATCGGTCGAGCCGATGCCGAGACCGGTGATCGCAACCGAAACGACCGCGCCTGCCGCGCCGAGGGTGCGGCCGCAGGCCAACCCGATGGCGACCCGCCCCGGAGCTTCGTCGACGAAATCGACCAGGCAACCCGTGGTCAATGCCGTCGCCGCCACGCCGGTCACCGACATCACCGCCGGATCGAACACCAGATCGACGGCGAGGGCCTGGACCTGCGATCCGTCGTCGACCGCCAGCTCCAGGAATCCGGTCGATCCGACCGGCGTCAGGATCTCATCGGAAGCCGACAGCAGATCGGCATCGGCCGCGCCGGCGAATCCGCCGCACAACGCCACGGCACATGCCAATGCACCGCTAAATCTCCTCGCACTTCGGGTCCACATCAGAATGACTCGTGCAAACCCTCAAGCAAGCATCGGGCCGACCACTCGATCCCCACGCTACTCCTCCGCCGACGGCCGTATCGAAGCCGAACGCCTGCGCGATTTCAACGCTCGCCGCACCGATGCGGCACTTTCACTGCACCCGGAAGATCGATCCGCCGGTCGACACGTACAGCTCGCCGGCGGCGTCCTCGCCGAACGTGTATACGTTGCCCGGGGCGGTCGCCACCGGTGTATCGCTCCAATCGCCCGCATCGTTGCGCCCAATCCAGATCTCGCGGGAACAGAAGTCGGCATAGAGGTAGGCACCGCTAAGATCCGGCAAGGAGCGCCCCCGATACGCGTAACCGCCGGTAATCGAGCAGCCGGCGGTGTGCGGGTACTCGAGGATGGGCATCTCGAGCGACGCATCGTTGCACGGCGGCAGATTGGCCGGGCACCCGTCGGCATGGCAGTTCGGCCCTTCGTTCGGACAGTCGTCGATGTAGCAGAGGCTGCCTTCCATCACCTTCCATCCATAGTTTTCACCGCCGAGGCTGTCCGGATCCTGATAGTTGACCTCCTCGCGCGCCCGCTGGCCGACGTCGGCGATGAAGGCGCCCCCGGTCAGGCGATCGAAGGTAAAGCGCCACGGATTGCGCAGGCCTTCCGCCCAGACCTCGTCGGCCAGACCGCCTCCGCCGACGAAGGGGTTGTCGGGGGGGATCCCATAGAACGGCGCGCTGTCCGCGTTCTGGTCGACATCCAGGCGCAGGATCTTGCCGAGCAATGTGTCGTCGCGCTGCGCAAGGCAGTTGGGATCACCGCCGCCGCCGCCGTCGCCGAACGCGGCATAGAGCATGCCATCGCTGCCGAAGGCTAGCTGTCCTCCGTTGTGGTTGACCGCCGGCTGGTCGATGCCGAGCAGCGTGACGCCGCTGCGCCAATCCGCGACGTCGGGATCGGCGAACGATCGCCGATAGCGGGCAACGACCGTGTCACCGGCATCGTCGGTGTAGTTCACGAAGAAGAAGCCGTTGGTCAGATAGTCGGGATGGAAGACAAGGCCGAGCAATCCCTGCTCGCCCACAGGCGCGCCGACCAGATCGTCGATGTCGAGGAAGGGCGCGGGCAACACCTGGACACCGTCGTAGACGTAGATGCGTCCCTCGCGGCCGGCCAGGAACAAGCGGTGGTCTCCGGCCGTGGCGATCGCGACGATGCTCGACGGTGCGGTGCCGGCGAGCGCCAAGCTGATCGCGGGCGCCGTTGGGAAGGGAGTGTCGACCGACCACAGCGGGCCGGCGGGGGCACCGCCGAACCGGCGCCGGCCCGGGCTCGGCCCGCCCGGCGCCGACGAGGCGTCGATGATGCGGTCGCCGTTGCCCTCGTCGAAGTGGTAGAGCGCGGCGGTTGCGGCGTCGGGCGTGAACGGCGCGGTGGGCGGCGCGAACGAGCTGGAGTAGCGCAGCGTGTTGGAGATCCTCACTTCGTCGATCCAACCGTCGAACGACGGGTACGTCGAGTTGTCGGCGTCGTGCTTTTCGGCACCGATGACCAGGAATGGATCGCTGAAAGCGCACGACCCGCCGCCGCAGCAGTTGGCGCACGGCACGGCATCGTCCGGGTAGGAGACATCCCCGTCGGGTCCGTCGGCTACGGCCTCGAGTTGGCCGTCGACGAAGATCCACAGGCGGCCGTCCGAGCGCCGCCGCTGCACGGCTACGTGATGCCATTCGCCGTCGACGACCGGCGTCGAGCCACAGATCGTGCGATCGTTGGAGCCACTGCCGCTCCCGTCGCCGCTGACGCCGAAGATCAGAGAGCCGCCGGCGATCGACACGCCGAACTTGCGCGCCTGATTGAAGCGGTCTCTGTCGACGATGATGTTGCCGAAGATCCAATTGATGTTGTCGCCGCACGCTTGCGCAGGCGCATCGTTGGCAACTGCGCTGCCCTTGATCCAGAGCTCGACGGTGAAGTCGCCGCTGCCGACATCGGCCGGCGGGCCCGGATCGCCGGCGACCGCCGGGTCGTCGAGGCGAATCTTGACGCGATCGATGTCGTCTTCCCCGTTTCCGTTGAAGCGCAGTGAATGGGCGCTGACATTGCTCGGCGCCACCACGGCCACCGACGCCAGCGGCGAGGCCTGGCCGGCCGCTTCGCCGTCGCGCTGTAACTGCCACTGGAAGTCGCGATCGCCGGGCGTCGAAGGGGCCGTGACGCGGAACGAGAATGTCCACTCCTGTCCCGGCTGAACCGACTCACCCAGCGGTATCCCCTGCGGCGGCACTCCCCAACCTCCGGCTGCATCCACCAGCTGATGGCCGCTGCCCGCCGTCCACGGTGTCGAGCCGGTGTTGCGCAGGCGCACCTGCACGGGAGCCTGCTCGCCGGCAGTCAACACCGGCGACATGCGCTGCCCGACGTACACCGCCTCATCGCCGCTGGGGCTCCACACTTGCACCTCCGCCAGCGACAGCACTCCCGTGCCCTGTGCCTGGATGCGCACGTAGCGCCCGGTCGCGTTCACCGCGATGGTGGTCGGGCGGCCGGCGATCGAGCTTTCCAGGTGCTGGAACGCCGCCGAGCCCGGCTGCGGATTGGGGGTGTTCGACACCAGCACCCAATAACTCGCAAGCCGATCCTGGCAGCAGTCGCTGCGATTCCACACCGCAACCGAATCGATGTCGGCCGCGGCTCCGAGATCCACTTCCCACCACGGGTTGAGGTGAGAGCCGGTGTGCGTCACCGAGCCGGCGCCATAGTTGCCGTCGGTGTTGCCGTCGATCGCGCGCGGGGCAACGCCGCCGTGCGCGGTGCTGATCTGCCGCGCCGAGCCGCTCGCGGCGAGATTGACCAGAGGAGACGCGCTGCCAAAGACCTCCACCTCGGCGAGCGACAACACGCCGGAGCCCTGCAGTTGAATGCGCACATAGCGGCCGAGCGCACCGACCGGGATGATCGTCGGCCGGCCGGCCTGCGCGGCCTCGAAATGCTCGAAGGCCGCGCCTCCGGGTTGGGGATTCGGCGCGCTCGACACCAGCACGCGGTAACCCGCCAGGCGATCCTGACAGCAGTCGCCGCGATTCCACACCGCGATGGAGTCGATCTGCGCCATCGCTCCGAGATCGACCTCCCACCACGCGCCGGCGTGCGCACCGGTGTGCGTCACCGACCCTGCGGCATAGACGCCGTCGGTGTTGCCGTCCACAGCGCGCGACGCGACTCCGCCGTGTACGGTGCTGCGCTGCGTCGCCAGTGCTCCGCGCGCCAGGTTGGCGCCGCTGGGCAACGGTCGGCCGAGCACCTCCACCTCGGCGAGAGAGAGCACTCCGGTGCCCTGCAACTGAATGCGCACATACCGCCCAATGGCGTCGACCGGAATCTCGGTCGGCCGTCCCGCGGTACCGATCTCGAAACGGGCGAACCCGGCGCTGCCGGGCTGCGCGTCGGGCGATCGCGACACCAACACGTGGAAGCCCGTCAGGCGATCCTGGCAGCAGTCGCTGCGGTTCCACACCGCGATCGAGTCGATCTGTGCCAGCCTTCCGAGGTCCACTTCCCACCACGGGTTGGCTTGCGCACCGGTGTGCGTCACCGAGCCGGCGGCGTAGGCGCCGTTGGTGTTGCCGTCCACCGCGCGCGAGGCGACCCCGCCGTGCGCGGTGCTCGGCTGTCTCGCCGACGCACCCTGCGCGAGATTGACGATCGCCAGCGGCTCGCCGAACACCTGCACCTCGGCGAGCGACAACACCCCGCTGCCCTGCACCTGGATGCGCACGTAGCGGCCCACGACACCGACGGCGACCTCGGTCGGACGGCCGGCCGGCCCGGCGACCAACTGCTCGAACACCGCCGCACCCGGCTGCGGATGCGGCGAGCCCGACACCAACACGTAGAAGTTCGCCAGCCGATCCTGGCAGCAGTCGCCGCGGTTCCACACCGCGATCGAGTCGATCCGCGCTAGCCTGCCAAGATCCACCTCCCACCACGGATCGGTTTGCATCGAGGTGTGGGTCACCGAGCCGGCCGAGTAGATGCCGTTGGTGTCGCCGTCGATCGCCCGCGGCGCGACGCCGCCGTGCGCCGTTCCCGATTGGGTGGCGGTGCCGGCCGTGGTGAGGTTGACGGTCACGGCACCGGCGCTCGTACCGGTTCCGGATCGCGGTCCGGCCTCTCGCACCGACGGTGCCGCGGTCGGTGTCTCCTGCGGGATCGGCGTGGGTGTCGGAGTCGGCGAGCCGACATCGAGCGCGCGCGCCGGCACTACCGAGGCGAGAGCGGCCAACAGCCCCGCCATGAACCGTAGCATCAAGCGGGCACGACTCGGCCGCCTCTTCGCCATCACCTCACTATCCTCATCCGACACGCCGCACTCCGCTCGAGCCCCGACATCCCCCGCGATGCTGATCGCCGGTTTCAAAGATGCCGCGAATCGATGTCTTGTGACAGATGCCTGCATCCGAAAAACTTGCGTGAGTCGGCGCTTTCACAAATGGTAGGCGGCCATGGTCTCGGCGGTGACACCGACGGCGGCGGACTCGGTGCCGCGGCGCACCCTGCCGCCGCTGCTGCTGGCCGCGGTCGTCAGCGTCGGCAACCTCTTTCTGCACAAGCCGATTTCCGACGTCTGCGATTCCCTGTTCGAATGGGTCGGGCGCGGCTGGTACGAGAGGATCAGCCTCGCGGCCGTCGCGCTGCTGTGCGCGGTCGCAGCGATTCCCGCACTGCGCCGGCTCCGCGTCGCCTTGAAGCAGACGTGGCTGCCGGTGTCGTTCGTCGGGCTCGCGGCAGCTACCGTCGCGGCGCAGCAGTGGCTGTTGGTCTCGAACGTCGAGCTGGTGCACTTCCCGCAGTTCGCCCTCATCGCCGCCCTGTTGCTGGCGGGCGGCATCGGCCCCATGTCGGCGTGGTTCATCGCCACGCTCGCCGGCGTCGCCGACGAGTCGTATCAACACTGGGTGATCTACGCCGGCGTCCCGCACACGTATTTCGACGTCAACGACATCGTGCTCAACGCCATCGGTGCCGCCTGGGGAGTCTGCGTGTTCGGCGCCAGCCGACTCGCGGCGCGGGGGCCGCGTTTCTCGACCGCTCGCCCCTACGCCTTCGCGGCGCTGCTCTGCGCCATCCCGATCGCCGCTGCGCTCTACCTCGACCCACCCGACCGCGTCCTGCTGCGCAAGGCGGCGACGCATCGGCTCTACCGCGTATTGTCCGCCGGCGAGGGTTTGGCGGCGATCGCTGTTCTGGCCGCACTCGTCGAGCTCGGTTCGCGCCGGCGCGCGCGGCCGGAGATATCCGGCGCCACATGATCGCGGCGACGTTTGCTCGCCGGACCAGCATCGCGCTCGCCGCATACCTGACCGCGACCCTATGCGGTTGCAGCTCACAGCGAGCCGAGCGCGGCGGCGCCGCTGCACCGAGCGCCGCCGCGACCGACATCACAGAAGCCGAGGCGGCATCGGTCGAACGCGCGGCGCGGAGCATTGCCGACGAGTTCATCACGACCTTCTGGTGCGGTCCCCCTCTTCACTTCTTCGATGACGATCGGGCGCGCGAGATCGCCGAGGCAGGTTTCAATCTCGTCGGCGCCACCTGCGAGGGGCCGGTGAATCCACAGCTCAACGCCGCGGCCTTGCGCGTCGCACACCGTCACGGACTGCGCATGCTGATCAAGGACCAGCGCATCTCGGCACACCAGCCCGTTGCCGAGGGATGGCAGGCGCGCGCCGACGAGGCGCTGGCGGCCTATCGCGATCTGCCCGGGCTGGCCGGTTACTTTCTACTCGACGAGCCGAGCAACGGCTCGATCTACCCCGATATCGCAGCGCTGCGACAGCGCATCCGGCGCCGCGACCCATCGCTGATCGGCTACGTCAACCTGCTCCCCGACTACGTCTTCGCCGGACCGGAGGACTATCGCGACTACGTCGAGTCATATCTCTTCCGCACCCGTCCCGAGCTGCTCAGCTACGATCACTATCCGTTTCTGATCGGGTCGGATCGGCCGTCGTTCTTCGACAACCTGGCGCTGATCCGCGAGCTGGCCCTCGAGTACGAGGTGCCGTTCATGCTGATCGTGCAGCTCATGCCGCACGCCGAATACCGCGATCCGACGCCCGCGGAGCTGGGGTGGCAGGTCTATCACGCGCTGGCCTTCGGAGCGCGCGGCATTTCCTATTTCGCGTACTGGACTCCCACCCAGGTGCCCGACAACATCGCCTACCGCTTCCGCGGCGCCATCATCGAAGGGGGGATGCGCACCCGGCACTACGACGAGGTGAAGGTTCTCAACCGGCGTCTGCGCGCCATCGCGGAGGAGCTCGACGGCTTTCGTTCGGTCGGCGTCTGGGACTCGCAGGGCGAGTTCGGCATCGCCGAAAAGCCCGAACCGATCGCAGCCGTGGCGGCCGGCGACATCGTCGCAGGCGTCTTCCGCGACACGGCCGGAAGGGGCGCCACCCTGTTGGTCAACCGAGGCTATCGCGACGCGGCGCGCGTCGAGCTGGGACCATCGAGCGATGGCCGTGTCGTGGAGGTGTTCGATCCGCAATCCGGGTCGTGGGCGACCACCGGCCCGTCGATCGATCTGCCGGCCGGCGAGGCAAAGCTCGTCCGCCATTGACGGTCGGCTGGCGTGGCGCGGCGAGCGGCGCTACCTTCGCCGCTCGCCATGCCGAAACCCGAAATGCCCGCTCTCACCGACCACGATCCGTCGATCGACGTGTCGGTCGTTGTCGTGAACTGGAACGGGCGCGAGCATCTCGAGGTTTGTCTGGCGTCGCTGCTGCGGCAGAACGTCCGCACCCAGATCATCCTCGTCGACAACGCCTCGACCGACGACTCGCTGGCATTCGTGCGCCAGCGCTTCGGCGACGCGGTGCAGATCCTGTCACTCGCCCAGAACACGGGCTACGGCGCCGGCCTGAACGCCGGCATCGAGGTCGCGCGCGGCCGTTTTCTTTTCGCGCTCAACACCGACACCGAAGTCTCGCCCGCTTGCCTGGCGACTCTGGTCGACTCCGCGGATCGCTTTCCCACCTTCGGCATGTTCGCGCCCAAGATCCTCTCGTTTCAGAATCCCGAGATTCTCGACAACGCCGGGCACCTTCTCTATCCGGACGGACTGAGCCGCGGCCGCGGCCGCCTCGAGCGCGACCAGGGGCAATACGATCGCGAGGAAGAGATCCTGATCCCGAGCGGCTGTGCGATGCTGCTGCGGCGGTCGATGCTCGCCGACATCGGCCTGTTCGACGCCGATCTGTTCGCATACTGCGAGGACACCGACCTCGCGCTGCGCGCTCAACTCAGAGGCTGGCGATGTCGGTTCGTCCCGGCTGCCGTCGTCTACCACAAGTATTCCGCAGCCACGGCGCCCTACTCGCCGGAAAAGGCGTTCCTGGTCGAACGCAACCGCGTCTGGGTATCGGTAAAATGTCTGCCCGCCTCGATGCTAGCGGTATCGCCGCTGTTCACGGCGCTGCGACTGGCAGCGCAGGCCTGGGGAGCGCTCACCAAGCAGGGAGCCGCCGGTCGCTTCGCCGCATCGCGGTCGCGCCTCGAGCTGTTCGCGATCCTGCTGCGCGCCTGGACAGCGGCTCTGGCAAAGCTGCCGCAGGCGTGGCGGAAGCGCCGGCATGTGCAGGCGGCGCGGCGCATCTCGGCGCTCGACGCGTGGCAGTGGCTGCGCTTGTACCGAATGGGCGTGCGGGAGATCGCCCTGCGCGAATGATGACGCGAGTGGAACGATGGCCGCGGCGCGGCCGCGCGGCACCGCGACGGGAGCCCCGGCAGTGACCACGCTCGTCATCATCCCGGCGTTCAACGAAGCGGAGGCAATCGCTCACGTGATCGGCGATGTGCGGAACCATTGCGCGCACGACATCGTCGTCATCGACGACGGCTCGGCCGACGACACCGCGGCGCGCGCCGCGGCCGTCGGCGCCCGGGTGCTGCGCCACCCGTGCAATCTCGGCATCGGCGCCGCCGTCCAGAGCGGATATCTCTATGCCCTGCGCAACGGATATGACTTCGTCGTTCGCCAGGATGGCGATGGCCAGCACGACCCGTCCTACATCCCGGCGTTGGTATCGATTCTCGAGCGCGGCGAAAGCGACATCGTCGTCGGATCCCGATTCCTGGCTCGCGAGGGCTTCCAATCGACGCTGGTGAGGCGTCTCGGCATCGTCATCCTTTCGGTGGTGTCGTCGCTCATCGGCACGCGAACGACCGATCCGACATCGGGGTATTGGGCCTTGAACCGGCGCGCTTTCGCGGTACTGGCGACGTCGCACCCCGACGACTACCCGGAGACCGAGGCGCTCTTCATCGCCGCGGCGGCGGGCTGCCGCACCTCGGAGATCCCGGTCGTGATGCGCGAGCGCGAGACCGGCCGCTCGTCGATCGGAGCCTTGTACTCGGGCTTCTACATGGTCAAGGTTATCCTCGCCTTGCTGATCGGGCACGTCAGGCCGTTTGGAAAACGCTGATGTTTCGTTACGGCAACTATCTGCTCGAGGTCGTCGCCCTGTCGATGGGCGCGTTGCTGATGGTCTTCGTCATCACCAACGTGCGGCGCGCCAGCCTCAACGTGCGCTACGCCATCCTCTGGCTCTGCGCCGGAGCGGTGCTGCTGATGCTCTCGCTCTACCGGTCGCTGCTGGACTACATCGCCATGGCGGTCGGCGTCGGCTATCCGCCGTCGCTGCTCTTCCTGGTGGCGTTCGTCTTCCTGCTCTTCATCGTGCTGCACTACTCGCTCGTCCTGTCGTCGCACCGCGACTCGATCCGCCGACTCGCGCAGACCGTAGCCTTGCTCGAGGAGGAGGCGCGGCGGCAGCGAAGGGCACCGGCGGATACCGACAAAAACTGAGCGCAAGCTCCGCCCCAACCTTTGCCTTTGTACGCGATGATTGGCTACGTTCGCCGGCTCCATGGGTAGAGCCAGCCGCGAAAAAAAGACACGCGAAGAGTTTCCGCACTCGAAATCGGCCGCTCCGGCGCCGCGACCGCAGCCGCGTGTCACATTGGCCGGCACCGCGCCGCCGGCATGGCTGAACGCCGTCGCGATCGCGTCGTTGGCCGTCCTGACTTGGGTCATCTACTACCCGAGCCTGACTGGCGAGTTCGTATTCGATGACCACAACTCGATCCAGCAGAGCCTGCTCGTCCGAGAGATCTGGCCGCTGACGCGGTTCGTCACCTACAGCAACCGCCCACTCGTCGACTTCACCTACGCGCTCAACTACGCACAGGGCGAGTACGATACGTGGTGGTTCCACGCCACCAACGTCGCGATTCACATCGGCACCGCGGCCGTGCTGTACCTTCTCGCGCTTCGCACCCTGCGCCTGCCCGCATTCGCGCAGCGCTATGCGCCGTGGAGCCAACCGATCGCCTGGGCGGCCGCGGCGATTTTCGCCTGCCACCCGCTCGCCACGGAAACCGTCGCCTACGTGGCGAGTCGCAGCGAGGGCTTGGCCGGCTTCTTCTATTTGCTGACCATTCTGATGTACGCGATCGCCGTGAGCTCGGAGCGCGCGCCGATCCGCAACGCGGCGCGCGTCGCGGTGTTGGCGGGGACGCTGCTGGCCGTGGCGAGCAAGGAGATCGCCGCGACCATTCCGCTGGCCCTCGTCCTCTACGACTATATCTTCATCGCCGAGGGCGATCTCCGCAGCCTTCGCAGTCGAGCGGCGGCGATGGCGCCTGCGTTCGTGCCGCTCGTTCTGGCCGCCGCCTACGTCGCGTTCCGCGTGTTTTTATCCGACCGACACTTCACCCCCTACGGTCAATCGGCGGGTTTCGAGTTCGAACAGTTCACGCCGCTGCAATACGCCAGCACGCAGGTCGGCGTCCTGACCCACTATCTGCGGATGCTGGTCGTACCGACCGGCCTGACGATGGATTACGATCTGGCGCTGCAGAGGTCGCCTTTCGCGATCGCGGTGCTGCTACCGCTCGCCGTCCTGGGTGCGCTCGCCTTCGCCGCGATCCGGTTGCGAACCACATATCCCTTCTTTTCGTTCGCGGTGCTGTTCTTTTTTATCGTCTTGGCACCAACCTCGTCCGTCATGCCGCTCGCCGATCTGGCGGTCGAGAGGCGCATGTACATCCCGCTAGCCGGTTTCGCGCTGCTCGCCGCGATCGCCGTCTGGGACCTGTCGAAAGCCATAATGGGCAATCGCGCACTCGTGCTGCTGGCGATCGTCACCATCGCGGCGATCGGAACGGGGTCCGCCATGACGCGGGCGCGAGCCGTGCAATGGGGCGACCACCTGCTTCTTTACGAGGACGCGGTGCGCAAGTCGCCCGGCAGTCCGCGCGTGCGCCTCAATCTGGGCGTCATCCATCTCAACGCCGGGCGCTATGAGGAGGCGCACGACGTCCTGTTCGAGGCGAAGCGCCTCTACGACGAGGGAAAGTCGATCCACGCCTTCGAGCGCATCGGCGCCTTCATCTATTACAACCTCGGCGCCATTCAGTTCATCCGTGAAGAGTACGACGACGCCTTGACCTACATGACGAAGGCGATCGAGATCGGCGGCCAGTACGTGGCGCTGCGCCCGCGCGCCTACGCCGTGGTGGCGGAGGTATACAAGATCAAGGGCGATCCGGCGGCGGCGGAGAGCGCATTCCAGGAAGCCCTCAAGTATACGCGCGACCACCCCGAGTGGTTGCTGCCGCTCGCCGAGGCACAGCTTCTCCAGGGCAAGATCGACGACGCCCGGGAGACCCTGTTCAAACTGAAGAATACAGCCCCGGAGTGGCAGGAGTCCGAACAGTTCAAGGCCCTGCTCGAGCAGCTCCGGCAGCAGAACAGAGACCGGCAACTGAGCAAATGACAATCCGCTCTACCTGTGCCAGGGTAACACCCTCATCAGGGGGTGGGTCATGTCGGCGTCCAAGCGTCTGCTGGTCAGCGTCGTCGCGTTTACCTCGGTCGCGCTACTGTCGCGCGAAGCTCTCGCCGGCTGTCCGCTCGCCGCCGATCAAGCCTCCTTCAGACTTGCCCTGCGCGACACCATGAGCTGCGCGCACCGCCGATTGCTAGGCGGTGCATGCTCGGCGGTGGCGCCCCCCGCGTGCGGGGCCGAGGAGTTTCAGCGCATTCTGGATCTGGTCGGCGGCATGCCGATGACTCCAGAGGCGATCGGGCCGGCGCTGCACTGCCAGGCGGCGGTTTATCGCGGGGCCCGCAAGTTCGTGGCGCGCCGCATGCAGGAGCGCCTCGCCGGACGCACGCGCCAGAAGGCATCGCGAGTGGCGATCAGGCTCGAAGACCGCTGCAATGTGGCGATTACACCATCGGCGTCAAGTTCGTTGCCGCGCCTCGGCGATCGCTGCGAATCGCTGACCTTGCCGCCGGCCGACGTCCTGGATGGCTTGGCCGCGCAGCGCTGTCTGCGGCCAGCTCTCGAGGCGATCGTCAGCGATCTTCTGGATCTGCCGCCCGTGCCACCCAACGTCGTCCTGATCGTCGACGACGATCAGCATCCCGAAGGGATCAACCTCATGCCCGACCTGCTCGATCTGGCGGATCGCGGCGTGTCTTTCCCCAATGCCTTCACGACGACACCGCTGTGCGCCCCGAGTAGGGCCGGGATCCTCACCGGTCAGCACGCGCCGGCCCACGGCGTCACCGGGAACAACGGCCTGCCGTTCCACCACGACTCGACGCTGGCGACGTGGTTCCAGGCCGCCGGCTACCGGACTGCCCTGCTGGGCAAGTACTTGAACAACGCCGCCAACATGTCTCTGGCTGTGCCGCCGGGCTGGGACGAATGGCGGACGTTCGCCAAGGACGGCCTGAACTTTTTCGACTACGAGATGAACGAAAACGGCGTGATCCGCGCCTACGGCAACGCCGCAAGCGATTACTCCACCGACATGCTCGCCCAGCACGCACTTCGCTTTGTCGGTGACAACACGAACCAGCCCTTCTTTCTCTACTTCGCGCCCTTCGCCCCCCACGGGCCGAGTACTCCCGCGCCGCGTCACGCGGGAGTCCTGGCGTGGCTGCCGCCTTGGCGGCCAGCGAACTGGTACGAAGACATCTCGGACAAGCCAGGTTGGTTTCGCGCCATCGCCACCAACTCGCTCGACGCGCTGACCGCGCATGATTCGAAGGTCCGCGAGCAGCGGGAGTCGCTGCTCGCGGTCGACGAGGCTATCGGGGCGCTCGCCGAGCGCCTCGAGCGCCTGGGCATGGCCGACAACACCATCATCGTATTCACTGCCGATCACGGGCTCGGTTGGGGCGAGCACCGCTGGTTGGGCAAGCAAGTGCCCTATGAAGAAGCGATCCGGATACCTCTCGTGCTCACCTATCCTCTCGCGATCACTGGTGGCGCTGCACCTGAGGGGTTCGCCCTCAATATCGACATCGCCCCGACTCTGATCGCCCTCACCGGCATCGCCCCCGGGCACGCGCCGGACGGTCGAAGTCTCACCGAGTTGCTCGCCGGCGCGGCAGACTGGCGCACCGACTTCGTCGCTCAACACTTCGCCGGCGGCTTCGCCGTACCACCCTGGGACATGGTGCGCACCGAGCAACACAAGTTCGTGCGCCATCCTAGTGCGATCGAAGAGTTGTACGATCTCGCCGCCGACCCGTACGAGATGCACAACGGCGCGTCGGTGCCCGAGAATGCGGCCCTCGTCGCCGCGCTCGAGGCCCGCCTCGACGAGCTGCTGCAATAGACACCCGCATCCGTAGACACCTGCATCCGTAGACACCTGCATCCGTCCATAGGCGATTAGCTCACACGACGCCCCCACCTCGTTGCGGTGGCGAAGGCAGCACGGTAAGCGGACGAGTTGATGAAGGCTCTCGTCACAGGCAGCTCCGGACTGCTCGGTCAGGTTCTCCGCGACCTGCTGCTCGAACGCGGCGACTCGCTGACCGGCTTCGACATGGTGGCGCAGCAGGTGGAGCATCCGCGCTTCGGTTTCGTCCTCGGCGACATGCGCGACCGCGCGGCGCTGCGCGACGCGGCTCGCGGCGTCGACGTGATCTACCATCTGGCGGCCGGGCAGCGGATGAAGCCACAGTTCTCGTCGTACGGCGAGCGCGAGATCTACGACATGAATCTCGCCGGCGTCGCCAACGTGTTGGAGGTCGCCGAGGAGCTCGGCACGCCGAAGGTGGTGTTCATCTCCAGCTCGGGGATCTACGGCGTTCCGCAGACGGTGCCGTGCACCGAGGAGCATCCCACCGCACCTCTCGGCGCTTATGGAGAATCGAAGCTGGAGGCCGAAACACTGTGCCGGCGCGCCGTCGAGCGCGGACTGAACGTCACCGCTCTGCGCCCCATGAGCCTGTTCGGCCCCGAGATGAGCGGCGTCTTCGTCATCCTGTTCGAATGGGTGCGCACGGGCCGCCCGGTCTTCACGCTGGGCAGCGGCCGCAATCGGGTCCAGATGGTCAGCGCCCACGATGTCGCGGCCGCGTGCGTGCAGGCGGCGGAGCGCCGCACCGATCCGATCTTCCTCAACATCGGCTCCGATCCTGCGAGCGTCCCGACGGTTCGCGAGCAGGTCGAGGCCGTCATTCGCCACGCCGGCAGCCGCTCGCGAGTGATCCCGATCCCCGCCGCGGCGCTGCGCAACGCGGCGCGCGCACTCCACCTGGTCGGGCAGTCACCGATCGTGCCCGAACACTACCTGCTCGCCGATTCGACGTTCATCCTCGACATCGACCGGGCCCGCAAGGCGCTCGATTGGGAGCCGGCGCGCACCAACGTGCAGCTCATGACGGACGCCTACGATTCGTACGTGCGCAACGGCCGCCGCAGCCAAGGCCATCCGGCTCTGCGCATTCTCGATGCGGTCACCGGCGCGCTGCGCCTCTAGCAACCCGCGCCATGCCGCCGACGCGCCCCGAGGCACCGTCCGCCGATCCGGTGCAAGTGCGCTATTTTGATTTCGCCGATCGCGAGCGATTCGAATGGACGGTGGCTGGCGCCGGCTTCGCCGATACCGAGGACGAGTTGCTGGCGCCGCTGCTCGGGCTAGTCGAGCCGCCGCTGCTCGAGATGGGCTGCGGCGAAGGCAACAACCTGTATCGGCTGCGCGCCGTCGGCCGTTGCTTCGGCACCGATCTATTCACGCCGAAAGTGTCGTTTGCCCGTCGCGCCGTCGCCGGCGTCGACTTCGCAGCCGCCGATGCCGCCGCCCTCCCCTTCGTCGCTGGCGCCTTCCAGACCGTGTTCATCCGCGACCTGCTCCACCACACCGACGATCCCGAGGCCGTGCTCGCCGAGGCGATGCGAGTCCTGCGGCCGCGCGGCCGGTTCCTGCTGATCGAGCCGAATGGCCGCAACCCGCTGGTCAACCTGCAGTCGCGCATCGTCGCGGCCGAGCGCGAGGCGCGCGCGTTCAATCCGACGCGCGTCGAGGCGCTGCTGCGCGGACAACCGCTCGACGAAATCGCCATCTCGACCGCTCACCCATTGCCGCTGCGTCGCATGGTGTTCCACTACAAGCTCGGCCTGCCGCGCCTCGGTGAGCGCCGCGGTGTCCGCGACACGCTTGCCGGCATCGAACGAGGCCTGGCGCGCATCATCCCCCCGTCGCGCTGGGAACACGTCGTCGCGACGGCACGACGAACCGACTGACGCGAGCCGCGCGACGCTGCTCAGGCGCGGACCGCGGCCTCGCTGGGATCGCTCTCCGAGCCACGCTTGGTGTCCGGACGGAAGAAGTTGCCCATGATCGTCTGGTACGCGGCGTTGGGGATTCTCCCCCGTGCGCGCTTCGCGCTCCGATGGGATCGGCCGCGCGAGCCAAGCTCGCGCGGCCTCCTCATGCTCGCTGCGCTGCCTGCTCTCTTTCCCCTTCGACGCCACGCTTGGTGTCCGGACGGAAGAAGTTGCCCATGATCGTCTGGTACGCCTCGCAGGGCGTCCAGCACTGTGGGCAGTTGTAGTCCCAGATTTCCTTCTGCACCTCGAGCGCGCCGGTGGAGCTCCAGATCTTCTCGAGATCGTAGTCGACATCGCGCAGGCTGCCGATCTTCCGATCGTAGATGGTGCACGGAAAAACGTTGCCCCAGGAGTCGATGAAGCAGGACGACTTGAGCGCGTGGCAACGCATCGGGGTCTTGCCGGTCTCGAGGTAGCGGCGCACCCGCTTCAGGTACTCGCGCTCGAGAACATTCACCGGGTGCAAGCTCGCGCCGCGCAGCGCCGCGTATTTCTCGCTGGCATCGGCGAGCGCCGCGGCGCTGACACCGCGGCGCAGGCCGAGCGGCGTGTTGCCGAAATAGTGATCCGACTCGTGGACGATGTTGACGTGGTAGTCGCGGTAGTCGAGATCGGGAATCTCGCGCTTCGCGGCGGCAAACGCTTCCGGAAAGTGATCGACGTTGGCGGCCGATAGCGTCATCCCCAGCACGACCTCGACGCCGGGAATCTCGCGCAGGCGGCGGAACGTCTCGATCTGGCGGCGCCATCCGCCCTCGATGCCGCGGATGCGATCGTTCATCGCCTCGTCGCCGTCGGTGCTGACGGTGATGATCAGCTTCTCGGCTCCCATACGAGCGATCTCGCGCGTGTACTCGACGATCTTATCGGTCAGGTAGCCGTTGGTCGGGTAGTGCAGCAGCATGAGGTTCTTGCAGTTCTCGACGATCGCCTCGCAGACGCCGGGAAAATCCTTGCGCAGTGAAACCTCGCCACCGGTCACATCGACCCACAGGAAGCGGTTGGACTTGCGGAAGAAGCGCTGGATCTCGTCGAGCCTGAGCTCGTCGCGCGGCTTCATCTGCCAGATGTTGCAGGTCTGGCATTTGTAGTTGCACCAATAGGTGATGCAGAACGTCAGCTTGAAGGGGAAATCCGGACGGCGGACGTTCGCTTCGAGAGCACGCGCAGCAAGCGCGATGTATGGGGCTATGCGGGCCATTCAAGCTCTCGGCGAAACGCTTCGACCCTAGCTGGTGGAGTGAGCGATCGCCAGCGACAAAGCGCTGCGGCGATCAAGGGCCTGGCTTGCGAGCGACAGCGAGCACCGACCCGGCGATCTCGCACAATACCGGGGTCTTCTCGAGGCGGCGCCCGACCCTCTCGACGAGATCGATCCAAGGTTGCGGCGTCAGCGGATACAGGAAGTCGAACGGTTCGACGCGCACGTCGACGAGGCCGTGCTGCGCGAGCAGAGCCGCCAGACGCCAGCGCACGAAAGCGGTTTCGTCCGGTGACGCGCCGCCGCGCTGCCGCAGCCAGGGGATGCGCAGCACCGCGAAAACCTGTGGATTGAGGAGATTGGGCTCGGCGAATGCGAAGATGCCGCCCGGCTTGAGAACGCGCGACAACTCCGGCAGCGCCAGATCCAAGCTCAAATGATGGAGCACGGCGTTGCCCAGGACGGCGTCGAACACGGCGTCGCCGAACGGCAGAGCCGCGGCGTCGGCAGAGGTCAGCTGGATGCGCGCCGACTCTGCCTCATTCTCCGGACACGTCCTTCCGCTGTGGAGCGCCTCGCGCAGCAAGCCGTGCGCGGCGTCGATGCCGATCAGGCTGCCGCTCCAGCCGCGCGCAAAATGGGGTGTGTAATCGCAGAGACCGCAGCCCACTTCGAGCACCCGAGCATCCGGCCGCGCCGCCAGACCGGCGGCGGTGACGACGCGCGCAGTGCGGTACTCGCGCCGGCGCTCGGCCGCCGGCCCCAGCTCTGCCCAGAAGAGGCGTTGGTCGGCGGCCGCGAACTTCCCGAAGAACTCCTGCTCGCGTTTGAGGCGCTCGCGGTGGCGGCGCGATTGATCGGCAGCCAATCCGTCAACCACTTCGCTCATGATCGCACCAGGCGCCGGATCGCAGCTCCGCGCCTCGTCTTTTGCTGCACCGCCATCGCCGCTTCACGATACCTTGCGCGTCGCCCCAGCGCCTTCCGCTCTCGGCTCGAGCGCGTTTCGCAGCGGTGCTCCGGCGCCGAGATAGCGGCGGTCGATTCCGTGGAGGACGTCGGCGACCGAAATGCCTTGAATGCACACCGGGTCGACGCAGCGGCTGATCTTCAAGTTGTAGTTGGTGAGGCAGGGGCTGCAGTAGAGGTCGCGGTAGAAGACGAGATCCTCCGGGTTGTTCGGGCCGTAGTGGATCGGCGCGGTCGGGCCAAAGAACGCGACCACCGGTGTGCGCACCAGAGCGGCGAGGTGCATTACCGAGGTATCGTTGGAAACCACCAGATTACATCGCCGCATGAGGGCGAGGAGCATCCGCACGGAAAGTCGGTCGCAGGTGTCGACACAGGAGTGGCGCAAGCGCCGCTTCACCTCGTCCACCAGCACCCTCTCTTCGGCTCCCTGGCCGGTGAGGACGATGCGCGCGCCGTAGCGCTCCGCCAGCGCGTCGCACAGCTCGACGAAGTGCTCGAGCGGCCAGCGCTTGAGCGGCACGCGATAGAAATTGGGCCCGCTGCCGACGTGCACGCCGATCACCGGAAACGCATGCCTCTCGATGCCGCCCTCGGCGAGCATTTCCTCGACGGCGCGCTCGTCGGCCGGCGGAATGTGCAGGGGCACCAGCTCGTTGCTCGGCGCAATGCCGAAGGGCCGCAGCACGCGGCGGAAGATTCCCGACATGTGCTCGCTGTCCGTGTACACGACGCGCGTCGTGTACAGCCAGGCGCGGTTCTGCCCGTCGGTGTTGAAGCCGACCCGCACCGGCGCGCCGGTGGCATATGCGACGATCGCCGAGACCTTGATGAACTGCTCGAAATCGATGACCGCGTCGTAGCGACGCGAGCGAGCAAAGCGCAGCGCCCGCCAGACTCCGGCGACGAACTGGAGCGACGTGTCGAGACGGGCCGTCAGAACGTGATTGGTCAGCCCGCTCGCCTCGAGCAGGACGCGATTTCCCTCCAGCGTCAGGAAGTCGATCTCGGCGCCCTCTGGCAACGCGTCGCGCAGCTCCTTGAGCACCGGCAGAAGCATCGCGATGTTGCCGAGGCCGTAGAACTTGATGGCGAGCACTCGACGCGGCAGCGGCAGCGGCTCGGGCCCCGGCGGAGTCGTGGCACGCAACGGGGGGAGCGGCGGACCGCCGAGCACGGCGCGCAAACGCGCCCACAAGGCCAGCACCCAACAGATCAGCAAACCACCCCAGGTATCGAGGGGTCGGGCCTGGGTCATCGGTCCAGTCAAAAGCGCGGTGTCCCTTCTCTGCCGACGGGCGGCGCCGCCTTACGGCGCGTCCCGAAGGCTGGCTTCGCTGACCGCAGAGGAGTCCTCGCGCGATGCCGGAGTCGCTCGCCCGCGCTTGCGTACCGTCGGCGGAAAGATCGCAGTCGCCAGCACGTGCCAGGCGGCTCGGAAGATCTCCGACTTGTCGATCTTCGAGGCGCCCGCGTATCGCTGCTCGAAGACGATCGGTACCTCGACGACGCGAAAGCCCGCCGTGTGGACCTTCCACACCATCTGCTCGAGGAACGAATAGCCGGAGCCGCGAACATCGTCGGGCTCAACGGTCTCGAGCACTTCGCGGCTGTAGCACCTGTAACCGGAAGTGCAGTCGGCGACCGGCAGGCGCAGCAGGGCCCGAGTGAAGTTGTTTGCCCACAGCGACAACAGCCGGCGATGTAGCGGCCAATTCACCAGCCCGCCGCCGGCCATGTAGCGCGAGCCAATCACCATGTCGGCATCGGCCATGGTCGCCAGCATGCCCGGGATGTAACGCGGACTGTGGCTGCGGTCGGCGTCCATGGTGAGAACCGCGGGGTACCCCTCGGCCAGGCCGACCCGGAAGCCCGCGACATGGGCGCTGCCGAGACCGAGCTTTCCCGACCGGTGCAGACACTTCACGCGCCCCGCAAACTGGGCACAGAGCTCGTCGGCCAGCTCACCGGTGCCGTCCGGACTCGCGTCGTCGACGACCAACACATGCAGGTCGTCGGACTGTTCGAGAATCTCCGTCACCAGAGGCCGGATATTGGCGGATTCGTTGTAGGTCGGAATCACGACCAATGCCTGAGCTGGGCTCATCTGAGTCGATTGCTGGGTTCGGAAGGTCTGAAAGCGGTTTGAACCCCCGCACCCTACAACGGAGCGCGCCACGGATGCGAGAACTGCGTACCACGATTCGCCTCCGCTTCGACCGCGGCCCGCGTTCGATCGCGATGCGGTTGGGAATCGCTTCGATCGAGTGCGCATCGGACGAACAAACCCATGCGCCGTCGACTCAATGGGAAAAACGGACCTTGACACTCCGCGAATGGCCGTGCAAGCGTGGCTGAACGATGAGAGTGCTCTTCTATTACCGGGGAATCGAGAACTTGGGCGTCGGCTACCTGATGTCGATGTTGAAAGCCAATGGCCACGAGATCGATCTGATTTTCGACCCTGGCTTCGACGACAATCTCTTTCTCAAGGCACCCAAGCTGCAGTGGTTGAACCGGCACGAGGCGCTGCTCGAACGGGCGAAAGCCTTCAATCCGGACCTGGTTGCGATCGGTGCGCTGACCAACCTGTGGCCGTTTGCGAAGCAGATGGCGGCCAGGCTCAAGCAGTCGCTCGGCGTGCCGATCGTCGTCGGCGGTCACCACGCCCAGGCGCTCCCCGAGTACGTCCTGAGCCATCCCGACGTCGACTACGTCTGCCTCGGCGAGGGCGAGCTCGCGTTGCTCGATCTGGTCACCCGCATGGAGAAGGGCGAAGACACGACGTCGGTGCCCGGCATGTGGGCCAAGCAGAGCGGGCTGATCATTCGCAACCCGATGGCTCCCCTGGAAAACGACCTCGACAAGCTGCCGTTTCCGGAAAAGCAGCTCTGGTTCGAGTACGGCTGCTTCCACGACAACCTCGAGGTCTTCACCGGCCGCGGTTGCCCGTTCAAGTGCACGTTCTGCAACATTCACTACCAGCGTGACATCTTCAAAGGCACCGGCAACTTCCTGCGCAAGCGCTCGATCCCCAACGTGATCGAGGAGCTGAAGGTCAATCTCGCCAAGTACGACGCCAAGACGGTTTCGGTGCACGACGACAACTTCACGACCAACGCCAAGTGGGTCGAGGAGTTCTGCGAGGCGTACCGCAAGGAGATCAATCTCCCGTGGTACTGCTTCGGATACCCCACGACGATCAAGCCTCGTCTCGTCGAGGCGATGAAGTCGGCCAATTGCATGACCGTCTTCATGGGCGTCGATTCCGGCTCGCCGGAGATCCGCCGCGATCTGATGGAGCGTCCGATGTCGGACGAGCTGATCTTCAATGCCGCGCAGACCATCAAGGACGCGGGCATCGGCCTGCAGGTGTCGTGCATCTACGGCATTCCCGGCGAGACCCCCGAGCAGATGTGGGAAACGCTGCGCATGGTCGAGAAGATCCAGCCGACCCAATCGTCGGCATACGTCTTCTACCCGTTCCCGAAGACCAAGCTGTACGAGAAGTCGGTGCAGATGGGCTACCTCGATGAGCAGGGCGAGGAGAAGGTTCGCCAGGGCATCTCGGGCTATCACCACGAGTCCATCCTGAAGCACCCGCACAAAGAGCTCGCCGAAACGCTCGCCAAGACGACGCCGATCTACGTGCGCACGCCCGAGGCGCTGAGGCCGATGCTGCACTGGATGATCAACAACCACTACAAGCGCCTGGCGCTGTTGCTGTACGTGGCGCTGATCCCGATCACCTTCCCGTACCTGGGCCTCGAGGGCATCAAGGTCACGCTGAAGATGGCGTGGAAGTCGCTGTGGCGGAAGTTCTCGCCGCCCAGCCATCCGGCGAGCGAAGAACCCGGCAGCTCCGGGCAACTCGCTGCGTGAGCGCGGTCGGCAGGGTCGCAGAGCGCTCCGACGCCGGGGGGTCGGTTGCTCCGACGAGGATGGCGATCGACAACTGTCCGCTCTGCGGCGGTACCGAGCTAGAGCTCCCCTACCCGAGCACGCTCGCCAAGGGGAAGAAAGCGATCGCGGCTGGTTCGCAGTATCACTGCACGAGCCTCGGCCTGGGAATCCATCCCGACATCTTCCGCTGCACCGCCTGCTCGATGGTGTTCAACGAAGCGGCCCCCGAATGCGGCGACGTGGCCGGGCAGTACGCACAGGTGGAGGACCCGGAATACCTGGCGCAGCGCGAGTCCCGACGCCTCACCTTCCACCGCGAGCTCGACGCCATCGAGGCGGAGCAGCGCATCGGCGATCTGCTCGACGTCGGCTGCTACACGGGATTCTTCCTCGAGTGCGCTCGCGAGCGCGGCTGGAACGTCCGCGGCGTCGAGCCGAGCCGCTGGGCAGCCGACTACGCCCGCAACGAGCTGGGTTTCGATGTGTTCAACGGGCCGGTCGAGCAGTACCGCAGCGATCAAACGTTCGACGTCATCACCATGTGGGACGTGCTGGAGCACGTGCCCAACCCGGTCGAAGTCCTCACCATCCTGCGGCGCTACGTGCGACCGGATGGCCTGCTGGTCTTCGCGACCCACAATCTCGACACCGCCGTGGCGCGCCTGTTCGGCCGTCACTTTCCGCTGTTCATGGAGATGCACACCGTCCACTTCAACAACCGCACCCTGCAGATGCTGCTCGACAAGACCGGCTTCCGCCTCGACCGCAAACACAATCAGAAGCGCGCGGTGCGCGTCGGCTATCTGATCTCCCGCCTGCGCCGCTTCGGCGCTACGCCGGAAAGGATCGCCACCGCCGCGTCACGCCTGATGTCCGTCGAAGACCGCATTCTGTGGACCGGAATGGTCGGCGTCGAAACCTACTTCGCCCGGCCCGTCTGAATCATCCAGGCAATCATCCCCATCCAGCGCCCAGACTGCCTCGCCTCGACACCCTGGACAGGCAAGCTTGCGCTGCCCGCCACTTCCGGAACATACAGGCCATTCGCATGCGCAAGGACTTCCGCCTGTCGGTGATCGTGCCGGTGTACAACGAGCGCCACACGCTCGCCAAAATCCTCGACAAGGTGCGCGCGGTGCCGATCCGCAAGGAGATCCTGCTGGTCGACGACGCTTCGACCGACGGCACGCGCACCGTCATTGAAAAGGTCGTCGCCGCTTGGGGCGACGACCCGGACAACGAGCTGCGGGTCTTCCTTCAGGAGCAGAACGCCGGCAAGGGAGCCGCGGTGCGCCGCGGCATCGAGCACGTGCGCGGCGACATCGCACTGATCCAGGACGCCGACCTCGAGTACAATCCAGACGAGTATCCGCAGTTGATCGAGCCGATCCTCGCGGGCGATGCGGACGTCGTGTACGGCTCGCGATTCCTCGGCGGCCCGCGGCGCGTGCTGTTCTTTCGCCACACGATGGGCAACCGGCTGCTGACGTTTCTCTCCAACCTGTTCACCGACCTGAACCTCACCGACATGGAGACCTGCTACAAGGTCTTTCGCACCGACATCCTCAAGCGCATTCACCTGCAGTCGAACCGTTTCGGCATCGAGCCGGAAATCACGGCGAAGCTCGCCAAGATGGGCTGTCGCATCTACGAGATTCCGATCTCCTACCACGGCCGCGAGTACTGGGAGGGGAAGAAGATCGGCTGGAAGGACGGGTTCTCCGCGATCTGGACGATCGCGAAGTACGCGATCGTCGACGGCGAAGCCGACGGCGACCCCGCCTTCGTGACGCTGCGCCGCCTGCGCAACGCGCGCCGGTACAATGATTGGGTGTGGTCGCTGCTCGAGCCGCACGTCGGCAACCGCGTCCTCGAGGTCGGCTGCGGCGTCGGCAACTTCACCCACTATCTGCGCCAGCGCGACTTCGTGCTGGCGACCGACAACGACGAGCGCTACCTCGAGATGCTGCGCACCTCGGTCGGACACCTCGATCACATCGAGGTCGAGAACATCGACTGGGAGAAGGCCGATTTCGAGGCGCTGCGGGCTCGCAACTTCGACACCGTGCTCTGTCTGAACGTCCTCGAGCACATCGAGAACGACCGCGGCGCGCTCGCCGCCTTCGCCTCGATCCTGCCGACCGGCGGCAGGCTGGTTCTCCAGGTGCCGGCGCTGCAGGCGATCTTCGGCGAGATCGATCGCGCCATCGGACATCACCGCCGCTACGAGCGACGCGATCTGCAGCGATTGCTCGAAGAGGCGGGTTTCGAGGTCGAATCGCTGCGCTTCTTCAACCTGCCGGGGGTGATCGGTTGGTACGTCAACGGCAAGCTGCTCGGTCGGCGTGCCGTCCCGGGCATCCAAGCGCGCTTTGCCAACCTACTGGTCCCGCTGCTGCGCCTTGAGCAGCGATTGCAGCCGTCGCGCGGCATGGCGCTGGTCGCGGTGGGCCGCAAGCGCGAATCGGCGTCGACAGGCGACCGTTCGTTCTCGATCCCCGAGCGCACGGCCCACTGATGTGGTGCATGCATCCCGGCGCCGCCCCCTCATCGACCAAGAGCGGCCGCGCGAGCGCAGCGCTGGCCGCGCTGGCGCTGACCGCCGGTTGCACTCTGCTCGGCGCATGCCGCAGCGAGCCCACCAAACCGGCGAACGTCGTCCTGATCACGGTCGACACCCTGCGCGCCGACCGCTTGAGCCCGTACGGTTACAAGATCGACACCGAGGCGATCGCCGACCTGGCGGCGCGCGGCATCGTCTACGAGAAGGCGTTCGCCGACACATCGTGGACCCTGCCGTCGCTGAGCTCGGTGATGACCGGCACCTACCCGAGCGTGCATGGCGTCCGATCGTGGAACGACATCCTCGGCGACGAGCAGCAGACGCTCGCCGAGCTCTTGAAGGCAACAGGCTACGCGACCGCGGCAATCGTCGGATCCTATCCGCTGGACCGCTACTTCGGCTTCGCGCAGGGCTTCGACCACTACGACGACGAGATGACCCGTTCGCTGTTCGCCGACAGCGAGGCGAAGACGACGGGGATCCCGGAAGCCCCGAGCGACGGGTCGGACCAGGCGCGCAACGAGTGGCGCCTGCTGCGCGAGAAGAGCAACGCCTACCGCACCGATAGCGAAGTCGCCGACACGGCGATCGCCTGGCTCGAGCGCAATCGCCAGGAGCCGATGTTCCTCTGGGTGCACTTCTTCGGCCCGCACGAAAAGGGCAAGCGTATCGACGTCGAGGCGGAGCAGAAGAAGGCGCAGCTCGATGCGCAGATCGCGCGCTACGATCCCGATGTCGAGGAGATGGACCGCCAGGTGGGCCGCCTCCTCGCCGCTCTGCGCGCCGATCCGCGCTATCCGAATACCGCCGTCCTCTTCCACAGCGACCACGGTCAATCGCTCAAGGAGCACGGCCTCTTCGGGCACGGCTTCGACCTCTACGACACCAGCGTGCACGTTCCGCTGATCGTCCGCCTGCCGCACGATCGCGATGCCGGCGAGCGCGTCTCTCGCCTGGTGCGCAACCTCGACATCTTCGCCACGATCCTCGAACTCGCCGGCGTTGATGCGCCGGGCGAGCGCGCCAGCCGCAGCCTGCTGGCCGAAAACCCCGACGCCGAGAATCACGCCTACCTCGAGACGCACGCCGTTCTCGCCTTCTCGGCGCGCAAGGTCCCGGTCGGCGACCGCGAGCGCAACATCGGCCAAGTACTGCGCGGCACCCGCACCGACGACTTCAAGCTGATCAGCCGCGAGCCATTCCTCGCCGGCGGCGAGGATCCGGACGATCCGCTTCCCGACACGTATCTGGAGAGCAATACCGCGCTCCAGCTCTTCGACCATCGCAGCGATCGAGAAGAGAAGAAGAACGTCGCCAGCGACCTCCCCGACGAAACCGCCCAGTTGCGCAAGCTGCTCGACACCCACGACGCCGGCCACGGTGAATCGGGCGGCGACAGCGGCGAGCTCAGCGAGTCGGCACGCGAACGCCTGCGCAGCCTCGGCTACGATCCGTGAACAAGCGTCAAATTCCTTCACCACAGAGGCACAGAGACACGGAGAAGGCAGCTCTCGAAGTCATCCCGGCGGAAAGGGACTGTCGGTTTTCTCCCGTACACGTACTCGTACGCGTACCCGTACACGATCA
>CADEER010000033.1 GCA_902826395.1 uncultured bacterium
CGCCCTGACACTGCTCGTACTGCCGGCCCTTTACCGCCTCTTCTTCCGGGCCACAGATCCCTAGCAGCCCATTGAAAACAGGCGCGACAGCTCACCGCACCGGCGTCGCGCGACCGGTGCGGATGCGCTGCGCGCGCCGGCGCACCTGCGTCGGACGGCTCGGCTGTGGGCGGCGGCTCTCGCTGTAGTGCACCAGCGCGGCGATGATGCCGCCGCCGCAGGCGAGCGCCATGTCCCACTGTGCGTCCCAGACGTCGCCCTGGGTACCGAGGAAGGCCGTCCCCGCCTCGGGATCGCTGATGATCGCGGCCCACCACTCGACCACTTCGTAGGTCACGCTCGCTAGTGCCACCAGGGCGACACTGATCAGCGCCGTCGGGAACGGCCCGACGGCGGCCGGCCGGCGGATCGTCAGCTCGCGCATCGGGCGGCACAGCAACAGACCGAACATGAAATGCACGACGCGATCGTAGTGGTTGCGCTCGAGGCCCAGCGCATCGCGCGCCCAGTAGCCGATCGGTACTTCCGAGTACGTGTAATAGCTGCCGACGGTGTGCATCAGCAGGAATGCAGTCAGCAGAACGTAGGACCGGTCGGAGAGTGGAAAGCGGCGATAGGTGGCGACGGCCGCCGGCACCGCGATCATGGTCAATCCGTTCTCGAGCAGCCAGGCATCGCGGTAGCGCGGCGAGATCGCCACCGCGATCCAGACCACGCTGAACACGACGAGGCAGACGATCGGCACCGCGTCCGATCGCCCCTTGCGCAGCTCGTGTACACGGCGTCCGGCCATGCGCGCTGCGCTCACGCCGCCGCCCGGCGATGCAAGGCCGCTCTCGACGCGCGCATCCGGATCGACATCGCGCGCACCATGTCACACGCGTCGAAGCGCTCACAAGTCGTCTACAGGTGCTCGCCGAGCAACCCACCGTGCGTCGCGGTGCGAACCGCTGGCAGCGCATCACCCCCATCGGTAGTCGCCGATCTCGCCCTTTGACGGCCGACGATCTTTACTTCCAATCGCCGCTCCACTATCCGGTTCAGCTCGATGGGGCTGGGCGACGCCACGGGCGGCGATAGTCATGTGAATCGCACTCCCCGCCGCAATGCGGAGCTGCGGGGGTTCGCGCGTTGCGCCGTCGGCGCCATCGCAATCGCGCTCTCGTCGTGCACGTCGGGGCGGATCGGCTTGGACCCCGTCGACCCGTCGGTCGCCTATCGCCAGAACACCGCGACTGCTCTCAATAGCTCGACGCTGAGCAATGCTACTTCGATCACGTTGCGGCGACTGGCGCTGCAGGAAACCTACGACAAAGACGATCAACGCGCTTCGTGCATCGCTCAAATGCACGCCATGGTGGCGAACGGAACAGGGGGGCGCGATGAGCTGTTCGCACTAGCCGAGCTGAGCTACATGCACGGCCGGGCGCTGGACGGTAAGAAGCGGTCGCGGCCCCGTCCGACGGCCGCGGGCAAGCTGAAACAGCGCTCGCTGAGCCGCGATCAATCGGCGGCCGCTCTGGCGGACGAGGCGCGGCCGCACTTTCTCGCCGCCGCCGTCTATGCATACGCGTTCCTCTTCCCCGAGATCCGCGACCAACACGTCGCGCCGCTCGACGGCCGCTTCCGGGTCGCCGCCGACCTATATGCCTCTGGACTGGCACATGCGTTCGCCGACACGGAGCCGGGCGCGATGGTCATCGCGGGCGGTGTGCATACCCTGCCGTTCGGGTCGATCTCGATCGCGTTCGACCCCAACGAGCTGCAGTGGGGGCTGCGAACTCTGACGGACTTCCGCTGGTCGGGATCCTTCAGTCTCGCCGGGTTGCGCAACCACTACCTGAAGCCGGGCATCGGCGTCCCGGTCGCGGCGCGCACCCGGCTCCCCGACGGCGAGACCGATTTCGTCGCATCGACGGCGTGGGTGGCGGCGACGGTGCTGGTGCGGATACCGGAGCCGCGCCGGCAATTGCGCGGCAACGAGCTGAGCGGGACGCTGGAGGTCCAGACGGCGGATGAAGACCACTCGATCGACATCGCGAGTCGCCAGGTGCCGCTGCGCAGCGACTCCTCGGCCGCTCTTGCTGCGACTCTCGAAGAGTCGCGTTTCTGGGAAAGCGAGTTGGCGCGATTCCTCGGTCGCGCCCTTCTGACCCGCGGCGACAGCGCCCTCAGCGCTCAGGAGCCCTATGTCGGGAACAAGATCCCGGCAGTGTTCGTGCATGGCACCGATTCGAGTCCGGCGACCTGGGCGAACATGATCAACGATCTGCAGTACGACGAAACGATCCGCGACCGTTACCACTTCTGGTTCTTCCGCTACGATTCCGGCAGTCCGATCATGTACTCGTCGATGCTGCTGCGGCGCGCCCTCAGCAAGGCGGTGAGCGAGCTCTCCGTCGATCATCCGGAGAACTGTTTGAACGACATGATCGTGCTCGGGCACAGCCAGGGCGGGCTGCTGACAAAATTGACCGCGGTGGAGACCGGCAACGCTCTGTGGGACGCCTACTACCGCACGCCGTTCGACGAGGTACACCTGCGCCCCAAGGCGCGCGCCTTGTTCGAGGAGATGGCGTTCCTCGAGCCACTGCCGTACGTCGACCGCCTCGTCTTCATCGCCACACCGCACCGTGGCAGCTATCTCGCCAGCTCGCGAATCGTGCAGCGCCTCGCATCACGGCTCATTCGGCTGCCAGGTGACGTGCTCGAGATCAGCACCGACATCACCGGCCTCGGGAAGTACTCGCGACCGGGCTTGGTGGCGAACCGAATGCCGACCAGTATCGACAACATGTCGCCGGGCAATCCGTTCATCCAGGCCGTTTCCGAGCTCGACGTAGCGGCGGACGTACCCTACCACTCGATCATCCCGCTCTATCCGGGCGACTCTCGCGAGGACGGCGGCGACGGCGTCGTCAAGTTCGCCAGCGCCCACATCGACAATGCCGCCTCCGAGCTCGTCATCCCCGGCGGACACACGACGCTCTCCGATCCGCGCACGATCGAAGAGGTGCGGCGCATCCTCACGCTGCACGCCGCCGCGGCGCAGTGCCCACCGCCGGGCAGCGACGGCCAGTGACCGCCGCCGCCCGCGGGGAGCTCATTGACCGCCGGTGGCTTTCAGACGGTTGAACTTTCGCGACTTCAGAGTGTCCCAGGTTGCCGACCAGCACATGCCGTTGCTCGCCTTGAGCTGCATGGTGAGGGGCGCCGCGAGAAAGTCGAGGCGATCCCACCCGATGTTGGCGCCCCTGCCCTTGGCAGTAATGTTGCCGCCGCCGCGCAACTTCAGGAGATAGAGGCCGTCGGGATCCAGCTCCGGATCCTTGAACGAGAAGCCCGACGCCGAGCTCCGCCAGCACGCCTTCTCTCCACAGTTGCCGCCTGCTCCGGCCCGCCCCTGATAGCGCAAGCGCGGCTGCGACGGCGGGAAGTCGCCTATCTGATAGAGACACAGCTCGTAGTCGGTGTCATCGCTGGGGTCTCCTAGATCGGCCAGGTCCGTCGGACCCGCCCATTTGAAAGTCAGTCGGTCGTATTCCGGATCGCCCTCGCGACGCGACAGTTGCAACTTGGCCGACGGTTCCGCGGGCGTCGCACAGATCGACGAAACCTGCTCGACGCAGGAAGGGCCGCCGCAGCACGAGGAGCAATCGACGTTCTGACATCCACCTGCGCCGTCGCACTCGTCGATGGTGCAGAGATCGGCGTCGGTGTTGCAGCCGGTACCGGTCGGCGCGAAGCTGTCGCCTGGAACGCAACTGCCGGCAGCGCACTGGTCGCCGATCGTGCAAGCGTTGTAGTCGTCGCACGGCGCGGTGTTCGGCGCCGCCACGCACTCGCCGGCACCGTCGCACGTGTCGTCGGTGCAAACGTTGAAGTCGAGCTCACATGTAGTACCTGCCGGCAGGTCCGGATGTGTGCAGTTGCCAGCAGCGTCGCAGACGTCGTTGGTGCAGCCGTTGAAATCGCTTTCACAGCGCACGCCCGGGGGACCCGGATCGCCGACGCAGGTTCCTGCGCCGTCGCAGCCGTTGTCGTTGCAGTCTGTGTCGGGGCCGAAGCAGAACTCGTTCACTGCATCGAACTCGCAGGTCGGCGCGCAGCAGTCGTGGGTGTTGAGATTGCCGTCGTCGCAATCCTCGGCGGCGTCGAGCTCTCCGTTTGCGCATAGGCCGGCGGAGAACGGACCCGTCACGGGAATCACTCCCGTACAACTGAAAGTCCCACCGAAGCCTGTCCCCGCCGGTGGTGCCGTCCCACTGATCGAGAGACTCGGGCAAAAGAACGGGTTGGAGGAGCCACTGGCGCTGAAGACGCCGCTCATCGGATCGATCGTTCCGCTGAGATTGATCGGTAGCGAGCAATCGTTGCCGGTTACGGTCAGCGCGCTCCCGATCTGCACCACGTCGACGATGCACGACAGGTCCGGATTGAAATACGGCGAGGTCGCTGCGTTGACGCGCCACGGGCCGTTCAAATCCACGTCGGCCGCCGCAGGTGCGGATGCCGCGCATACCGCGACGATCATCGCCTTCCACGCGTGCGAAGCTCTCCTGCAAAGCATCGCGAGCCCTCCCTTCGTCTCGAGCCGGACGGGAAGGAACAACCTAGTCTACCAGCTCCCCCTTCGTCGCGTCGTTGCGACTTGGAGGATGCTATGGCCCGCGTTCCGTGTAAGTCAACGTCGGAGACCCCAGTCGAGCGCTGTCGGGGGGAGAACGGCGGTTCAGTGCGTGCCGGAGCGCCGATCCAATCAACCTGCACTCTGGAGTCGCGACAGGCGTTGATCGGCCGCCCGCCGACCGGGGTCGTCGCCGATCGCTTCGTACAGCGTCATCGCCTCGCGATAGGTGTCGCGTGCCGCTTCGACGCGCTCCAGCGACAGCGCCAGATCGCCGGCGCTGAGCAGCATGCCGGCGCGAGTCGTCGGATCGGCGACATCGCGGCTGACGCGGCGTGCCTCGTCGAGCCGGCTGCCCGCCGTCGCCTCGTTGCCCGCCTCGTGCGCGATGATCGCGATTTCGCGCAATGCCGCCAACTGCCCCGTCGCCTCATTGACGCGACCGAAGAGGTCGCGTGCCAGCTCGTAGTGACGGATCGCCTCCTCGCGATCGCCGACCTTCAGCCAGTGGTTGCCGAGGCCGAAGTGCGCGCGCGCCTGACCGCCGACGTCATCGAGCGCATCGTACATCTCGAGGCTGCGGAGAAAGCCTTCACGCGCCTGGCGCTGGTTGCCGTGCGTCACTTGGGTCGAGCCGAATCGCAGCGCGGCGAGCGCTTGGCCGGGCCGATCGCCGACACTCTCGAACAATCGCTCGGCCTGGCGGAAGGCCGCGGTCGCCTCCTCGTAGCGCTCCAGTGCTTCGTCGATCGCGCCCATGTTCAGCAGCATCGCCGCCTGCCCGGCCGTGTCATCGAGCTCTCGATAGAGCGCGAAGGCGTCATAATACCGCCCATAGGCACGCCGCCGGCGGCCCATCCGCGAGTCGATGTCGCCCATGGCCAGCAACGTTCCGAGCTGGCCTTCGGCATCGCGCAGCGTCTGGTAGCCGGCGTGGGCACGGCGGAACCATTCATACGCTCCCTCGAGATCCTTGGCGTCGCGGTCCAGCGCCGCCAGCGCCAGCAACGCCGTCACCTCGCCCGCGGTGTCGCCGACGCGCTCGTAGTTCGCCAGCAGCTTCATCTGCGTGTCGCGCAGCCGTGGATGGTCGTCGAGCCGCGTGGAGAGACCGACGATTTCCTCGAGGACTTCGCGACCGCGCTCGTCATCGAAGCCGCGCAAGTCGTCGTACAATCGTTCCGCCGCCGCCAACTGCTCGGCCGTCGTCCCGTACTGGCGCTCCAGAGCCAAGAGCTCTTCGAGCGCTCGCACCTGACCTTTCGGATCGATGATCTCTTTCGACGCTCCGTATGCGGCCTCGAGCTTGGCGCGTGCGCCGCCTACATTCTCACGCTGCAGCAGAGTGCGCGCGTCGATGAGATGCTCGGCAGCCTCGGCGCGCCCGAGTCGCATCGCCTCGTCCTCGATCTTGGCCGCTTCCGTCACAACCGCTTTGCTGCTGCTGCTCGCCCCCGGAAAGACAGCGCGACCGACCTCGTGGAAGATCATGCCGACACCAACCGCCAGTGCCAACAACACCACGGGAGCCGAGATTCCGATCTGCTGCGCGGCCACCATTCCCGTCACCGCACCGAACAAGCCAATACCGAGATGCAGTAGGGTCGCCGCCGAGACTGCGCCGCCGAGCGCCTGGGCGAGGTCCTCGAGCGGTCCGCCCTCGCTGGCGAGTTGCGGCCCGAGAAGAACAAGGCCGCCGACGACCAGCAGGCCGATCCCGATCAACGTGGTCAGCGATGAGCTCTGAGGTCCGGAGCCGAGGTCGCCATCGCTTCTCAGCCGTCGCGCCGAGCCCGTGCGGCTCGGCACCTGCGCACCGCGAGGACCACCGCCCAGTTTCTGGCGCTCACGCAGACAGATGCGCTGCATGACGAACGGCGGGTAGCGGCGCGAGTCGCTGACCGCGTCGGGCAGCGCCACGTCGATCTGATCGACATCGCGGCTGACGTGATCCCCGAACAAGCGTGCCGCCAACTCGAGCTGCTCGTCGGCGGATTCCGGCGCCGTGGTCAGCGACAGCATTCCCTGGCGATAGGCGGTGTGCGCCATGCCGAGGGTGTCATCGAGCTGCGCGAAGAGAGTGTTGGCGGCCTGGATTCGTTCGATCGCGGTGTCCTGCCGACCGAGCTTGACGAAGGCATCCGCTTCGCTCAGCAGAGCGTCGGCCGCCTGCCTCGGCTCGCCTTTCCGCTGGAATAGATCGGCGGCCTCGCGATACAGGCGCGCCGCCCCCTCCATCCGGCGCAGTCGGCCTTCGAGGTTGCCCAGCGCGATGATTACGTTCGCCGCGGCGACTCCGTCGCCACCCATTTCGAACAGAAATCGCGCCCGCGTATATGCCTCGCGCGCCGGGTCGTTCGCCGACACCCGCTCGTGCAACCGAGCCAACTCGCAGAGCGCCTCAGCCTCGGCGAGAGTGTCGCCCTCCAGCTCCGCGGCCTGGCGCGACGCTTCGAGCGTTGCGATGCGCTGCTCGACATCCGCGTTCGGCGGCCGGCGCACCTGAACCAACGGCTCATTGTCGCCGACCTCAGCGCCCAGCTCGTCGTCGCGCAGCTCTGGCGATTCTTCAGCGCCGTCGCCTGGCATGCAGGAATCTCCACTCGATCGAGTCCCGTGCGGCCCCGTCCCGCATGCCGCACGCCGCCCGCGCGCGGCTCTGGTTCCGCTCGCAATACGAGGACTCAACTATCGAATGTTCAATCACTTTTCCGCAGTCCCACAGACGCTGCCGAAGCGACTCGTGTCACCCGCCGCGAGAGCCGCTCCCAAGGTGCCGAGGGTACCGGCGACACGCTTTGCTGTCCATCACGTATTTTGGGCTTCACCCGAGCCAGATTGTGAGGTTACGTGCAGCAGTCCGTCGAGAAGCGTGCGCCGTGGCGACGGTCAGCGGTGCTTGTCAGGTCAGGGAGCAGCACCGAACCAGAGTCCCAACTTCCGTCGAGGATTGGCTGAAGCCGACCGTCCGGAAGGAGCCGTTCGGAGCAGGTGCCCGCCATTCGACGGGCTGCTAGGCTAGCCCGCCATCGGTGCCCCATGACGCGCGATTCCAGCCCGCCTCGACACTTCTCCCTGTTGCGCGACTTCCATCTCGCGGACTTCCTGACCATCGCCAACGGTGTCTGCGGTGTTCTGGCCATCTTCTCGGCGATCCGATCAGTAGAAGCGAGCGAGCCGTTGCGCCTTTACGTCGCGGGAGCATTGATCCCGTTGGCGTTTGTGTTCGACGTCCTCGACGGGCGCGTTGCCCGCTGGCGCCATCGCGCGTCGCCGATGGGCCGCGAGCTCGATTCGCTGGCAGACGTGATTTCCTTCGGCGTAGCCCCGGCGGCGATCGCCTACGCAGCTGGCCTGCGCACCCCCCTCGACCAGGCGGCGTTGACCTACTTCGTGGTCTGCGGCCTCAGTCGACTGGCGCGCTACAACGTCACCGCAGAGCAACTCGCCGACGATTCGGGCAAGGTCTCTCACTTCGAGGGAACCCCGATCCCGACCAGCGTCGTACCGCTCGCGATTCTCTTGCTGCTCTGGCATTTCGATGCCCTCGGGCTCATCGGCGCACACTTCCACGCCGCCAGCGCGTTGTTCGTGCTGTCGGGGACGCTGATGATCTCCAAGACCCTCAAGATTCCCAAGCCCTGACCGCCGATCGCCGGCGCGACACGGCTTGAAAATCGCAATTGCCTGTGGCGTCATCGGCGGCTGCCAACACGGCCCGCGGGCAGCCACACGCAACACAGGAGGACAGGACGACATGCAGACCAAAGTGACCAACCGAGGCATCGATTCGAGCACTCCGGAGATGAAGGAGAAGTCGCGGCATCTGGCGCGCACCGTGGGCATCGGTGTCGTCGCTGGCCTGGTCGGTGGCCTGCTGATCGCGTTCTGGATCGCCGGCTCCGATTGGACCGGAACGATGATAGCCACCGCACTGGCGGTGATGGGCGCCGCCGCGACCATCGGCGGTCTGATGGCCGCCAACTTCGCACCCGAGTGAATCGCCCCGCTCAACCCGCCTTGGCCAGATAGGGCTCCGCGAAATCGGTCGCGGCGACCGGCTGCGGCGCGGCGTCCTCGATTTCCCGCAGCGGTAGATTGAGTGTGACCCGCGCACCGTGGCCGCGCGCTCGATTCTCCGCGGATAGCCATCCGCCGTGCGCCTTGACGACGGCGGCGGCGATGAACAAGCCGAGGCCGCTGCCGGCGCCCTTCACTTCGACGCCGAACGAGTGCTTGCGGCCGAGGTCGGCGAGCAGGCCTTCCGGAAAACCCGGGCCGCTGTCGTCCACTTCGATACGCAGGCACTCGGGGTCGCGTCGCATGGCGAGGTGCACCTTGCCACCGCGCGGCGTGAACTTGATCGCATTGTGGAGCAGGTTCGAAATCGCCCGCTCGATCTGCACGGCGTCGACCCGGATTCTCGGCATCTCCGGCACCGTCGCCGTCAGAGCGACGCCCTTCAGCTCGGCGGCCGTGCGGGCCACCAGCAGAGCCTCGTCGAGCGCCGTCCCGAGCTGACACGATTCGCGCCGGATCGCGAAGCTGTTCAGCTCGATCCGCTCGGCATCGATCAGATTGTTGGAGAAGTGCATCACCTGACGAATGCTGACGCGGATCCGTCGCAACAGCCCTTCCTGTTCACCGTTCAGACGACCCGCGTCGCCGTCGAGCAACATCACGGCCAGCGATTCGATCACGCCCAGCGGATTTCGCAGGTCGTGGCTGACCGTAGACAGCAGCTCCATGCGCTGCGCCCGCTGCAGGCGATTCTGCTCGTTGCGCTGGCGTGCGCGCGCATTCTGCACCAGGTTGCCGAAGAACAGGGCGACCGCGAAGAGGAACGGAATGCGGACGATGTACCCCTCCTGGATCAACTGCCCGGCATCGATGAAGTTCGAGGCGGTGTACAGGTGTGCGGCGCCGATGAACAGCGCCGCACCGACCGCCAGACCGACGCCGTCGGCGAGAGCGCTGAGAAAGAGCACGACGAAATAGAGGACGAAGAGATCGTTGCTCGCCTCTCCGGACAGATACAGGGCGATCGACACCGCGACGACGTCGAGCGAAACGATGACCCATTCCAACCATCCCCGCATCGCCGGCGCCGCATGCGCGCGCCCGGGGCGCGTCACCTCGGTCAAGACGACATTCGAGCCCAGGTAGAACGCAATGAACAGCGCGGCGCTCACCGGCAACGTTCCGAGCGGGCGACTGAACAGCACCAGGTAGGCAATCGCAATGATCAATACCCACCGTACGGTGATCAGGGTGCGAATAGACGACTCCTCCGACTCTGTTTCGGCCGCCGATCGGGTCTGTACGATACCGACCGTTTTCATAGGGACTGACCCTTCCCTTGCCTTCCCTGGCCACCAATCATAGCGCAATCCGTGCCAACCCAGCCGGGGCTGGAGCGAAGCACGAAGGCCAAATTGGAGACCAAACATTGGCGCTCGACATGGTCTTCGGCACTGCGCCGGCCCTCGCCGCCCCTTGCCTTGCAAGCACCGCCGGCTGACCGTCATGCGATTGTCGGAGCGTTCGGAAAATGCCGAAGGACCTTTCAGGGTCCATGGCAACTCGCCCGCCACGCGGCAGCATTTCGCGAATTCGCTCGGCAACAGGCACGAACGATCGTTCGCATAGGGACACATTCCGCCTGCGAGCGGCGCCCGGCGTAGTCCTCGCGTCGCGCGGCCAGGCGGCCGGCGGACACTCAAACGAAGTACATTCCACTCCGACTGCGATGCTCGCGTTTGTCGGTTTGCGGCGTCTCCCACACTGCTATATCTTGCCGCGCAACGTTCCCCGGAAGGGGCCGAGTTCGCCGCGCACCGAGCGCCAGCTCGGCGTCGCAGCGCCGATTCAAAGGGAGAGGGGCGATAGATGCGTAAGTTCACGAGAGGCTTGACGGCGGCCGTTTTGCTCATGGGCATAGCCGCATCGACAGCGGTCGCCGACGGCGATGCCGACGCCCGCGAGCTGGTCCGCAAAGTCCTGGAGGCGCTGCCGAAGGACTCGTTCGAAGCGCGCATGACCGTTTCGTCCGGCCATTTCGAGCCGCGCGAGCTGCGCATGGTACGCCGCTACGTAGAGGGCGCACACGGCACATACCTCGAGGTGCTCAGCCCGAACGATCTCGAAGGGATTCGGTTTCTCTTCCTCGAGCGCTCCAACGAGCCGAACGAGCAGTACATCAAGGTGAAGGCCAGTCGCACCGCCATCCAGGTCTCCGAAGAGGTGCGACGGCAGCCCTTCCTCGGGTCGACTTTCTACGTGTCGGATCTCGTCATGCCCGATCTCGACGACTACTCGTACAAGTACCTCGGCAAGGACGTCGTCGAAGACCGCACCGTGACGCTGGTGGAGATGACGCCGAAGGACCCCGAGAAGGACATCTACAGCAAGACGATCGTCGCACTCGACCCCAGCGACATGTTGGTCCTGCGCCGCGAGTACTTCGACAAGGACGGTCAGAAGATCAAGGTCTGGACGGTCGACAAGCTGGAGCAGATCAGGAACACGCTGAGCCCGACCGGGCAGAAGATGCTCGACCTTCGCACCGGCGATGCCTCGCGTCTCGACGTCGGCAAGGTCGACTTCGAAGCCGAGGTCACGGACGCGATCTTCACGCCGAAGTATCTGTTGCGCTGACGCCGCGCCGGCGGTCTTGGCGGCGTTCGAGCGCTTCCGCCACCAGGACGCCGGCAGCATAGGTAGCGAGCGCCAGACTGAATCCCACCAGCGCGGCGGCGCCGATGCCGAGCCAATCGGCACCGCCGCCGTCGCCGGCGCGCAGCGTATCGACGAGGAGGAAGACATCGTCGCTGCGCCAGCGCGCCTCTGGCACGCCGGCCACACCGGCGAACAGGCGCGACACGATGATCGATCCCATCTCGTAGAAGTCGCCCGGCAATGAGACGAACGGCGCGTACGCCACCGGGAAGGCAGCGCCGAGCAGCAGCGCCGCGCTCACCGGTCGGCGGCGTCGCGCGACCTGACGCAGTGCCGGCACGCCGATGAAGATGGTGAGCAGGAAAGGCGCAAAGTCGGTCGCCAGGTAGACGAGGTCGCTGCCGCCGGTGTCGAAGCCGGTGAGCTGACCCGCGTACTCGGAGCCGACGGTTACAAAAGGGAATATCCGCTGCAGCCAGCGCGCTCCGTACACTGCGTCGATCTCGAGCCGCGTCACCTCGCCGCCGGTCGCGATGCAGCCGAAAGCATGAGCGAGCTCGTGCAACGGCACGTACAGAATCCACGCCGGCGCAATCGCCAGCAGCGCCAGGGGCAACGTCAGAGCCGGCCGTCGAGCTACTACCGCATCGACCGCAGCCATGCAGTCGGTGAGCGGCGACCACAACAGGCGCGCGATCGCCGTCTTCTTCGCCATTCAACGACCCCGGAAGCGCGGCCGCCGTCTCTCGAGAAACGAATCGACGCCTTCCACGCGGTCCGCCGTCGTCTGCAGGAGCACGTAGAGATCCTGCTCGAGGCGGATGCCCTGGGCGAGAGTCATGTCGGAGCCCGCGACAACCGCCTCCTTGGCGTAGCGAGTCGCGAGCGGCCCCTTGCCCGCGAGCTCGATAGCTATGCGCCGCGCCGCTGGCAGGGCGCCGCCTGCCGGCGCGATCGCCGTTGCCAGACCGATGCGCGCTGCCTCGGCAGCCCCGACCCAGCGGCCGCTCAGCAGGATGTCGAGCGCCCGCATCCTGCCGACGGCGCGCGGCAGGCGCTGCGTAGCGCCGTGCGACGGGAGCCTCCCCTGCGCGATGTGCGAGAAGCGAAAGCGCGCCGAGCGCGCGCAGACGCGCAGATCGGCTAGTAGTGCGAGCTCGGCACCCTCGTCGATCGCGTCGCCCTGTACTGCGGCGATCACGGGTTGTGGTACCGACGCCAGTGCCGCCGCCCAATCGGGACTGTTCGCATCGGCGCCGGCGCAGAAGGACCGGCCGCGCGTGCTCAGCAGAACGACCGAGACGGCTTCGTCGCCGGCGATCTCCTCGGCGGCGGCGCACAGTTCCTGCGCGATGCCGACATCGATGCAGTTGCCGCTCGCCGCGCTGGCGATCTCGACCTCGGCCAGCCCTGCGGTTCGGCGCAACCTGACGGGACGCGCGCTCACAGCGACCTCGCCGCCCGCCGCTCCGCGGCCAGCCCGACGTCGATCGGAAGATCGGATGCGTCGCGCACCAGCCGCTTGAGACTGGCCAGGAGAGCTGGCCGCCGTTGCGCGAGATCCTCGGCGAGTCGGTGAACCCGGCGCCGCAGCTGTGCCGGGGCGACGACCTTCTGCACCAAGCCCAGCTCGCGCGCCCGCCGCGCGTCGATCGAAGTACCGCGCAAGACGGCGTCGAGTGCGCGCCCACTGCCGATCAGGCGCGGCAGGGTCTGAGTACCGGCCACTCCCGGTATCATCCCCAATCCAGTCTCCGGCAGGGAGAAACGCGCGTCGCTCGCCGCAGTACAGTGGTCGCACAACAGCATCATCTCGAAGCCGCCGCCGACCACGGCGCCGTGCACTCCTGCCAGCACCGGCTGCGACAGGTTCCACAGAGTGCCCCACACATCGCGCTGCCAGCGGATGGCGCGCGCCGCCACCGGCGATGGCGCACTGCCAAACTCGCGTAGGTCACCGCCCGTGGAGAAGGCGCGGCCGTTGCCGAACAGCACGACGGCCCGCACTTCGGGATCGTCGCGCACCGCCGTCAGCGCCTCGTAGAGCCCGTCCCGCATCGCCGTGTCGTAGGCGTTGAGCGACTCGGGTCGATTCAAGACGATCTCGGCAACCGCGCCGCGCTTCTCGTAGAGCACCGCCGGGGCACGGCTCTGCCTCGCTGCGGGCGACAACGGCTTCAGCTCCGCGGCCGCGGAAACTCCACCACTCGGCAGGGGACGCGATCGTCGCCGAGCGCGACCTGCAGGGAAGCCTCGCGCGCTTTGCGGTGGAGCAGGCCCATGCCGAGCACGACACCGAGAGCGGGCGAGTAGACCCGGCTCATCACGCTGCCGACCACCGCAGCGCCCTCGGCGTAGACGGCCAGCGAACCGACCGGCATGCGCGCGAGGTCGGCGTCGATCGCCAAGGCCGTCAGGGAGCGGTTCACCTGACCGCGCGCGCTCACCCTCTCCACCGTCTCCTGCCCGAGGTAGCAGCCCTTGGTGCGACTGATCACTTCCGGCAGCCCGATCTCCATCAACAGCGTGCTCTCGTCCATGTCGACACCGGCCCACGCGATACCGGCTTCGACGCGCAGCACGTCGAGAGTTGCTAGGCCCGCCGGCGTCGCGCCGGCCGCCGAGCAGGCATCGAGAAGCGCGTCGCGGAGCGCTGGTGGCCCGCTGATCAGTCGCCCACTGCCGCCGCTGTCCGAAACCGCGTGCACGGCGAGATCCTCGCCCGCAAAACGCCCGGGCGCGGTCGCGAAAGGCTCGATCTCGCCGGGGGCAGCGACGCAGCGCTCCGCCACGACACTGCTCTCGGGCCCCTCCAGGCACACCAGCGGGACGCGCTTCTCATCGACCTCGATCTCGACGTCGTCGGCGATCAGATATCTGTCGAGGCCCGCATGCAGAGCGTCGCGACGCCAGCTCAGACAATCGATCTCGAAGGCGTCAATGCCGCAGTACAACCGCATGTCGGCGACCACGTGCGCCGAGTCGTTGAGGAACGCCGCCGGCAGCCCTGCCGGCGGCGCGAGGCGGCGCACGTCGTTGGTCAACATGCCGTGCAGAAACGAAACGCGATCCTCACCGGTGATCCGCGTCATGGCGCGGTGCACCGCGGGAAACGCCGCGCAGGCACTCGTCGCGGCGCGCCACTCCTCGTCCAGCGACGATCGATGTCTCGGCAAGCCGTTCTCGAACAACTGCGCCAATGGCTCTGTAACCTCACTGCTCATCGATATCCTCGTCCCCTGCTCTAACAAAACCGCGCGCCGGCAGAAACTCCATCGATCGCGCCCTCGCGAGCGCACGACCCGATCTGTCATCGACCGCTTTTGCATCGCGTTCGTGTTCGTGTACGCCTACCTGATCCGCGCCGCGTACCGACGCTGCGCGCTGCCGAGGGAGGAACAGGCCATGAGCGCGCCCGCTTTCGAGGATATACTCTACGATGTCGACGACGGCGTCGCCTGGGTGACCATCAACCGCCCGCAGGTGCGCAATGCCTTCCGCAGCCGCACCGTCGACGAGCTGATCGCCGCCTTCCGCCTCGCGTGGCAGGACACCGAGGTCGGCGTAGTGGTGCTCACCGGCGCCGGCGACAAGGCGTTCTGCTCGGGCGGCGATCAGAAGGAACGCGGCGACGGCGGCTACGGCCCGAGTGCAGGCATCGGACTCGACGTCGGCACGCTGCACGGGGTCATCCGCAACATTCCGAAGCCGGTGATCGCCATGGTAAACGGCTTCGCCATCGGCGGTGGCCACGTTTTGCACGTGGTCTGCGATCTGTCGATCGCTTCCGACAACGCCGTCTTCGGCCAGACCGGCCCGCGCGTCGGCAGCGTCGACCCCGGTTTCGGCACCGCCTATCTGGCGCGGCTGGTCGGCGAGAAGCGGGCGAGAGAGATCTGGTATCTGTGCCGCCAGTACTCAGCCGCCGAGGCGCTGGCCATGGGCCTGGTCAACGCGGTGGTGCCGGCAGCCGATCTGCGGGCCGAGACGCGCCGCTGGTGCGACGAGATTCTCGCCAAGAGCCCGACTGCCATCCAACTCGCCAAGCAGTCGTTCAACGCCGATACCGAGCACATCAATGGCATCAGCGAAATGGGTTTCTCCGCCGTCGCACTGTACTACCAGACCGCGGAGGCAGCGGAGGGAAAGAACGCCTTCGTCGAGAAGCGACCGCCCGACTTTCGCGGCGTGCTGCGCCGGCGCTGACTGCGTCGATCTCAGACGAAGTCGGCGAACCCGGCCAGCTTCTCCACCCATTCGTCGGGCAGCAGGCTTACCTCGCCACCGAACTGTTTGACGTAGAGAGCGATCTTCGCCGTTTCCTCGAGCAGCATGGCGCGCGTTGCCGCCTTGCGCAGAGTCGGCCCCACCGTCATCAGACCGTGATTCTGCAGGATCGCGCCGCGGCTCTTGACGAGCGCCTCGCCCACGGCGTCGGCGAGCTCTCGCGAACCCGGCATGATCCACGGCACCGTCACGGTGTCGCGAAGAAACACCGCGTCGGTGTTGATCGGGGGAAAGGTCTGGTTGCAGATGCCGAAGGCGGTCGCGACGGGTGCGTGGGTGTGCACCGCGCCCGTCGAGTCCGGGCGCACCTCGTAGGCCCGCGCGTGCATCTGGTACTCGATCGAGGGCTTGCGGCTCCCCTCGAGAACCGTCCCGTCGTGTCGGATGCGCACGAGATCGTCGGCGTGGAGATCGCCCTTGTACATCTGGCTGGGCGTGATCCAGAGCGTCCCCTCCTCGTTGGCGATCGAGCTGATGTTGCCGCCGGTGGCTGTCAGCAACCCCATGGAGAAGAGATCGTTCGTGATCTGGATGACGAGCTCGCGCGCCTCGTGGTCGGTCGGTCTGGACATGGTGTTCCCCCTCGCAGAGTCGTGAAGCCGGCCCGCTCCTCCGTCGCGAACCGCTCCGGAACTTCGCTTCGCGTCGGCCCACAAGTCAAGGCGCCGGCGCGCCCCGCTGCCGCCCCGGTCCTTCGCTGCGGCGCCCTACTCGATGACCGTCAACCGCAGAGCGCGGCGTTTGCCGACCTGCAACAGATACGTGGCACCGGCACGCAGCGCGTGCGTGTCGTCGCGCGCCACCTCGCCGTCGATGCGCACCGCCCCTTGCTGGATGAGGCGGCGAGCTTCCGAGTTCGATGCGGCCAGCTTGACCGAGGCCAGCAGCGCCGGGAGCCGCGGCTCCACCTCGACCGCCGCCAGCCGCAGTTCCGGCAACGCCTCGGCATCGATCTCGCGCTTCTGGAAGCGCTGCTCGAAGGCGGCTCGCGCCTCGGCCGCGGCAACGGTGCCTTGAAAGCGCGCCGCCAGAGCCTCGCCCAGGTCCTTCTTCAGCTCCATCGGGTGTGCCGTGCCCGCCGCGATCGCATCGCGCATCGATTTGGCATCGCGCCCGCACAGCAGCTCCCAGTAGCGCAGCATGAGATCGTCGGAGATCGACATCACCTTGCCGAAGATCTCCGCCGCCGGCTCGGTGACGCCGATGTGGTTGCCGAGGGACTTGCTCATCTTCTGCGAGCCGTCCGTTCCTTCGAGCAGCGGCAACACGATTGCCACCTGAGGCTCCTGACCGTCCGCCTTCTGTAGCTGTCGTGCGAGCAGCAGGTTGAACGTCTGATCGGTGCCGCCGAGCTCGATGTCGGACCGCACCACCACCGAGTCGTGCGCTTGCAGGAGCGGATAAAGGAACTCGTGCACGCCGATAGGCGTGCCCTCCCGGTAGCGCTTCGCGAAATCGTCGCGCTCGAGCATGCGCGCCACGGTCGTCTGGGCGCCGAGCCGGACGATCGCCTGCGTGTCCAGTTGGGATAGCCAGGAGCTGTTGTAGTGGACCTCGACGCTGCCGGGGTCTAGCACCTTGAACACCTGCTCGGTGTACGTCTGCGCCGCGGCGCGCACAGCGTCCTCGGTGAGCTGCGGTCGCGTCGCCGAGCGACCGCTCGGATCGCCGATGCGGGCGGTGAAGTCGCCGATGATCAGCACCGCCTTGTGCCCCAGGTCCTGGAGCTGGCGGAGTTTGCTGAGCGGCACGGTGTGGCCGAGATGGATGTCGGGCGCAGTGGGGTCGACGCCGAACTTGACCCGCAGCGGCCGGCCGCGCCGCAGCTTCTCGGCCAGCTCCGCCTCCGGGATGATGTCGGCGACGCCGCGCCGTATCTGCTCGAGCTGTTCGTCGACCGAGATCACTCGACGTACTCCTGCAGGCGGCGGATCCCGGTGGCGCGTCCGGTTTCCGGATCGACGCTGATCGCCGCCCCCTGCACCACGGTGCGTCCGGCGGCGGTTTCGAAGCGAGTCGGCCGTTGGGTCACGAAGCGGCGGATCGCCAGCTCGGGCTTGACGCCGATCACCGAGTCGACCGGTCCGCACATGCCGGCATCGGTGATGAACGCGGTGCCCCCCGGCAGGACGCGCTGATCGGCCGTCTGGATGTGCGTATGGCTACCGACCACGGCGCTCGCCTTGCCGTCGAGGAACCATCCCATCGCCCCTTTCTCCGACGTCGCATCGCAGTGCATGTCGACGATCACCACTGGGCATTCCCGCCGCGCCTGAGCGACGATCTCCTCGCCGGCGCGGAAAGGGCAATCGACTGTGGCCATGAAGACGCGACCGATCAGGTTCACCACCGCGACACTGGCGCCGCTGTTGGAGGTGAACACCCCCCAACCCCGCCCCGGCGCGTCGTTCGGGAAGTTCGCCGGCCGCAGCAACCTTCCGTCGCGGCGCTCGAGATACTCGTCGATCTCGCGCAGCCGCCAGATGTGATTGCCGGAAGTGAGCGCGTCGATTCCGGCCCCCAGCAAGTCCTCACAGCTCTTGGCGTCCACTCCGGCGCCATTGGCGACATTTTCGCAATTGGCAATGACGAAATCGGCGCGCTCGCGCTCTATTAGTTCCGGCAGCGCCTGCTGTAGGGCACGCCGCCCGATCTTGCCGACGACGTCACCGAAGAAAAGGATGTTCATGCCAAGAATCTTGATTCTCTCGCCACGGGGGCTCGAGACACGGAGAGCATGCACCGACTGAGCGGCGCTGCCGATAAGCCCGTCCCGCACCGGCAGATCGCCGACTCCGGCTGGGCCTCTCCGTGTCTCTGTGCCTCTGTGGTGAACCTCAGCGAGCGAACTCCGAGATTCGGGTCTCGCGAATCACGGTCACTTTGATCTGACCGGGATAGGTCATCTCGTCCTCGATCTTGCGAGCGACCTCGAGGGCCAGCATGGCCGCGCGATCGTCGCCGATCGCTTCCGGCTGCACGACGATGCGCACCTCCCGTCCCGCCTGTACGGCGAAGCACTTCTGCACTCCTGCGAACGAGAGGCTGATGCGCTCCAGATCCTCGAGGCGGCGCACGTAACTCTCGAGCATCTCGCGCCGTGCCCCCGGTCGAGCTCCGGACAGAGCGTCCGCTGCGTCGACCAACGGCGCTAGAATGGTCTCGGCCTTGACCTCCTCGTGGTGCGCGGCGATGGCGTTGACGACCTTCGCGGACTCGCCGTACTTGCGCGCGATGTCGGCGCCGATGACCGCGTGCGACCCCTCGACTTCGTGGGTCAACGCCTTGCCGATGTCGTGTAGCAGACCGGCGCGTCGCGCCTGCTTCACATTGAGTCCCAGCTCCGCAGCCATGGCGCCGCAGATGAACGCGCATTCCACCGAGTGGCTCAGGACGTTCTGCGCGTAACTGTAGCGGTACTGCAGCATGCCAATGAGGCGGACGATCTCCGGATGCACACCGTGGATGCCGACTTCGAAGACCGCCTTTTGTCCAGCCTCCTTGATCGACTCTTCCACGGCATCTTCGGACTTGCGCACTACCTCCTCGATGCGTCCCGGGTGGATGCGACCGTCGACCATCAGGCGTTCCAGGGCGCGCTTGGCGATTTCACGGCGGATCGGGTTGTGACAGGAGATCACCACCGCTTCCGGCGTATCGTCGATGATCAAGTCGACGCCCGTCGCCGCCTCGAGGGCCCGGATGTTGCGGCCTTCGCGACCGATGATGCGCCCCTTCATGTCGTCGCTCGGCAGGTGCAGCACCGAGACGGTGCGCTCCGCGACGTACTCGCCGGCGAGGCGCTCGATGGCGATCGAGATGACCTTCTTGGCCTGCCGATCGGCGTCTTCCCTGGCTTCCTGTTCGATGACACGAATGCGTTTGGCGGCCTCGTGCTTGGCCTCGTCGACCATCGACTGGACGAGCTGCTGGCGCGCCTCCTCGCGGGTGAGATTGGCGGTGCTCTCGAGCTGCTGGCGCGTCTCGTCCAACAGGCGGTCGCACTCCTCGTTCTTCTTTTCGATACTCGCCTCGCGGCTCTTGATCGACTCCTCGCGCCGCTTCGTCTCGCTGTCCCGCTTCTCGATCTGTTCGTCCTTGCGCTGTAGCGTCGCCTCGCGGTCACTGAGTCGCTTTTCGAGGCTCAACAACTCTCTCCGGGTCTCCTTTAGCTCTTCCTCTTCCTGTCTCTTCGCTTCCACGGCCGCCTCGCGGCCCTTCAGTTCCGCCTCGCGGCGAATCGCTTCCGCCTCCTTCCTCGCCTCCTCAACGATCCGCCGTTGTGCTTCTTCCGTCGCCTGTTGCTGGTTGGCGTCCTGCCGCTTGCGCAGCATATCGATCAACCAGGCAAACACGGCCGCCAGAACGACGCTGATGACGATAATCAACAGATAGTCCATTGCGGTCCGCTTCCTCCTTTCTGGAAAGCTGCTCGGCCTCTCCACCCGTCCAATCGACGAGACGGCGCTCCGTCAGCACGGCGTGCAACGGTACGTCCCCTTCGTCGACCGGCAGGCGATCGACCCTCTGCAGCTCATAAGCCAGGCCGACGCGCAGGGCCGTCTCCGGCCATTCGCGCGCCGCCCGGTCGTAGTACCCTCCCCCGCGGCCGAGGCGGTAGCCCAGCAGGTCCCAGCCGACCACCGGCAGAAACACGATGCTGCGCGCCGTGACGCGAATTTCCTCCGCGCCGCCAGGGGTGGGAATGTTCCATCGTCCCGCGACGAGGTCGTCCTCGCCGCGGTAGCGAACAAAAGTCATCTCATTGCCGCGGACAAACGGCAGTCCGACCGGCAGGCCTTCGCGCAGAGCGCGCGCGATGATCGCCGCAGCGCCGACCTCGCCGTCCGTAGCGCAATACGCGAAGACCGCGTCGCGACCGCTCAACAGGTCGAGACGATGCACCGCATCGTCGACGAGCGAAGCGCAGCGCTCAGCACGTGCAGCGTCGAGGCCCAAGCGCTCTCGGCGCAAGCGGCCGCGTATCGATTTCTTGCCTACCATCCCTCACGCCGTGTGATCGGGACGGGCACTTGCAATTCTGTCGGCTGAACTCAGTAATCTCGATCGATGTTGCGCCGCGGCGAGTCGCCGCGCTCCTGTCTTCTCTCGGTTCCTGTTGCGTCTTGAAATCGTTTCGTTCCGTTCGAATTAAGCCCGACATGAAGACGGTGCCGCTCGGCAGCCGCCTTCAGGCATCATGCCCGCTCCGAAATCTCCTCTCCGTCAGGGGCCGACGGCAGCTGTTCGAACAAATTTGATATTCGACTAACGGCGCGCTCGACCTCTTCTTGCGACTCGCGTAGTTTCTGACATTCGCTGGCGATATTCAACGCCACCAGAATGGCTCTCGTGTAGGGTGACAGGCCCTGCACGCCCCCCATCTCCCGCATCTTCGCGTCGACGTAGGCCGCGACGCTGCGCACGTGACGTTCTTCATCGTCCGACGTCACCGTGAGCTTCTGTCCGAGGATCTCGACCTGCACCGGCGCGGTCATCGAGTTGCCCTTCTTATACGTTGAGCTCTTCCAGGCGGCCGAGCAGGCTGTCGACGCGGGTCCTGATCTCGGCCCGCTCGCGTTCGATCTCGGCCAATTGATCGGTCATCGATTCGAGGCGCGACCGAGCCTCGTCGAGCTCTTGCTTGAGCCGATCCCGCTCTTCTCCCAAGGCCGATTGGAGAGTCAGCACTCTCTCCACCTTGGTCTCCAGAACCTTCAGACTATCCAGTGCCATACAACCCCGTTCTTCAAGGACCGCGTTACCGTAGCCTCCGGCTCCGGCGCGATCAAGCCTCGGCAGCGACGAGCGCTTCCGCAAATGCGGCGGCGTCGAACGCCGCCAGGTCATCGATCCCTTCACCGAGGCCGACGTAGCGGATCGGCAGTCCCAGCTCGGCACCGATGGCCAGCGCGATGCCGCCGCGCGCCGTGCCGTCGAGCTTGGTCAGAACGACGCCGTCGACGGTCATGGCCTCGTGGAACACCCGGGCCTGGTTGAGCGCGTTCTGCCCGGTCGTCGCATCGATGACCAGCAACACCTCATGCGGCGCGCCCGGCATTTCACGACCCGCCGTTCGAGCCATTTTCTTCAACTCTTCCATGAGGTTCGCCTTGACGTGGAGGCGCCCCGCCGTGTCGACCACGACGACGTCGGCAGCGCGCGCTTTCGCGGCTTTGATTCCATCGAACACGACCGCCGATGGGTCGGCGCCGTGTTGGTGCTTCACCAGGTCGCAACCGCTGCGTTCTGCCCAACGGGTAAGCTGTTCGACCGCCGCGGCGCGGAAGGTGTCCCCCGCCACCAACAGAACCTTCTTCCCTTCTCCGCGGAAGCGATGGGCGAGCTTGCCGATCGTCGTCGTCTTGCCGACACCGTTGACGCCAACGACGAAGATGACCCGGGGCTTGTCATGCGACGGCGCCGCCCGGATCGCCTCCTGTGGGGCTACCAGCAGCTCGCGAATGCCGTCGCGAATGACACCGCGGAGCTCCGCTTCCGTCCCGGCACGCCCGATCTCCTTACGCCAGCGATCGAGGAGGAGACGCGTCGCCGACACACCGACGTCCGAGGAAAGTAGGACCTCTTCGATGCGGTTGGCCCATTCGCCGCTCGGACCGCTCTCCGCAAATGCGGACAGGAGTCGGCGCGCCAGGCCGCCGCGCGTCCGCGCCAGACCCGAGGTCCAGCTCGCCGGCGTCGATCTGCCGTCGCGAGCGGCGCCGCCCTGCATCGGCTCGACTCGGTCGGGCTGGCGCGGCGCCAGCAGCCGCGCGATGACCCAACCGATTGCGGTGGCACCGGCGATCGTGCCGATCGCGACCAGCAGCGGATCAGCGCTCAACACGGTGCACCGCCACGCCGCGGATTTGCAGCCAGCAACACCATCCGCTGGATCCGCCGCCGCCTCGGCTTCAGCTCATCGCCACCGATACGAGGCGCGATACTCCGGGCTCCTGCATCGTCACGCCGTACAGCACATTCGCCGACTCCATGGTCCGCTTGTTGTGGGTGACGATGATGAACTGAGAGTGTTCGCTCATTTCGGCGACCATCTGGCTGAAGCGACCGATGTTGGCATCGTCGAGCGGCGCATCGACCTCGTCGAGGATGCAGAACGGCGTCGGATTGATCAGGAAGAGAGAGAAGATCAGGCTGACTGCCACCAGCGCCTTCTCGCCGCCCGACAGCAGGCTGACGTTGTCGAGCCGCTTGCCCGGCGGGCGCACGATGATGTCGACACCGGTCTCCAGGAGATTGTTCTCGTCGGTGAGCACCAGCCGCCCCTCGCCGCCGCGGAACAGGCGGGGAAAGACCTGCTGAAACGTTTCGTTGGCGCGCGCGAATGTCTCGGCGAAGCGCGTCCGCGACGCGCGGTTGAGCTTCTGGATCGTCCGCTCGAGGTCGGCCAGCGAGCGCTCGAGGTCGTCCTTCTGCTTGGTCAAGAACTCGCTGCGCTCTTCGAGCTCGCGCAGCTCATCGATCGCCGCCGCGTTGACATCTCCCATCTTGGCGAGCCGTTGACGCAGGCTCTCGACCTCGGCGGCCTCGCCTGCCTCGATCGACTCGCGTTCCGTCGCGTCCGCCTCGACGTCGCCTGGCGCCTGCCACTCGGGCACATCACACTCGTACTTCTCGTGGATGCTGGTCGCCAGGTGCTCGCGGCGCAGCCGCGCCTCCGAGTGGCCCAGCTCGACCTCCTGAATTTCGCGGCGCAACTCATCGAGGCGCTCGCGCGCCGCGGTCGAAGATTCGATCTTATCGCGCAGAACCTGCGATCGCTCTTCCACCTCTACGGCGACGCCCTCGAGCGCGGCGCGCAGCTCGCCGTCCCGGCGCTCCGCGTCCGCCTGCCGGCGCACGGCCTCCTGGATGTCCGCCTCGAGCCGGCCGTGCTCGCGCTCGCACGCGTCGAGGTCGGCGCTCAGAGTCGTCTCACGGCCGTGCAACTCGCGTTGCTGGCCGACCAGCGACTCCAGCGCCGCGACCGCCGACTGGCGCCGTTCGCGCCGCTCGGCAACGCGAACCTTCATCGAGGTCACCTCGCCGCGCAGGGTCTCGGCGCGCGCCGCCGTGTCCTCGCGCTGGCGGCGCGTCGCCGCCGCGAGGCGCTCGATCTCTCCACTGCGCTCCTCGAGGCGCGTCACCTCTTGTTGCTGCTCGACGCGCGAGTCGCGCACCGTCTGCGCCTCTTCGGTTAGGGTCTCTACCTCGTAGCGCAGCACTTCGCGCCGCTTTTGATACTCGGGAATCTCCAGCTCGATACGTTCGATGTCTTTTTCGGCGGCGACGATCTCGACGGCGAGATCGTGAGCACCCTCGCCGACGGCGCGCACCGCCGCCTCGGCCTGCTCGAGCAGCCGGCTTACTTCGCCGTGCGCGCCGCGCAGTCGTTCGATCTGCGCCGCCGTCTCCTCGCCGCGCGCCTTGAGGACCTCGATCTCCCGCCGCCGCGCCAGGATCTCTTCCTCGACCGGCCGATCACTGCCGCCGGTGATTACGCCCGACGGCTGCATGACGTCGCCTTCCGGCGTCACCAGCGTGACGCGACCGCCGTTGCTCCGCCACGCCGTCACCGCGGTCGTCAGATCCGGCACGACCACCACGTCGCCGAGCAGCGCCTCGGCGACCGAGCGGAACGACTCCTCGAAGCGGACCAGCTCCAGCATGCGCTTCGACGTCCCGTTCATCTGCGCGGCGTTGTTCTCGTACTGGCGCGGATGCAGCGGAATGAAGCTGCCCCGCCCCTGCTCCTCGCGCCGCAGGCGATCGACGGCGCCGGCGCCGACTTCTTCGCCCTGGACGATGACGTATTGCAGGCGCTCGCCGAGCACCGCGGCGGCGGCGCGCTCGTACTCCTGCGGGATGTCGATGACGTCGGCGACGACACCCAGCACCCCTGCAGATGCACCCCCGGCCGCAAGGCTCGCCGAGCCCATGATCGACCGGACACCGCGCTCGAAGCCCTCGTAGCGCGATTGGATCTGCGCCAGCGTCTCGAGCCGCGAGCGCGCCTGCACCAGTTGCCCCTCGAACTCGCTGAGCTGGCGGTCGAGTCGCCGACGCTCTTCGGCGTGGCGCCGCACTTCCTCGGCGCGCTGTTCTTGCTCGGCCGTCGCGCTGGTCAGTCGCTCGCGGAGTTGTCCCAACAATTCTCGCGCCGCCGCACCGCGGCGCCCCGCCTCTTCGGCTCGCCCTTCGAGAGTGCGGTCCTCGTCGCGCAGCCGACCGAGCTGGCGATCGATGTCTTCGCTCCGGTGCTGCAAGCTCGACATCGCGTTGTGTGCCTGTGCCAGGCGCGCCACGTGCGCCACCAACTCGTTCTTCTCGGCTTCGATGCGCGCCTCGACCTCGGCGACCGCCGCCTGGGCCGCCTGCAGCTCGCGCTCGCCGCTATCTAGCTGCTCTTCATCACGGCGCAAGGACTCGACCCACTCGTCGCGCTCGCGCTCGGTGCTGCTGAGCCGCGTGCCCATCTCCTGCTGCGCCTGGCGCGCCGTGCCGATCTCCGCCGCCAATCGCTCGCGACGGCGCGCCCGCTCGTCGCGCTCGCCGATGAGCAACGCCTCGCGCTCGCGCAGGCTCTGGCGCTCCGAGTCGAGCACCGCCAGACTCTCGCGCAGCGCATTGAGCCGCTGCTCCGCCTCGGCGCGGCTCGCCTCGGCCTGGGCTCGATCCGCCTCGCCACTCTGCACCACGGTCAGCGTCTCGGCCTCGCGCTGGCGCAGCTCGTCGCGGCGCACCGCCAACTCTTCGAGGCGCGCCGACAGCCGCCCCACCTGCCGGGCCACGACGCGCAGCTCGAGGTCGCGCAGCTCGTCGCTGAGACGGCGGTGCATCTCGGCCTTCTTCGCCTGGCGCTCTATGTAGCGGCGCTGGCGGTCGATCTCGGCGAGGATGTCGGTGACGCGCGACAGGTTCTCCCGCGTCCGCTCCATCTTGCGCTCGGCCGCCAGCTTGCGGCTGCGGTAGAGCGTCGTGCCAGCCGCCTCCTCGATGAACAGTCGGCGATCCTCCGGCTTGGCATTGATGAGCTCGCTGACCCGGCCCTGCTCGATGATCGCGTACGCCTTGGCGCCGACGCCGGTGCCGAGGAACAGCTCGGTGATGTCCTTCAGGCGGCAGGCCGTCTTGTTGATGAAGTATTCGGACTCGCCGGAGCGGTAGTAGCGCCGGGTGATGGCGACCTCGGTGAGGTCGCGGAACTGCGCCGGCAGGTCCGAGATCTCGCGGTCGAGATCCGTCATGCGGCTCGACGGCTCCGGATTTTCGAACGTCAGCGACACCTCGGCCATGCCGAGCGGCGCCTGGCGGTCGTTGCCGTTGAAGACCACCGCCTCCATGCTGTCGCCGCGCAGGTGCTTCGGACTTTGTTCGCCCAGGACCCAGCGGATGGCGTCGACGATATTCGACTTGCCGCAGCCGTTGGGACCGACGACGCCAGTCACCCCGAGGGGGAATTCGAGCAGCGTGCGGGTTGGAAACGACTTGAAGCCGACCAGCTCTAGCTGTTTGAGCCGCATCCCCTCACCACCACATCCTGTGTACTTGATCCCTCACCACCACCATATGCGGTACCCTATTTCACAGCCCCGAACTCAGGTCAACGTTGTCGACCCAGACTTTGCAAGAGCGACGAGCGCACGCCGCGCCACCTCTCCCCCTCCCTGGTCGAGGCCCGCAGGATTTCAGGTGGTTGTCCGCGTTTGTAGTGCTTGGTCGTTCCGAGAGCTCAGGACGCTCAGTCGAAGGGCCAGAACGATTCGACTCGACCTGCCACCGACGCAGGTTGACCGGCGCACCTATCGGGATATCGTCCGCGGCGGCCTTCCCCGCCGAGGACACACCGCTCAGGGCTCGAGCTCGTTGTTCCAGTAGGCGGCGTCGACCGTCGACAGGTAGGGCAGCCACTCGCGGTGGCCGCGCAGCGACAGGGCGTCGAGGACGAACGGGGTCCACTCGGGGCGGCGCGGTGGGCGGATCAGCGCCATTCCGGCCTGGCGCGGTGTGCGGCCGCCCTTGCGGCGGTTACACGGCTGGCACGAGCAGACGATGTTTTCCCAGGTCGAGCGGCCGCCCTGCGACCGCGGGATGACGTGGTCGAGCGTCAGCTCCGGCCGGCTGAGATGCACGTCGCAATACTGGCAGGTGTTGCGGTCGCGCGCATAGACATTGAATCGGTTGAAGCGGATCTGCCGCCGCGGCACCCGGTCGTATGTCTGCAGCAAGATGACGCGCGGCACGCGGATCGCGCCGCCGATGATGCCGATCGTCTCCTCCTTGCGCACCGCGACCGACAGCTCGCTCCACGACTGGAAGTCGAAGGTGCGGTACTGATCGTCCACCGCTTGCGCAATGCCCTGGTAAAGCAAGGAGAAGGCTCGGCGCACCGAGGTGATGTGCACCGGCAGGTAGTTGCGATTGAGCACCAGGACTTTGGAGTTGATCACGCCCTGTGCGGTGCTCATGGTCGATGTCCTCAGGCGCGCCGGCGGGGCGCTGAAGCTTTGCGTCTGCTGGGTTTCTTCCGGCTGGCCACGTCGCCGCGCACAATATCGACGACGCCCCACCCTTTCAAGGAAACGATATCGCCCGAATCGCCACGAGCGTGAATCGGCTGCCCATGCTTTGGCGTTGACGGAGGTCGCGTGGCCGGATAGCGAGCGTCTCTTCACGAGGTTGCCGCCGGTCGCTTGCAGGTGCCGGGGTTGCCCCCTACGATCCGCATTTCGACGCGAGGCCCCTCGATGCAAGCAACCAACGCACCAACCCCGACGCCCGGGGCGCGCGCCTTCGAGGCGCTCCTTCCCCTGGTGGAGAAACCGGGGCGCTACCTCGGCAACGAGAAGGGCGCGGTGCTCAAGAATCGCGACGCGGTGGCGGTGCGGTTCGCCCTGGCGTTCCCCGAGGTCTACGAGATCGCGCAGTCGCATCCCGGATTGCAGATCCTCTACGACTTGCTGAACCGCCGCGAGGACGTCTACGCGGAGCGCGTCTATGCTCCGTGGCTCGACATGGAAGCGCTGCTGCGCCAGCACGGCCTGCCCCTGGTCTCGCTCGAGACCTTCGCCCCGCTGCACGACTTCGACGTCGTCGGATTCAGCCTGCAGTACGAGCTCACCTACACCAACCTGCTGGCGATGCTCGACCTCGGCGGCGTGCCGCTGCTCGCCGCCGAGCGCGGCGACGAGCATCCGCTAGTGATCGCCGGCGGGCCATGCGCCTTCAATCCGGAGCCGCTCGCCGACTTTCTCGACGCGGTGCTGCTCGGCGACGGCGAGGAAGCGATCCACGATATCTGCGACATCGCGGCGCGGCGCGGCGAGCTGAGCCGCGGCGAGCTGCTCGCCCAGTTGGCGCAGGTCGACGGCGTCTACATACCGTCTTTCTACCGCGAGCGGCGCGGCGAGCGCGGCCAGCTCCTCGGCATCGATCCGGTGGCGCCGTCGCAGCCGGCAACGGTCGGCAAGCGCGTGTTGCGCGATCTCGATTCCGTGCCGATTGCCGAGACCCACATCGTCCCCAACCTCAAGGTCGTACACGGCCGCCCCAGCCTCGAGGTGATGCGCGGCTGCGTGAAGGGGTGTCGGTTCTGTCAGGCCGGCTACATCTACCGGCCGCTGCGCGAGCGCGATCCGCAGCGCGTCCTCGACAACGCCCGCGCCGCGGTCGCCGCCACCGGCACGCAGGAGCTGTCGCTGCTCAGCTTGAGCACCGGCGACTACAGTTGCGTCAATCCGGTGATCACCGAGCTGATGAACCAGTACTCGCCCGAGCGCGTCGCCGTGTCACTGCCGTCGACGCGCGTCGACGCGCTGGCGCCGTCGCTGCTCGAGCAGATCAAGCGCGTCCGCAAGACCGGCTTCACGCTGGCACCGGAGGCCGGCAGCCAGCGACTGCGCGACATCATCCAGAAGGAATACGGCGAGGAAGAGTTGGTCGAAGCGGCGCGCCAGATCTTCGGACTCGGTTGGCGAGCGCTGAAGCTCTACTTCATGATCGGCCTGCCCGGCGAGACCGAAGACGACCTGCGCGGCATCGCCGAATTGGCGGCGCGCGTCGCGAGAGAGGGCGGCCGCGGCGTCGAAGTGACGGCCAGCATCTCGACCTTCGTCCCCAAGCCGCACACGCCGTTCCAGTGGTCGGCGCAGATCGACATCGCCGAGACCGAAGCGCGGCAGAAGCTGTTGCGCGACGAGCTCGCCAAGCGGCGCATTCGCTTCAAGTGGCACGACGCGCGGACGTCGTACCTCGAAGGCGTCGTGTCGCGCGGCGGGCGCGAGGTCGGGCCGCTGCTGCGCCGCGCCTACGAGCTCGGCTGCCGCTTCGACGGCTGGACCGACCAGTGCCGCCACGATTTGTGGGAGCAGGCGATGCGCGAGACCGGCATCGACGCAGCGCAACAACTGCGCCGGCGCTTCCTCGACGAGGCGCTGCCCTGGGATCACATCGACAGCGGCGTGACGAAGAAGTTCCTGCAGCGCGAGCTGGCGCTGGCCGTCGAAGGAAGACTGACGCCCGACTGCAGCATCGACCGCTGCACCTACTGCGGCGCCTGCGATTTCAAAGAGGTTCGCAACGTCACCTACCATCTGCGCGGCGCCAAGGGCAGCGTTCACCGCGGCGACGTCATCGACCACTGGGCCAGCGGTGTCGTCGAGGGCGACGGCAAACCTGGCGCGTGGGAGCCGCGCGGCTGGCACAAGCTGCACACCGAGGGCTTCGCCACCGGCGCTGCGACCCCCGTCGCCGAAACCGAGGGGCAGCGCGACGGCGGGGCACCGGCGCCGCGCGCCGACAAGGGCAACGGGCGCGGACTCGGCAACGCCGAGGAGTGGCTCGCGGCCTCGTCGGAAGCGCTGAGCGCCGCCCCTCCCCCAGCCGCGGCACCGCTGATGCGAGTGCGACTCGACTACACCAAGACAGGGCGCGCCCGCTTCATCAGCCATCTCGAGATGATCGAGGTACTGGCGGGCGCGCTGCGCCGGGCCGCCGTGCCGATTGCGTTCTCGGGTGGGTTTCATCCGCAGCCGCGCATGCGGTTCAGTCCGGGCCTACCGGTCGGCGCCGAAAGCGACTGCGAAATGGTCGACGTCGACCTCGCCGAAGCGCGCGACCCGCAGCAGATCAGCGACGCTCTGAATCGCGAGCTTCCCGAAGGACTGTCGGTGGTCGCGGCGCGCGAGGTCTCGCTGCGCTGCACCAGCCCGGATCGCGAGCTCAGCGGGTTCCGCTATCGCATCGACATCGGCTCGCTGCAGACCGACGGCGGCACGGTCGATGCCGCCCTGGCGGCTTTCGCTCTCGCCGACAAGTTCCCGGTCCGCCGTCACACCAAGCGCGGCATGCGCGAGGTCGACGCCCTGCCCTTCGTGCGCCGGCTCGAACGCGCCGGCGAGTCGCATCTCGAGATCGACGTGCGCTTCGGCGAGACAGGTTCGATCAAACCGAGCGACGTGCTCGCGGTGCTGCTGTCGCTCGATGCCGCAACGGCGCGCGGCCTGCCGATGCGCAAGGTCGCGGTATTCCGCCACGACGACGCGCAACCACCCGCCTGACGCGGCGCCCGCGGGAGCCGATCACGTGGCCCGCCAGATCATCGTCAACGCGACGCCCGAGGAGACGCGGGTCGCCACGATGGAGGACGCCCGCCTCCTGCAAGTCGAGATCGAGCGGGCTCGCGAACGCGGCCTCGCAGGCAGCATCTACAAGGGCCGCGTTACGCGCGTCCTGCCCGGCATGCAGGCCGCCTTCGTCGACGTCGGCCTGGCCAAGTCCGCCTTCCTGCCGGCAGCCGATTTCTTCGCCCTCGACAGCCGCGCGGCGATCGACGCAGTCGATCGCGACGGCAGCGACATCGACGTTGCCCGCCCGGTGATCGCCGCTGCCGACGAAGTCCCGCGACCGCCAATCGAAGAGCGCTTGAAGTCGGGGCAGGAGGTGATCGTGCAGATCGCCAAGGAGCCGATCGGCAGCAAAGGCCCGCGCGTCACATCCAACGTCTCCCTGCCCGGCCGCCTCCTGGTCTACCTGCCGACCGGCGATCACATCGGGGTTTCCAAGCGCATCGAAGACGAGGCGGAAAGACTGCGCCTGCAGGAAGCTGTCGAGTCGGTCGGATCGCCGCGCGGCGGCGTCATCGTGCGCACCGCGTGCGCGGGCGTGCCGAAGCGCGAGATCCAGGCCGATCTGCGCTTGCTGCGCAACTTGTGGCGGCAGATCGCCACGAAGGCAGCCGCCGCATCGCCCCCGGCGCTGCTGCATCAAGACCTGGACGTCGTCTTGCGCACGGTGCGCGACATCCGCGTCATGGACGTCGGCAGGATCGTCGTCGACGACCGCGCGGCCTACGCGCGGATCGTGGAATTCATCGACAGCGTGATGCCGCGCTGGCGTCCCCTGGTCGAGCTCTATGACTTCGACGAGCCCATCTTCGATCGCTACGGCGTCGAGGGACAGATCAACAAAGCTCTCGACTCGCGCGTCTGGCTGCGCTCCGGCGGCTACATCGTCATCGATCAAACCGAGGCGCTGATCTCGATCGACGTCAACACCGGCCGCTTCGTCGGCCGCAGCGACCAGCGCGACACGGCGCTCAAAACGAACCTCGAGGCGGCGCACGTAATCGCCGAGCAGCTCCGCCTGCGCAACCTGGGCGGCGTCATCGTCATCGACTTCATCGACCTGCAGCACGAAGCCGACCGCCAAGCGGTCCTGGCGGCGCTCGGGGAGGCGCTGAACGACCAGCGGGCGCGGGCCGAGGTACACGGGTTCTCCGAGCTCGGCCTGGTCGAGATCACCCGACATCGCCGCAGCGAGAGCCTCGCCCAGCGCCTCTGCGAACCCTGCCCGACCTGCGACGGTCGCGGCTATGTAAAGGGCACTGCCACCATCGCGTACGAGATCCTGCGCCGCATTCGCCGCGCCGCGCTGGCAACGCGCGACGTGCGGCGACTCGACGTCCGCCTGCACGGCGCCGTGGCGTCGTTTTTGGCTGAGAACGAACCGCTGGCCATCCCCGACCTGGCCCGCGAGCTCGGCATCATCATCGTTCTCCAGCCATCGGCGGAGGCGAGCACCGAGACCTACTCGATCAGCGCCGTCGCGGCGGTCCCGGACGCCCTGTAGACCGCCCCTCCGAGGGCAATGCCGCATCGCTCAAAAGCCTCATTGAATTAGGTCCAAGCGCGTGGATAATCGCGGTTTGAGTTACGGCGCAACGGGGCGCCGAGACTCTCCAGGCGCGGTGGTGGGGAGGCGGGTTTGGCGGCGGTCGGACGGTTCGCGGACGAGCCCTAGTCTTTGGAGACGAACATGCAATCAGAAACGGTCGCGCAAAAGCCGATCGAGGAACGCGATCACGTCGTGATCCGCTTTGCCGGCGACTCCGGCGACGGCATGCAGCTCGCAGGCATGCACTTCACCAACGAGACGGCGCTGGCCGGCAACGACCTCAGCACGCTGCCCGACTTTCCCGCCGAGATTCGCGCACCCACCGGCACGCTTGCCGGTGTCAGCGGCTTCCAACTGCATTTCTCGAGCGCCGACATCTTCACGCCCGGCGATCAGCCCGATGTACTGGTGGCGATGAATCCCGCCGCCCTCAAGGTCAACATCGGCGACCTGCCGATGAACGGCATCCTGATCGTCGACAAGGAGCAGTTCACCGAGCAGAACATCAAGAAGGCCGAGTTCACCAGCAACCCGCTCACCGACGGCTCGCTCGATCGCTTCCAGGTGTTCGAGGTCAGCATCACCAAGCTGACGCTCAACGCCCTCAACGACACCGGCCTGCAGACGCGCGCCATGATGCGCTCGCGAAACTTCTTCGCGCTCGGCCTTACCTCGTGGCTGTTCCAGCGCGATATCGAGCCGACCCTGCGCTGGATCGAGAGCAAGTTCGCCAAGCGCACACCCGAAGTCGCCGAGGCCAACCGCCGCGTCCTCAAGGCGGGCTACAACTACGGCGAGACCGCCGAGGTCTTTCGCACCGCCTACAAGGTCAAGCCCGCGGCGATCGCACCCGGCCGCTACCGCAACATCACCGGCAACGCCGCCACCTCGCTGGGCTTCGTTGCCGCGGCCCAGAAAGCCGGCCGACCGCTGTTTCTCGGCAGCTATCCGATCACGCCGGCCAGCGACATCCTGCACGAGCTGGCGGCGATGAAGGGTTACGGTGTCTACACCTTTCAGGCCGAGGACGAGATCGCCGGTGTCGGCGCCGCGCTCGGTGCAGCTTTCGGCGGCGCCATCGGTATCACAACGACGAGCGGCCCCGGTGTCTGCCTGAAAGGAGAGACGATCAATCTCGCGGTCAGCGTCGAGCTGCCACTGGTGATCGCCGACATCCAACGCGGCGGCCCGAGCACCGGACTGCCGACCAAGACCGAACAGGCCGACCTTCTCCTGGCGATGTACGGACGCAACAGCGACTCACCGGTACCCATCCTGGCACCGGCGACGCCAGCCGACTGCTTCAATGTAGCGTTCGAGGCGATCCGCATCGCCACCCGCTACATGACGCCGGTCTTCTTCCTCTCGGACGGCTATCTGGCCAACGGCGCCGAGCCATGGCGCGTGCCGGCCGCAGCGGATCTGCCGGAGGTAAAGGTCGAGTTCCGCACCGACCCGGTCGGCTACTATCCCTTCCTGCGCGACCCGGAGACGCTGTCGCGACCGTGGGCGATTCCCGGCACGCCGGGCCTCGAGCACCGCATCGGCGGGATCGAGAAGGATTACCTGACCGGCAACGTCAGCTACGCACCGATGAACCACGAGCAGATGGTGCGCGTGCGCAGCCGCAAGATCGCGGGGATCGTGCGCGAGATCCCTCCGACCGAGCTCAACGGTCCCGACGAAGGCGACGTGCTGGTGCTCGGCTGGGGCAGCACCTACGGAGCGATCGAGTCGGCCGTGCGGGCGCTGCAAGCCGAGGGCAAAAAGGTCGCGCACGCCCACATCCGCTACATCAATCCACTGCCACCCGACCTGCCCGGCATCCTGTCGCGCTATCGCCACGTCCTGGTGCCGGAGCTCAACATGGGCCAACTGGTGCGCCTGATTCGCGCCGAGTATCTGGTCGACGCGATTGGTCTCAACAAAATCCAGGGCCAGCCTTTCAAGGTGAGCGAGATCGTCCGCAAGGTGAGCTCGCTCATGGAGAAGAAGTGATGTCCGAAAACGCAGAAGCAACGACCGCGCTGAACCGAAAAGACTTCGTCAGCGATCAAGACGTGCGCTGGTGCCCGGGCTGCGGCGACTACTCCATCCTCGCTCAGGTGCAGCGCCTGATGCCGGAGCTCGGCATCCCGCGCGAGAACATCGTCTTCATTTCCGGCATCGGCTGCTCGAGTCGATTCCCGTACTACATGAACACCTACGGCTTTCACTCGATCCACGGCCGCGCGCCGGCGATCGCCACCGGCCTCAAGGCGTCTCGCCCCGATCTTACGGTGTGGGTGGTGACCGGCGACGGCGACGGCCTCAGCATCGGCGGCAATCATCTGCTGCACGCCCTGCGCCGCAACGTCGACCTGAAGATCCTGCTCTTCAACAACCGCATCTACGGCCTAACCAAGGGCCAGTACTCGCCGACCTCGGAGCGCGGCAAGGTGACCAAGTCGACGCCGCTCGGCTCGATCGACTACCCCTTGCACCCGATCACGGTTGCGCTCGGCGCCGAGGCGACCTTCGTGGCGCGCAGCATCGACGTCGAAGCCAAGCACCTGACCTCGGTGTTGCGCCGCGCCTCCGAGCACAAGGGTACGGCGTTCGTCGAGATTCTGCAGAACTGCAACATCTTCAACGACGGTGCCTTCGCCAACATCACCGACAAGGACCAAAAGGCGGATGCACAATTGGTTCTCGAGCACGGCAAACCGCTGCTGTTCGGCAAGAACCACGACAAGGGCATCCGCATGGCCGGTCACAAGCTCGAAGTCGTCGAGCTCGGCAACGGCGTAAGCGAGGCCGATCTACTGGTGCACGACGAGCAAGATCCGGCCCTCGCGTTCCTGCTGAGCACCCTGATGCCGCCCACCTTCCCGGCGCCGGTCGGAGTATTCCGCGCCGTCGATCGACCGCCCTACGACGCCGCCATGGGCGAGCAGGTGGAACGCGCCAAGGCAAAGCTCGGCACGCCGGACCTCGACGCGCTCTTCAACCAGGGCGACACCTGGGACGTCGCACCCTGACGTCGCTTCACGGGCGCGCCTCGAGTCGGTGCAAGGCGTAGGTGCGGGCGTGCAGTCGCTCCTCCAGCACCGCGCTGGTCGCGAACTGCTCGAGTAGCCGTGCGCAGCGAGTCGACGAATCGCCGCCCGCGTACCCCTGCTCGCAGTACATGTCGCGGAGAAAGTAGATGGGCTCACCGCCGGCGACGGCGGCGCGCAGTCTCTCTTCACCGGCGACCGCCTCGCGACTGCTCATCACGCGCCGCGCTCCGGCCGCGGCCAGCACCGTCGGCTCCTCGGCGACGATGAGCGGATCGCCATTGGTACGGCTCCACTCACCGGCGCGCCGGGCAACGCGCAGCTCGAGCAACTGCGTCTCGGACGGCGCCGCGGCCGCGCGCAACGGTCCCATCCAAACGGTTACGGCGAGGCCGAACACACCGACCATCGCGGCGCCCCGCAGCCGCTCCGTCACCAGACCCGTCGCCGTGGCGCACAGCGGGAGCAGCGCCACGATCGCCGGCAGCAGCATGCGCGGCGCAAACCGATCGTAGGCGAGCACCACCGCGCAGGCGCCGAGTCCAGCGGCGGCCAGAAGTAGCGACGCGGCGCCGCGGCCGCGACCGACCAGCGCCGCGACCCCGCAGCTCGCCAGCAGCACCAAGCTCCAGTCGAGACGGTGTGCATTGGCGGAAAGATTGGCGAGCGACAGAAAGCCTCCGCCCGAGATCGACTCGTTCATCGCCCACAGCGGCGACGCACCAAGCGCTGCCAACCCGGCCGCGGCAATCAGCGCCAGCGCAACGCGCAACGCGCCGCGGTCGGCGACGACGAGACCCGTCGCGACGACCAGCGCGACGGCGAAGATCTCCGGCCGGATTGTCGTCGCCGCTCCGAATCCAGCGATCGCCAGAGTTGCGGCAGAATTGCGCGGTGCGGCAGCGAACCAAACAGCGCCGCACAGGGCTGCGGCGATTGTGCATGCGGCGGCGACGTTGCTCTCTCCGGTCGCCGACCACGCGACGTGTACGGGGTGCACAGCCAACAGACCCGCCGCCAACGCCGCTTGCCCACCGGTCGCGCCGGCGGCGATTGCCAGCAACGCGACCAGTACCACCGACGTAGTGCCGAGAATGCGGTTGAGCTCGATGCCCGCCGCCGCATCGCAGCCGCGGATCCCCATCCAGGCGCCGAGCAGCACCGGCCAACCCGGCGCCTTGCCGAACGACTCGCACGCCGGACCAGACCATCGCTCGGCGCAGATCTCGAGCGACCCGCTTTCAATCAACCGGCAGGCCGCCTCGGCGTACCAGGGTTCGTCGACATACATCGCGTGATGAGCGGGAACGAAGCCCCAGCGCAGCCATCCTGCGACGGCTGCTGCTGCAAGCACGGCCGCGATCGCGACTGGCGACGGCCGCCGCATCCGCGCCGCGACCCATGCGTCGGCGGCGCACCAGAGCAGGCTTGCGACCGCGGCGACGATCAGGGTGCTGGTTAGGAGAACCTGCAACACCGTGCCGCTCGGCGCGGGCCGCGGCCCGTCGGCCTCAGAACGCCGTGAGCCCGATCAGAGCGACGGCGAAGTAAGCGGCGACGACGGCGGCCCCCGCATAGTCCTTCGCGAGGCGCTGGCCGATGATCAGCGCCAACAGCGCGAAGCCGGATGTCGCGACCCCGAGACCGGCTACACCGAATCCGCCGCGCGCCCAACTACCGCTGATGATGCCGAGCGCGCAGAGCAGACCGGCAGAGAGTTCGAGCAGCGTCAGCGCGGTCAGTAGACGCGCCACCAGGTGCGGCGGGAACGGGCTGCTGCGGAAGTGGTCGCCGAAGTAGGCGAGATTGCCGTCGCGGTCGACGATTTTGTCGAACGCCGACTGCAGAAAGACGACCGCAAAGAACGCCGTCACCAGAAAGCGCAGAATCAACTCGGCGCTGTAGCTCACGTCTCGCCCCTCCCGCCGCCGGTCACCAACCCGCGGATCAAGTCGCCGGTCACCCGGTCGAGGCTGTCTACCACGATCGAAGCGCGAGTAAAGTCGTTGTTGGCGGTGAACCGGTGCGGCACCGCCACACAAGGACAGCCGGCGCTCTCCGCCGCCACTACCCCTTTGGTGGCGTCCTCGATCACGACGCAACGACCCGGCGGCAGACCGAGCCGCTCGGCGGCGACGAGAAACGCGTCGGGCGCCGGCTTGCGACCCGTGTAGTCCTCGCGCGTCACGATCGCCGAGAAGTGACGCCGCAGATCGTACGGGTCCAACACCAACGCCAGGTCGGCGCGCGTCGAGTTGGTCGCCACCGCCAGCGGCATCTCGGCGGCGAGGCGCGCGATCGCCGCCGCGGCACCGGGCATCAGCTTCGCCTCATCGCGCAGCATCGCGTGATAGACCGGCTCCTTGCGCCGCCGCAGCTCGGCGGCGGCGATCGGCAGCCCGAGCTCGCGCACCGCGTACTCGGGGCCGAGGCCGGCGGCGATCCACTCGCGCTCGTACACTTCCGGAGTGACCGCGATGCCGAACTCGGCAAGAATTCGCGAGTACGACCGATACTGGAGCTCTTCCGTGTCGGCGATCACGCCGTCGAAATCGAAGATTACGCCGACGTCTGGCACCGCGCTCCCGCTCCAGCCAAAAATTTCACCACAGAGACGCAGAGACACCGAGACTGCGGCGAGGATCTCCCGACACCTCGGTGTCTCTGTACCTCTGTGGTGAGAAGAAAACTTACTCGACCACCGTGGCGCTCTCGATCGTCACCGGTTCGGTCGGCACGTTCTGGTGCATCCCCTTGTTACCGGTCGGCACTTTGGCGATCGCGTCGACCACGTCCATGCCCTCGATGACTTTGCCGAAGACGGCGTAGCCCCAATTGCTGGCGGTGTCCTTGTGATCGAGGAAAGCGTTGTCGACGAGATTGATGAAGAACTGCGCCGTGGCGCTGTGCGGATCCGAAGTGCGCGCCATGGCGAGCGTGCCGCGCGTGTTCTTCAGACCGTTCGTCGCCTCGTTCTTGATCGGGGCGCCGGTCTTCTTCTCGCTCAGGTCGGCTTTGTAACCGCCACCCTGGATCATGAAGCCGGGAATGACGCGGTGAAACACCGTGCCGTTGTACGAACCGTCCTTGACGTACTTGAGAAAGTTCTCGCTCGAGATCGGCGCCTTCGCCGCGTCGAGCTCGATCTTGATGTCGCCCTTCGATGTTTTCATCAGTACCACGGGATTTCCTCCTGCCATCACCTCACTCCCGACCAGCAGAGCGAGCGCCAGAGTTATGGTTGCGATCCGCTTCATTGTCGTCTCCGTCCTGTGCTTTGCACCCAACTGCAAACGGGCATTGAGCCAGACTTCAAGAAGCCGCGCAAACCGTCCGCGAGCAAGGCCCTTTAGCCACAGATGAACACAGATGAACACGGATCCGACGCCGCGGCGACCCCAATCATCGACGCTGTATCCGTGTTCATCTGTGGCTAATACTTTTCCCCCGTTGGAAATGGCGGCACCAGGCTATATGTCCCTAACGCAATGAGCTGCGAAACACCCTCGGTCGTCGTGCTGCGGCGGGGCGAGTTGCAGGAGGGGGCGACCAAGAAGTTCTGGCTGCAGTGCGGCGGACGCGAAGTCGAGGGCTTCGTCGTGCACAAGGACGGCGAGCATCACGCTTTCGTCAACCAGTGCCGGCACGTGCCGATGACCATGGACTGGGTGGAAAACCGATTCCTCACCGAGGACAAGTGTTTCATCCAGTGCGCGACGCACGGGGCGCTGTTCGAGCCGAAAACCGGCCTGTGCGTCGACGGGCCACCGGCAGGCAAATCGCTGCTGCGCATACCCATCGAGTGGCGCGGCGACGAGTTGATCGCCCGCTGTCCCGA
>CADEER010000034.1:0-7392 GCA_902826395.1 uncultured bacterium
AAGTTGGCCGGCTCGCCGCCGAAGTGCTTGATGATGTCCATGGTCGCCATCGCCAAGCCGGCGCCGTTCACCATGCAGCCGATGTTGCCGTCGAGCGCGATGTACGACAGGTCGAATTTCGACGCCTGTACTTCCTTCTCGTCTTCCTCGTTGAGATCGCGCAACTCGACGATCGCCTTCTGGCGAAACAGCGCGTTGTCGTCGAAGCCCATCTTGGCGTCGAGTGCGATGACATCGCCCTGCTTGGTCAACACCAGAGGGTTGATCTCGGCGATCGAACCATCGCTGTCGACATAGGCCTTGTAGAGGGCGAGCATGAACTTCACTGCCTTGCCTACCGAATCCTTGGGAATGCCAATGCCGAAGGCCAGCTCGCGCGCCTGGTAGGCCTGCATGCCGACTGCCGGATCGATGGTAGCGCGCAAGATCTTCTCCGGACTGCGCGCCGCCACTTCCTCGATCTCCATGCCGCCCTCGGACGACGCCATCACCGTCAAACGGCTGGTGGCGCGATCGAGAACGATCCCGACGTAGAACTCGCGATCGATGTCGCTCACCGCTTCGGCGAGGAGTCGCTGAACGACGCGGCCGCCCGGTCCCGTCTGGTGTGTCACCAGGGTCTTGCCGAGAATCTCCTTGGCGAAGGCCTGCGCCTCCTCGGGACTCTTGCAGACCTTGACGCCACCGGCCTTGCCGCGCCCGCCGGCGTGGATCTGGGCCTTGACGACACACTTGCCGCCCAGCTCACGACACGCCGCCGCGGCGTCCTCCGGGCTCGTCACTTCGCGCCCGTCCGGCACCGCGACACCGTACTTCTTGAGGATGGCCTTGGCCTGAAACTCGTGAACGTTCATCGATTGTCTCCCACCAGGTTGGTCAGGCGCTGAGGAACTTGTCGGCAGCCGCGACGAGCTCGCGCACGTGCTCGACGGATTCGGCGAGCATCTTCTTCTCCGCGGCAGTCAATTCCACTTCGACCACACGCTCGACACCACCGGCGCCGATCTGCACCGGGACGCCGACGTAGAAACCGTCGACGCCGTACTCGCCCTCGAGCAGTGCGGCGCAGGGCAGGATTTCCTTCTTGTCGAAGAGATACGCCTCGGCCATGCGAATCGCCGCCGACGCGGGCGAATAAAATGCGGAGCCGGTCTTGAGCAGGTTGACGATCTCGCCGCCGCCCTTGCGCGTACGTTCCTCGATCGCCTCCAGGCGCTCGGCGGGGATGAGCTTGTCTACCGGGACGCCTCCGACATGGCAGAGGCTGCGCACCGGCACCATGTCGTCGCCGTGACCGCCGAGGACGATGGCCGAAACGCTCTGTACCGAAACGTCGAGCTCGAGCGCGACGAAGGTGCGGTAGCGCGACGAGTCCAGAACCCCCGCCTGTCCGACCACCATGTTCTTCGCAAAACCGGTGACCTTCTTCATCGTCGTCACCATCGCGTCGAGCGGATTGGTGATGACGATCACGAAGCTGTCCGGCGCGTGCTCGCGGATCCCGTCGGCGATCGCCTTCATGATCTTGACGTTGGTGCTGAGTAGATCGTCACGCGACATACCTGGCTTGCGCGCCAGGCCGGCCGTGACGATGCAGACGTCGGCGCCGGCGATGTCGGCGATGTCGTTCGTGCCGGTGATCGCAGCGTCAAAACCCTCGATCGGACCCGACTCCAGCAGATCGAGAGCCTTGCCTTGCGGCATTCCCTCGACGACGTCGTACAGAACGACATCGCCCAATCGTTTGAGTGCGGCGAGGTGTGCGAGAGTTCCGCCGATCATACCGGCGCCGATCATTGCGAGCTTCTTGCGAGGCATAGCTGGGAGCTTCCTTTCGTGCCGGCGCACCCTCGTTCGAATCAGGCGGGCGCTGGGGCGAACCCAAAAAACGGTTCCATACGTGCTGGGCTGCGGCCGAGCAAGGGGGCAGTGGCACCTCTCTTCGCGGGTTACCCATCGGCCCCAAGAGCCACGTGCGGCGACTCACTTGTGCGGTGGAGTTGGACTTTGCATCGCCATCCGGATACCCCCGGCCGCATGACGCTCGAGAAGCTTCAAGTCACCGTCGACGATGACGGCATCGCCACGCTGCTGCTCAACGATCCGGACAGCCGAAACGCCATGACGCCCGACATGGGCGAGCAAATGGTCGCCGCCGTCGAGCGATTGCGCGCCGACGAGAAGGTTCGTGTCGTGCTGATCACCGGCGCGGGGCGTTCGTTCAGCGCCGGCGGCAACCTGGCCATGCTCGCCCGCGACGCCGGGGTCGACACCGGCGACCCCGATGCCCCGAGCATGAAGGGATCGCCGAAGGACTTCTATTCCCGCTTCCTTTCGATTCGCAGTCTCGAGGTGCCGACGATCGCCGTCATCAACGGGCACGCTATCGGCGCGGGTCTCTGCTTCGCTCTCGGGTGCGACATGCGCATCGCCGCCCGCGATGCCAAGATGGGCATGACATTCACTCGTCTCGGCATTCATCCCGGGATGGGCGCCACCTGGTCCTTGCCGCGCCTCGTGGGCAGTGCCGTCGCCTGCGAGTTGCTGTTCACCGGCCGCGTCTTCGACGCGGCCGAGGCCGAGCGCCTCGGCCTCGTCAATCAGGTGGTTCATCGCGACCAGCTCGGCGACGCGGCGCGCGAGCTGGCGCGCGCCATCGCCACCGCGGGGCCGGTGGCGGTCCGGCTGACCAAGCAGGCGATCTACGGGAACGTGGACCGTTCTCTCGAGCAAGCCCTCGATCTCGAATCTCGGCAACAGAGCCAGACCTTCGCCACCGCTGACGCAAAGGAGGGCATTCGCGCCATCCTCGAGAAGCGCGAGCCCGCTTTCACCGGCCGCTGACGCCCGGCGAAATCTCGTGGCGACGCGTCAGCGCTTGAGGATGACGACGGAAGCGTTGGCGCCACGGCCGACCGTGTGCGCCAGCCCAACCCTGGCCCCGTCGACCTGGCGAGCGCCAGCTTCACCGCGCAGCTGCCGGTAGAGCTCGACGATCCCGCCGAGGGCAGAGGCGCCGAGCGGTTCGCCCTTCGAGAGCAGGCCGCCGCTGGCGTTGACGGGTAGCGCACCGCCCATCTGGGTGTGGCCGGCGGCGTAATAGGGACCCGCTTCCCCTACACCGCACAGCCCGAGCTCCTCGTACGAATTGAGCTCGCGGGCCGAGTCGGTGTCTTGCACCTCGCAGAGATCGAGATCGCCGGGGCCGAGTCCTGCCTCCTCGAAGGCCGCGCGCGCCGCCAGGCTGGTCGGCGGCGGCGCCGTATCGTCGATGAGGCCGGAGAGTGGTGTGTGCTCGCCGAGCACGCTGCCCGGCAGATGCGAGCGCAGTGCGGACGCCGCGATTTCGACTCCGCCACGGCCGCCGCGCCGCAGCACGACCGCGGCCGCGCCTTCGTTCGGCGAGCACATCATGAACAGCGTCAGCGGATCGCAGACCAAAGCCGAAGACAGCACCTGTTCGACCGAGAACTCCTTGCGAAACATCGCGTCGGGGTTGTGCACGCCGTTGCGGTGGTTCTTCACCGACACGTCCGCCAGCATCTCGCGTGTGACGCCCGACTCGCGCATCAGCCGTTGAGCGCGCAGCGCGAAGTACGCGGGGGTCACCGCCAGGCCCGCTTCTTCGCGCCACGGTTCGAAGAACGACGAGCGAATGATGCCGGCCGGCATTTTCTCCATCCCGAACACCAACACGCAGTCGTAGCGTCCGGAGCGGATGGCACCGACGCCGAGGTCGAGCGCCGCGGCGCCGCTGGCGCAGCCCGCTTCGACGTTGACGATCGGCACGCCGGTCAAGCCCAGCGCCGTCAGAACCTTGTGCCCCGCCGCGACGCCGGAATACACGGTGCCGCAATACGCGGCCTGAAACCCGCCGCGACGCAGGCCCGCATCAGCGAGGGCGGCACGAACTGCGACCAGCCCGAGGTCGACGACGCTCGTGCCATCGAAGCGGCCGAAGCGATGCAAGCCCACACCGGCGATCTCGACGGCGCCGCTCATCCTTCCTCCGCCGCTGCGAATGCGTAGGTTTCGACCCGAGTACCGTCGTCATCGTGCAGATGCTCGACGACCAGAAGCATCGGCTGACCGGATCGCAGGCGCGCCGGATCCCCTTCCGTCAGGCGCGCGACGATGCGCACGCCTTCTTCCAGGTCGACCACGCCGAATCCAAACGGCACGACACCCCGGTAACCTGGCGGCGGCCGCAGAACAGCAGTGTACAGCCACAGACGGCCACGCGGTCCGAGATCCGCCGCGCTGCACGAATCACAAGAGCAATACGGGCAGACTTCGGCGCGCGGGAAGTGGTATCGCGCGCAGTCGGCGCAGCGAGCACCGAGCAGGCGGGCCGTTCCGTCGCCGCAGTCGCGAAACAATCCGTCGCGGACCGGGCGGCTTGCGCTCACTGCATCTCCTCGTAGTTCGAAACCTTCCAGACGTCGCCCTCGCGCCGGACGCTGATCAGCCAGCGCAAATCGAAGGCGTCGCCGCCACTGAGAGTCACCTTGCCGCGATACACCAGACTGGTGCGATCCTCGCCGCCGGCGCGTTCCTCTTCGAGCTCATAGGTGACGCTCGGACGCATCGTCTCGCCGTCGATCTCCTGGCCGCCGACCAGGCGGATCTCTTCCTCGACCTTGTGTTTGGCCAGACCCGTGGTGTGCGCCAGGGCCGCATCGAGGTCCATGCGAACGTAGTGCTCGTCGATGAAGCTCTCGGCGACCCCGCGCGCCGATTCCGAATCGGTCGTGCAGCCGGCGAGAAGCAAGGCGAGCAACACTGACGTGACGTGTCTCATCGCGCGAAGACGTACAGCAGAAGCGGAGGGCAGCGCCAGCCGCGCACCCGACCTTTCCCTACCAGCCCAGCGGCTACGGCCGGACGTGGGGCGAAGCAGCGGCCAGTTGCTCGAGGATCCAACTCGCGATGCGTTCGAGCATCGCCGCCCGCATTTGAGGATCGGAAAAGCGGTGGTCGGCGCCGGCGTATTCTTCGAGAGCCACGCCACCGCCAATCGCAGCGGCGATACGCGTCGCGTCGCTGCAAGGCACGACTTCATCGACCGTTCCGTGCGCCAGCAGCACCGGGCATCGGATCGCCCCGAGCCGGGGCAGGACTTCCAGTCTCTCGATATCGTCGAGGAACGGTACGCCGACCCGGATGCCGTGCAGATCGTAGCTGCCTTCGCGCCGCCAGCGCGCGCGCTCGACCTCCGGTAGACTGCGCGCCCGACACCCCGGCGACGCGACCGCGGCGATGGTAGCCACCGCAGCAACATCCCTCTGCTCGGCCGCGAACAGCAACGCCACCGTACCGCCGAGCGACGAGCCGATGATACCGAGCGGGCCGGCAATGCGCCGTCGCATGAACTGCCAGGCACCGGCCAGATCCTCGACCTCGCCGGATATCGTGAGATCCTCGAAGCGCCCCTCCGATTCGCCGACATACGAGAAATCGAAGCGCAGGACGTCGCATCCCGCCGCCGCGAGCCGCGCCGCCAGAGCGCGGGACTTGTCCCCCTCCTTCGACGACTCCATGCCGTGGCAGAGAATGACACCGCGCGCGCCGCCGGCGCGATGCCAACAGCCGACCAATCGGGAGCCGCTGCGGCTGTGGAGCTCGACCCGCTGCCAGTCGCTCAACTCGCCCACCCCTTCCCTTCCCGGGCGCGCCGTCGCGACTCGCCGGTTTCTCGCTCGTACGACATTCTGGTAAGAGTAGCCGCGTTCTCGAGAGGAAGCGACGGCGGATTCCGCTGCTCGCGGTGGGCGGTGATGGCGAACCTGGCGGAACACGTGGAGAGTTTCCTGCGCTCCCTCGAGATAGAGGAGAACGCGTCGCCGAACACACTGCGCGGCTACCGCAGCGATCTGAAGCAGTTGCTCGCCTTCGCCGGGCGCCGGGTCGGTTGCGACGTCGCCGACATCGAATGCGCCAGCCTCGATCAATCGCTGGTGCGAGCATTCCTCGTCGAGCTACTGCGCCACGCCTCGGCGAGCTCGACGGCTCGAAAGTTGTCGGCCGTCAAGAAGCTGAGCCGCCACCTGCTGCGTCTCGGCGTACTCGCGGCCGATCCGACCGCGGGTGTAGCGGCACCCAAGCAGGACAAAAAGCTGCCCAACCATCTCACCGTCGACGACGTCTTTCGCCTGCTCGAGGCGCCCGATCTGTCGACCGCAATCGGTCTGCGCGACCGCGCCATTCTCGAGGTCGTCTACTCGGCCGGCCTGCGCGTCAGCGAGGTCGTCGGCCTGAATTGGGCCGACATCGACGAAGGCATCGAGCTGCTGCGCGTGCGCGGCAAGGGGCGAAAGGAGCGCGTCGTCCCGATCGGACGCGCCGCTCTGGAAGCTCTCACAGCCTATCGCGCCCACATCGGCGACCTTTGCCGCGACGCCAAACCGGCAGCGCTCGACCAGCGCGCCGTCTTCCTCAATAGCCGCGGCGGCCGACTCACCGTGCGCTCCGTGGCCCGTGCCGTGGACCGCTACACCGTGTCGAGCGGCCTCTCGGCGAAGATCAGCCCGCACGCCCTGCGCCACAGCTTCGCCACCCACCTGCTCGGCGCCGGGGCCGATCTGCGCGCCATCCAGGAGCTGCTCGGCCATGCCTCGCTCTCGACCACCCAGAAGTACACACACGTCAACCTCGATCAGTTGATGGAGGTCTACGACAAGGCGCACCCGCGCGCTTAGGCGCCGCGGCTGTTCTCCTGTTGTTTGTGTTTCAGGGCTGCGGTGGCCTTGCCACCGCCGCCGCGGATGCGCATGCTGCTCGCTTCCCATGACGAATCCGCGATCGGAGACCGACCTCATCGTCCGCAGCACGACGATCCTCGCGCTGCGCAAAGGCAACCGAGTCGTGATGGCCGGCGACGGTCAGGTCACCGTCGGGTCCTCGGTCATGAAACACGGGGCGCGCAAGGTACGACGCCTACACGGCGACAAGATTCTCGCAGGATTTGCGGGAGCTACGGCCGATGCCTTCACCCTCTTCGACAAGTTCGAAGCGAAGCTGCAGCAGTTCGGCGGCAACCTCACCCGCGCCGCCGTCGAGCTCGGCAAGGACTGGCGCACCGACCGCATCCTGCGCCGCCTCGAAGCACTTCTCGTCGCCGCCAGCAGCGATACGATTCTCGTACTCAGCGGCAGCGGCGACGTGATCGAGCCGGACGAGCCGGCGATCGCCATCGGCTCGGGCGGCAATTTCGCCCTCGCCGCCGCCCGCGCCCTGCTCGCCCATACCGACCTCGACGCTCGCAAGGTGGCCGAGGAGTCGATGAAGATCGCCGCCTCCTTGTGTGTCTACACCAACGACCACCTGACGATCGAAGAGCTGTAATGACACAGCTCACAATCGAGCACGCAGGAGCCGCAGCTCCGCTGCGGC
>CADEER010000034.1:7492-38192 GCA_902826395.1 uncultured bacterium
AGCCGCAGCTCCGCTGCGGCGAGCCCATCGGAGCGCGAAGCGCGCACGGGGGCAATACTCATAATGACCCAGATGACGCCGCGCGAGATCGTCTCGGAGCTCGACCGTTTCATCGTCGGGCAGCGCAATGCCAAGCGGGCGGTGGCGATCGCCCTGCGCAACCGCTGGCGTCGCCAGCAGGTCGACGAGAGTCTGCGAGATGAAATCGCGCCGAAGAATATCATCATGATCGGCCCGACCGGTGTCGGAAAGACCGAGATCGCCCGACGCCTCGCCAGACTCGCTCAGGCTCCGTTCGTCAAGGTCGAAGCCACCAAGTTCACCGAAGTCGGCTACGTCGGGCGCGACGTCGAGTCGATGGTGCGCGATCTGATCGAGCAAGGCATCACCATCGTTCGCGAGGAGGAGCGCGCCAAGGTCGAGGTGCAGGCTCGTCAACGCGCGGAGGAGCGGCTCCTCGATATCCTACTGCCGCCGCCGTCGCAGCCGGCAAGTCCGGCGACCGCACAGCCCCAGTCGGGAGACACGACGCGCGACAAGCTGCGCCGCATGTTGCGCGACGGAGCCCTCGACGCCCGCGAGGTACAGCTCGAGACGACCAAATCGGCGACGCCGATGGTCGAGATCATGACGCCCCAGGGCATGGAGGAGATGGAGTTCAACCTGAAGGACATGTTCTCCAATCTGCTCCCCAAGCACACGGTGAAGCAGACACTGCCGGTCGCCGAGGCGCTCGAGATCCTCGCACAAGAGGAATCGTCGAAGCTGCTCGACATGGAGGCCGTGACGCGCGAGGCGATTCGCCGCGTCGAGCAGTCCGGCATCATATTCATCGACGAGATCGACAAGATCGCGGCGCGTCAAAGCGCGGGCGGCCCGGACGTATCGCGCGAGGGGGTGCAGCGCGACTTGCTGCCAATCGTCGAGGGGTCGACGGTGAACACCAAGCACGGTGCCGTGCGCACCGATCACGTCCTCTTCATCGCGTCGGGCGCATTCCACTCCAGCAAGCCGTCCGATCTGATTCCCGAGTTTCAGGGACGCTTCCCGACCAGAGTCGAGCTCGAAGCCCTGACCCGCGACGACTTCATCCGCATTCTGACCGAGCCCGACAACGCGCTGCTCAAGCAATACCGCGCGCTTCTCGCCACCGAAGGGATCGATCTCGAGTTCACCGACGAGGCGATCGCGGCGATCGCGGACGTCGCGGCCCGGGTCAACGAGCGCACCGAGAACATCGGCGCCCGCCGACTTCACACGGTCATGGAACGCCTGCTTGACCAGATCTCGTTCGACGCGCCAGAAATGGCCAACACGAAAGTCACGATCGACGCCGAGCAAGTGCGTATGCGTCTGGAGGCGGTGGTGAACGATGAAGACCTGTCCCGTTACATTCTTTAGTGTCCGCCGAGGGGCGGACACGCGTTCATGAACGCGCCCACCCGGCTCGAAGCGAGTCCCGCCGAAAAGGCGAAGGTGCTGCTCGACGCCCTGCCCTACATCCAACGATTCAACGGCAAGACGATCGTCATCAAGTACGGCGGCCATGCCATGGTCGACGACGATCTACAGGAGAGCTTCGCCCGCGACATCGTGCTGCTGAAGTACACCGGCATGAATCCCGTCGTCGTCCACGGCGGCGGGCCGCAAATCGGCAACATGCTCGACAAGCTGGGCATACAGTCGAGCTTCGTCCGCGGCATGCGAGTCACCGATGCCGCGACGATGGAAGTCGTCGAGATGGTGCTCGTCGGACAAGTGAACAAAGCGATCGTTCGCATGATCAACCAGCACGGCGGACGAGCCGTCGGCCTTTCCGGCAAGGACGGTTCCCTGCTGCGGGCGCGACGGATGCACGAGGCCGGCACCGCCGAGGACATCGGTCTGGTCGGTGTCGTCGAAAAGGTCGACGCCGGCGTCATCGATACGCTCGACCGCGGCGGCTATATCCCGGTGATCGCGCCGATCGGTGTCGACGCCGAAGGCAACACCTACAACATCAACGCCGACCTGGTTGCCGCCCACGTCGCGGCGGCGCTGAAGGCGGAGAAGCTGGTGCTCCTTACCGATGTCGACGGCATTCGAGGCGCCGAGGGTACGGTGCTGCCGTCGATCGATGCCAAGGCGGCGCGCGTTCTGATCGAGCGCGACGTCATCAGCGGCGGCATGATCCCCAAGGTCGAGTGTTGCCTCGATGCGCTGGCGGGCGGGGTGGCCAAGACACACATCGTCGACGGGCGCGTTCAGCACGCACTGCTGCTCGAGATCTTCACCTCCGAAGGCGTCGGCACGCAGGTCGTCGGGCGCGCTTGAGCCGCCCATCTTCCTCGCGCGGCGCACCGGCGCCGTCTTCTTCTCGAGACGAGAGGGCCATGAACACCACAGAGATCAAGGAGATCAGCGACAAGTACCTGTTCCCGACGTACGTGCGGGCGCCACTGGCGCTGGTGCGCGGCGAAGGTTGCCGCGTATGGGATGCGGACGGTCGCGAGTATCTCGATTTCTTTTCGAGCACCGTCGTGACGTCGCTCGGGCACTGCCACCCGGCGCTGGTCGCCGCTCTGGAGCGACAGGCGCGAGCGATCTTTCACGTCTCCAATCTGCACTATTGCGAGCCGCAGGCGCTGCTGGCGCGCCGCCTCGTCGAGTCGTCGTTCGCCGACCGCGTTTTCCTCTGCAACAGCGGCGCCGAGGCCAACGAGGCGGCCATCAAGCTGGCACGCAAGTACGGACATGGCGCCGGTGACGGTCGCTACGAGATCATCACCGCCCTCGGTTCGTTCCACGGGCGCACCCTGGCGACCATCGCCGCGACCGGTCAGGAGAAGGTCCGGGTCGGCTTCGAGCCTACCCAGGAGGGATTCCGCTACGCCGAGTACGGCGATGTCGCGGCGGTCGAACGCGCCATCACCGACCGCACGATTGCAGTGATGGTCGAACCGATGCTCGGCGAAGGCGGCGTCGTCGTGCCGCCGGACGGCTACCTCGCCGAGCTGCGAGCGCTCTGCGACCGGCGGGACCTGTTGCTCATCCTCGACGAGGTGCAAACGGGCATCGGACGCTTGGGAACGCTCTTCGGCTACGAGTGCGACGGCGGCGAATCGGTTCGCCCCGACATCATCACCCTCGCCAAGGGTCTCGGCAGCGGAATGCCGATCGGCGCGATGCTGGCGCGCGAGCCCATCGCCTCCAGTTTCGGGCCGGGCTCGCACGGCTCGACCTTCGGCGGCAACGCGCTCGCGTGTGCCGTCGCAAGCGCGGTGCTCGAAACGATCGAGCGCGACGGCCTGCTCGCCAATTGCAGTGCGATGGGCGAGCGGCTGCGCGACGGCCTCGCCGCTCTCGTCGGGCCCGGCTCGCGACTGATCGCAACGCGCGGTCGGGGTCTGCTGGTCGCGGCAGTGCTCGACGAACCGAGCGGTCCCTATGTCGACGCCTGTCGTGCGAAGGGGTTGATCGTCAACAGCACCGGCGGCAACGTTCTTCGCCTGGCGCCGCCGCTCACCGTCGGCGCCGCGGAGATCGATCGCGGCGTCGCCATTCTCGCGGAGGTACTCGCACGATGAAACGCGATTTCCTCTCGATCGCCGACCTGACTACCGCCGAGCTGGACGAGGTCCTGGCGCTCGCCCAACGCCTCAAACGCGAGCTGCGCTCGGGGCAGCGCACGCCCCTGGTGGCAGGCAAAACGCTGGCGATGATCTTCGAAAAGCCGAGTCTGCGCACTCGCGTCACCTTCCAGGTCGGCATGACCCAGCTCGGCGGCTATGCCGTCTATCTGACGCCGGCCGACATCCGCCTCGGCGAGCGCGAAACGGTCGCCGACATCGCTCGCAATCTCGAACGGCTGGTCGATTTCATCATGGCGCGCACGATGCGCCACGAATCACTGCTCGAGCTGGCGCGATACGCGCGGACGCCGGTCATCAACGGCCTCTCAGACCTGCTGCACCCGTGCCAGGTGTTGAGTGACTGTTTCACACTGCGCGAGCACCGCGGGGCGCTCGAGCGCCAGCGCGTCGCCTTCCTCGGCGATGGCAACAACATGGCCAATTCCTGGATCAATGCCGCGGCGCGTTTCGGGTTCTCGTTCGCGCTCGCCTGCCCGCCGGGTTACGAGCCGGATCCCGGCATCCTCGAAGCGGCGCGCGAACAGGGGGCCAGCGTGCTGATCACCCACGATCCCGCCGAAGCGCTCGACGGCGCCGACGTCGCGTATACCGACGTATGGACGAGCATGGGCCAGGAAGACGAGGCCGAGCAGCGCAAGCAGTTGTTCGCCCCCTACCAGCTCAACGCCACTACATTCGCCCACGCCAAGAAGGACGCCCTGCTGATGCATTGCCTGCCGGCCCATCGCGGTGAAGAGGTCACCGCCGAGCTGATCGACGGGCCGGCGTCGATCGTGTTCGACCAGGCCGAGAACCGGCTGCACGTGCAGAAGGCGATCCTAGTGTGGCTCAACGATCAACTGCTCCACGACGCCTGAACCCTTCGCGCCGACGCAATCCCGGAGACCAGAATGGACAACAAGCCCAATAAGATCGTCCTCGCCTATTCAGGCGGCCTCGACACATCGGTCATCCTCGCCTGGCTGATCGAGAAGTACGACGTGCCGGTCGTCGCCTTCTGCGCCGATCTCGGCCAGGGCGAAGAGTTGGCGCCGGTCGAGGGCAAGGCGCGCGCCGGCGGCGCCAGCGCCGTGTACATCGACGATCTGCGCGAGGAGTTCGTTCGCGACTTCGTCTTTCCGGTGTTTCGCGCCAGCACCGTGTACGAGCACACCTACCTGCTCGGCACCTCGATCGCCCGCCCGTTGATCGCCAAGCGCCAGATCGAGATCGCGCGCCGCGAGAATGCCGAGGCCGTCGCCCACGGCGCCACCGGCAAAGGCAACGATCAGGTGCGTTTCGAGCTCACCTTCTATGCTCTCGAGCCCGAGATCCGGGTGATTGCCCCGTGGCGAACCTGGGATCTCGGCTCGCGCACCAAGCTGATCGAGTACGCGGAGAGCAAGGGCATCCCCGTCCCCGTCACTCGCGAGAAGCCGTACAGCACCGATCGCAACCTGCTGCACATCAGCTTCGAGGGAGGAATCCTCGAAGATCCGTGGCGCGAGCCGTACGATGACATGTTCCTGTTGACCGTCTCTCCCGAGAAGGCGCCCGACAAGCCCGAATACGTGGAGATCGATTTCGAGGCCGGCGACCCGGTGCGCATCGACGGCGAAAAGCTACCGGCGGCGGCACTGCTTGCCAGGCTCAACGAGCTCGGCGGTCGCCACGGCATTGGACGAGTCGACCTGGTCGAGAACCGCTACGTCGGCATGAAGTCGCGGGGCGTCTACGAGACGCCCGGCGGCACCATTCTGCACGCGGCGCACCGAGCGATGGAGTCGATCACCCTCGACCGCGAGGTCATGCACCTGCGCGACTCTTTGATCCCCCGCTACGCCGAGATGGTCTACTACGGGTACTGGTTCTCACCGGAGCGCGAAATGCTGCAGGTGGCGATCGACGAGGGCCAGAAGGCCGTATGCGGAACCGTTCGCATGAAGCTCTTCAAGGGCAGCGCCACGGTCGCCGGGCGCAAGTCGGACCGCTCGCTCTACAATCCGGAGATCGCGACCTTCGAGAAGGACGAAGTCTACCGCCAAGCTGATGCCGAGGGCTTCATCCGCCTCAACGCACTGCGACTGCGCATCCGCGCCAGAGTCGCCAGAAGCCAGGGATGAGGCGCGTGGGGCGACCGCCGGGGAAGAAGAGAGCGGCCACGCGGGGCAAGGCGTGGGCCGGCCGGATGGAGGAGGCGACCGATCCGCTGGTCGATGCGTTCACGACGTCTTTCCCGGTCGACCGTCGCCTCTACGCGCACGACATCGAGGGCAGCATCGCGCACTGCCGGATGCTGGCAAAGCAGAAGATCATCACCGGCGCCGAGCGCGACCGGATCGTCGCCGGCCTGGAGGCCATCCGCCGCGAGTTCGAGCGCGGCAGCTTCGCGGCCCTGCCGAGTGACGAAGACATCCACATGGCGATCGAGCGCCGCCTCATCGAGCGGGTCGGTTCGGTCGGCGGTAAGCTTCACACGGCGCGCTCGCGCAACGACCAGGTCGCTCTCGACCTGCGCCTCTACCTGCGCGACGCAATCGATGCGATGTGCGCGTCGATCACCGCACTCCAGGATGCCCTGGCCAGTCTGGCGCGTCGTCACGAGGACGCCATCATGCCCGGCTACACGCACCTGCAGGCGGCGCAGCCGGTGCTCTTCGCGCACCATTTGCTGGCCTACGTCGAAATGCTCGAGCGCGACGCGGATCGCCTGCGCGACTGCCGGACGCGCACCAACGTGCTGCCGCTCGGCGCCGGGGCCCTCGCCGGCACTACCTTTCCCATCGACCGCGCCTATGTCGCCGAGCTGCTCGGCTTCGACGCCGTTTCGCAGAATAGCCTCGACACCGTCAGCGATCGCGACGCCGCTCTCGAGTTCCTCGCCGCCGGGTCGATTCTCGCCATGCATCTCAGCCGCCTCGCCGAGGAGATCGTCCTCTGGGCTTCGCAGCACTTCGGCTTCATCGAGCTCCCCGATGCTTTCGCGACCGGCAGCTCGATGATGCCGCAAAAGAAAAATCCGGACGTCGCCGAGTTGGTGCGCGGCAAGACCGGCCGGGTGTACGGCAGCCTTGTCGCACTGCTCACGACGATGAAGGGGTTGCCGCTCGCCTATAACCGCGACATGCAGGAGGACAAGGCGCCGCTGTTCGACGCGGTCGACACACTCGCGACGTCGCTAGCCGTGATGACCGCCATGGTGCCGCGGCTCGGCGTACGAGCCGACCGCATGCGCGCGGCGGCGGACGCGGGATATACGCTCGCCACCGAGCTCGCCGATTACCTGGCGACCCGTGGCGTGCCATTCCGCGACGCCCACGCCGTCGTCGGAGCCATCGTCCGCCGCGCCATCGCCGAGGGCCGCCCTCTGGCGTCGTTCGATCTCGGCGAGCTGCGCCGCTTCTCGCCGGCATTCGACGCCGACGTCGCCGAGTGGCTCACACCGGAGGCTGCCGTCGCACGCCGCAGCGCCACGGGCGGCACGGCGCCGGCCAACGTCCGACGGCGACTGAAGAGTCGGGAATCGGCAGTCGGGAGTCGCACGGCAAAGGCCCGAGCCGCCAAGGCCGCGGCCAAGCGGAAGCGCAAGTGAGGCCGGCGCGGCGCGTAAGACCGGCCATCACGGTCGCATTGCTGTGCGCAGCCGCTGTTTTCGGCTCAGCGACAGCGTGTGGACGGAAGACGAAGGTACTGCCGCCCGACCTGGTGGTGCCACGCGTCGTCGAGGGTCTGACGGCAACGAACGAGCTCGGCGGCATCGCGCTCGAGTGGGAGCGGCCTACGGAGTACGCCGACGGCTCCAACATGCTCGATCTCGCCGGCTTTCGCCTCGAGCGCCGCCGCGCCTGTTGCGGCTATCAGGTCATCGCGCGGGTCCCGGTCGAGGATCGCTATCGCTTTCGTCGCGCCAAGCAGTTCCGCCACCTCGACGAAGCCGTGTCGACCGGCGAGATCTATCTGTACCGCGTCATCGCCTACACACTCGACGGCTACGAGAGCCCGCCGCACGAGCCGGTGCAGATTCAACGCCAGCTCCCGCCCGCCGACGGCGCGGCAACCTCGGAGCCGTGATTCAACACACGGCCGTCGAAGCGAGCGACCTTTCGGCGTCCCGCGGTGCGTGCTAGCTGAGGGCGAAACCGCGAGGATCCCCCAGCACATGGCTCTGCTTCCGTTCATCAAGATGCACGGCATCGGCAACGACTACGTCTACGTCGACTGCTTCGAGCATCAAGTCGCCGACCCGCCATCACTGGCTCGCCGTGTCAGCCCGCGCCACACGGGCATCGGATCAGACGGCCTGATCCTGGTCGCTCCTTCCACCGTCGCCGACTGCCGCATGGAGATGTACAACGCCGACGGTGGACGCGGCGAGATGTGCGGCAACGGCATCCGCTGCGTCGCCAAATACGCCTACGAGCAGGGTCGCGCGCCCGTCAACCCGATGCGAGTCGAGACCGACGCCGGCATCAAAGAGATTCGTCTGCACCTGGACGGCGGGATCGTGCGCGCTGCGACCGTCGACATGGGCGAGCCGATCCTCGACGGACCGAGCATCCCGGTAGCGGCGGAAGGCCGAGTCATCGACACCGACCTCGAGGTCGGCGGACGCGTCTATCGCGTGACCTGCGTATCGATGGGGAATCCCCATTGCGTCGTCTTCATGGACGAGGTGGCGGACCTCGACCTGGAGACGATCGGGCCGAAGTTCGAGCACCATCCGTTCTTCCCCAAGCGCGTCAATACGGAGTTCGTGCGCGTGGACGGTCCGACCTCGCTGACCATGCGAGTCTGGGAGCGTGGCTCGGGCGAAACGGCGGCGTGCGGCACGGGAGCCTGCGCGGTGCTGGTCGCTGCCGTGCTGAACGGCCACTCCCAGCGGAGCGCAACCGTCCATCTCAACGGCGGCGATCTGCAGATCGAATGGCGCGAAGCCGATGATCGCGTGCTGATGACCGGCGCGGCCGAAGAGGTCTTCCGAGGCGCGATCGAGGTCGCAGCGTAATGGCGCACTTCTCCGGGTCGATGACGGCGCTGATCACGCCGTTTCGCGACGGCGAGATCGACACGGCGGCGCTCGAGAAGATCGTCGAGCACCAGCTCGCCAACGGCACCTCGGCGCTGGTTCCGTGCGGCAGCACCGGCGAATCGGCCACCCTGACGCACGATGAGCATGTTCGCGTCGTCGAGCGCGTCGTCGCGATCGCCGCCGGGCGCGTACCGGTCATTGCCGGCAGCGGCTCCAATTCGACGCGCGAAGCGGTACAGCTCACGGCTGCCGCCAAACGCGCCGGCGCAGACGCCGCGCTGCTGATTTCGCCCTACTACAACAAGCCGACACAGGAAGGGATCTACCAGCACTATCGGCTCATTGCCGAACAGACCGGCATGCCGCTGATCGTCTACAACATTCCGGGTCGCACCGGCTCGAAGATCGAAGCCACCACCCTGGCGCGGCTGGCCGAAGTCGACGGCATCATAGGCCTCAAGGAAGCGACGGGCTCGCTCGACGAAGCGCAGGAGGTCGCACGTCTGTGCGGCGATGCGCTGGAGATCTACTCCGGCGACGACTCGCTCACGCTGCCGCTGATGGCGATTGGCGCGCGCGGCGTAATTTCCGTGGTATCGAACGTCTGGCCGCGCCAGAGTGCCGCGGCGGTCGAGGCCGCTATGGCTGGCGACTTCGCCGCCGCACGCGCCGCGCACTTCGCCATGCTGCCGTTGATGCGCGCGTTGTTCGTCGAGACCAATCCGATTCCGGTCAAGGCCGCGATGGCCATGCTCGGCTTCGGCAGCGACGAGCTCCGTCTGCCGCTGCTGCCGCTCAGCGAAGGCCGCCGCGAGCCTTTGCGCCGAGAGCTTCGCCGTGCCGGCCTTATCACGGACTGACGATGGTAGGCACCGCATGAAGCGACCCTCCGCTCCATCTCGTCCGACGCGCTCCGTCCAGCGCGACGCGACCATCGTACGAGGTCACCGATGAGCGTACCGCTGATCGTCTGCGGCGCCGCCGGCCGCATGGGCAGGGCTTTGGTGCGCCTCGCGCACGAAAGTCCCGAAGCGCATCTGCACGCGGCCGTCGAAACGCCCGGGCACCCGTCCATTGGCGCCGACGCAGGGGCGCTCGCCGGGATCGGCGACATCGGCGTCGCCATCGGACAGAGCTATGACGCGGTCGCGATACCCGCCAGCGTTGCACTCGACTTCACTGCCCCTGCAGCATCGCTCGCGCACCTGCGTACCGCCGCCGAGCACGGCGCCGGCATCGTCATTGGCACCACCGGCTTCTCCGCCGAGGAGCGGAAAGAGCTGCTGGCGATGGCGGTCCGGACCCGCACCGTCATCGCCGCCAACATGAGCGTCGGCGTGAACGTGCTGTTGAAGCTGGTGGCCGCGGCCTCTGCCGCGCTGAGCCCGGATTTCGATGCCGAGATCGTCGAGATGCATCATCGCAACAAAGTCGATGCGCCGAGCGGCACGGCACTGGCGCTGGCCCGCGCGGTCGCCGAGGCATCGGGGCGCGATCTCGAGCGGACGGCCGTAATGGCCCGCCACGGTCAGATCGGGGCTCGCACGGATTCCGAGATCGGCATCATGACGCTGCGCGGGGGCGACGTAGTCGGGGACCACACGGTGATCTTCGCCGGTCTCGGCGAGCGCATCGAGCTCACCCACCGCGCCCAGAGTCGCGACTGCCTGGCGGGCGGCGCGGTCCGCGCGGGAATCTGGTTGGCCGGGAGGGATCCGGGTTTGTACGATATGGCAGACGTACTGGGTCTATGATCTTCGACGGCCGAGCGCGCATTCACCCGAGACCTACGATCATTTGCGATCGACGCCGCCTCTCGCTATAAGACCCGCAAATTTCGTGGGTGCCTACCAATCGGTAGGCTCGTTCGAGCCGGGCCGGCGCGTGCCATATCGCTCCGCTCCGTAGCCGAACTCGAACGAGGCGGATGAGTTGGATGCGGGGAGGTCGGCTGCCATGCCCCACCGGGTCTTCATAGGAATCGGATCCAACCTGGGCGATCGACAGGCTAACTGTCGCGAAGCGCGGACCAAGCTCGGGGAGTTGCCAAACACTCGGGTGGTTGCCGCGTCCTCGTACTACGAGAGCGAGCCGCACGGCGACGCCAAGACGTGGTTCGTCAATTCGGTCGTCGAAATCGAGACCGACTTTGCCCCCGCCGACCTTCTCAAGCACACGAAGAAGATCGAGGACGCGATGGGGCGCAAGCGGGTCAAGGGCAAGCGCTGGGGCTCCCGTGTCGTCGACCTCGACATCCTTTTGTTCAACAACGAGGTCGTAAACAAGCGAAATCTCAAGATTCCTCATCCGCGGTTAGCTGAGAGAAAATTCGTGCTGGCGCCGTTGGCCGAGCTCGCACCGCAGCTCATCCACCCTGCCCTCAACATCTCGGTTTCCGAGATGCTAGCGACGGTCAAGGACAGCAAGCGCCTTCACATGCTGAGCGTCTAGCCGCCGGCGGCGGCGCGACGACTGGCAGATCTGCAACGTCCTGGTCGGCCGGCCTCGACCGACCAGGACGTCCGTGGTTCCACTAGCCTACTTGGCACGGCAGTCGCTCCACCCTGGCATCATGTACATGCCGCTCTCGGCTTGGCTGGTAACCGCTCTCTCGGCCATGGCCCTGTTGCTCGCGATCGGGGTGTCGTTCCCGCAATTCTGACCGCGGTTCAAACTTCGATCAGCATCCGCCAGAACCGCGACCGCTCCTCCACCTCGAGCAGAGCATACCCCGCCGCCTCGGCGGCGGCCGGGATGTCGCGAACCGCCCGGGGGTCGTCCAGCAACAAGGCGAGGCGCTCGCCTCGGTTCATCTCGTCGAGCGCCACCCGCGCATGGGCCCAGTTGAGGGGGCACGCGATCCCGCGCAGATCGAGCTCGCGGTTTGCGTCGTTCACGCACCCAGCCCTACCACGCACGACGCGGTCGAACTACGTTCGGCGCCGCCATCGTCTCACACTGGGACGAGCCGTGTTGACCGGTGGCGGAGCGGCGGCCACAGTCGGAATGCATGTCACGACCCGGGACCTACGTTCTGCGACCTCAGCAGACGCGCGAGCCCCGCTATCGGATCCGATACGACGAGCTGCTCAATCCAGCTCAGCTCGACGCGGTTACCGCCGGCGACGGCCCGGTCTTGGTGATCGCCGGTGCCGGGAGTGGCAAGACGCGCACACTGGTTTTTCGCGTCGCCCGGCTGGTCGAATCGGGCGTAGAGCCGCATGCCATCCTCCTCCTCACCTTCACGCGCAAGGCCGCTGCCGAGATGCTGCGACGCGCCAGCACCCTGCTCGACGGCCGCTGCGACGACGTGGCCGGTGGCACCTTTCACTCCTTCGCCAACATCGTCTTGCGGCGCCACGGCAAGGCGCTGGGCATCGACAGCGGGTTCACCATCCTCGACCGCGGCGACAGCGAAGACGTCATCAACCTGGTGCGCGCCCGCCTCGGCTTCGACAAGAAGGAGAAGCGGTTCCCGCGCAAGCAGACCATCGCATCGCTATTCAGCATGGCGGCGAACAAGTCCCGTCCGCTCGTCGACCTGCTCGAGGATTCACACGGCCACCTGCTCGAACACGCCGACGATCTCGTCGCGCTGCGCGCCGGTTACGAGGAGTACAAGGCCGAGCGCTTTCTCCTCGACTACGACGACCTGCTCCTGGTGCTGCACCGACTGCTCGAGACCCAGGAGCAGGTGCGCGACGAGCTGTCGCGCCGCTACCGCTACGTGATGGTCGACGAGTACCAGGACACCAACCCTCTACAGGCTTCGATCGTCCGCCTTCTGGCTTCGCAGCACGACAACGTCATGGCGGTCGGCGACGATGCCCAGAGCATCTACGCCTTTCGCGGCGCCAGCTTTCGCAACATCATGGACTTTCCCGATCTCTTCCCCGGCACTCGCATGATCGCCCTGGAAGAGAACTACCGCAGCACGCAGCCGATTCTCGACGTCACCAACCAGATCATCGCACACGCCCGCGAGCGCTATTCGAAGACACTCTATACGCGCCGCGGCGACGGCGACGCGCCGCTGTTGATCGCCGCCGAGGGCGAGAATTTCCAATCGCGCTTCATCTGCCAGCGCGTCCTCGAGCTGCGCGAAGAAGGCGTGCCGCTTCCCGAGATCGCGGTGCTCTTCCGCTCCAGCTTCCACTCCTTCGACCTCGAGCTCGAGCTGACACGACACGACATCCCCTTCGTCAAGAGAGGCGGGTTCAAGTTCATCGAGACCGCCCACGTCAAAGACGCCCTCGCTCACCTACGCGTCGTCGCCAATCCGCGCGACGCCGTGTCGTGGCACCGGGTGCTGTTGATTCTCGAAGGCGTTGGCCCACGCCGGGCCCAGGCGCTGGCCACCGAGCTCACGTCGGCGCCCGATGCGGCCGAAGTACTCGATGCCGAGACTGGGCGCGCCTATTCGACCGCGCTGCGCGCTCTCGCGGGGCTACTGCGCAACGTGCGGGCCTCGCGCAGCCCGGAGGATCAGCTCAACCAGGTCCTGCAATACTACGAGCCGCATCTGCAGCGACTGCACCGCGACGACTACCCCAAGCGCGCCAAGGACCTGGAGCACATGGTCAGCATCGCGGCTCGCTACAAGAGTCTCGATTCGCTGCTGGCCGACATGGCCCTGGAGCCGCCCGCCGACAGCGTCGGCGACGTCATGGCGGTGGACGAGCCGGAGGGGCTGCTTACGCTGTCGACGATCCACTCGGCCAAAGGGCTGGAGTGGCACAGCGTCTTCATCCTTTGGGCCGTCGACGGGCGCTTTCCCTCACTGCAGAGCATGCACGACGACGAGCAACTCGAGGAGGAGCGCCGCCTGCTCTACGTTGCGGCGACACGGGCCAAGCAGAACCTGTACATCTGCTACCCAATCAACATGTACGACCGAGCCGCCGGTATGGTTCTGTCGAAGCCCTCGCGCTTTCTCGAGGGCATCTCTGCCGACGTGCTGCGGCCGATGCAGCTCGTCGAAAGCTGAATCGCCCTATTCGTTCGTTGACTTCGGCAACGCCGGCCCATACGGGAAAGAGATCGCGCTGATCGCCGGGAGGATTGCTTGGGCTCGCTGCACTGGTTGATTCTGTTTCCGTATTACTTCTTTACCGCCGTCTCGCTCTATCTCCTATTGACGCTGGTGTGTCGCGTCGTGCGCGCCGGGGCCTCCGCCAACCCACTGGCGATGACCGCGGCGCTGTCGGCCGTGGTACTGACGGCCCTGCCCCTGCTCACCGGCATGACGCGGCTGGCCCAGTACTCGTGGCAGGGCCTGGTAGCCCTCCTCGTGACCAGCTTCGTACTGGCTACTCTCGACGCGGTCCTGGCGGGGTCGCTGAAGCTACCGCTGGATAGCGAGCTGGAAGACATCTGAGAAGGACATAAGGGACTGCGACTGCAAGGACGGCGAGTCAGGGTCCTTGCGGTCGCTGCAGTCCCTTATGTCCCTGAATGCCTCGCCAGCTCAGTCCAACAAGCTCGACGCCACGGCGTCCAACATCTCGCCCTCGGGCGCATATCGGATCGCCAGGGTCTGTGCCCGCTCCGAGTGATAGTGCAGCGGATGTTCGATCACATAGCCGGCACCGCCGTGCAGGTGATGCGAGGTCATGGTGATGTCCTTGAAAGAGCGCGCCACAAAGACCGCCGCCAACTCCAGCTCGACATCCTCTTCGGTGCCGTAGGCGAGCCGGGAAATGGCGCGCCAGGTCAGATGCCGCGCCGCGGTCAGTGCCGTCGCCATGTCGGCGATCTGATGCTGCACGGCCTGGAAGACGCCGATCTTCTGGCCGAACTGCTCCCGCTCCTTCACATAGGCGATGGTAGCGTCGATACAGGCGCGCATGCCGCCGACCATCTCCGCCAAGGCGATGGCAGTCTGGACTCGGTGTATGCGGCGCAGGCCGCTCACTGCAGTGTCGCCGGACGCCAGCCGGCGGTGGACGGGCGCGCGATCGTAGCGCACCGACGCCTGCTCGCTGCCATCGAAGCTGCGCAGCGCGCTGTGCGTCGCGCACGAGCCATCGACCAGTAGCAGCACAGCGCCACTGCTGGCATCGCGTGCCGATACGATGTGCCAGTCGGCACTCGGGTCGAGCACGCACCATTTCTCGCCCGCGACAGTGTCGCCCGAATGGATCGTCTTCTGATGGGCCGGGTCTCGCGCCTGGCGCTCGTCGAGCGCCAACGTCGCTCGCCGCACGCCGGTTGCCAACTGCGCGAGCTCGTCCGCCGCCGGATCGAGATCGTGGAGCACGGTTGCACCGCGAATCGCTTCGATCACCCGCAACGGAATCAACCCGCGCGCACACTCCTCGACGAGACAGGCAACCTCGACCAGACCCAAACCGCTGCCACCTTTCTCGGTTGCGATTCCCAGACCGAACCAACCCAGATCCGCGACCGCTCGCCATGTCGCGCCGTCGATTCCCGCCGGCTCTTTCTCCCAGGCGGCCAGCCTCTCCGGCGAGATCTTTTCGCGGCAGAAGCGTTCTACCGAAGCCTTGAGCTCGACTTGCTCTTCCGTGAAGTCAGGATGCATGGCGCGGCGCCTCGTCAACTTGGGGTGCGGTATCGGGTTCCTCGGCCATCGCCATCTACTTGCGCGGCAGCCCGCAACCGAGGGTGGCGATGATGGTGCGCTGCACTTCGTTGGTGCCGCCGCCGAACGCAAACAGCGGCGCGGTGCGGTACAGCCACTGCATCCGGCCGTGCAGCGGTGACGCCGGCTCCTGCGGATGCAACTGTCCGGCGAGGCCGAGGATCGCCGTGCCGGTGTCGGCGACCCGCTGCGACAGCTCGCTGACAAAGATCTTGGCCATCGACGATTGCGCCGACGGCACCTGCCCCTTGGTGAGGATCCACGCCGTCTCGAGACCGAGCATGCGGGCGGCCTCGATCTCCACCGCGAGCCGCGCCAGGCGCTCGCGCACCCACGGCACCTCGCGCAGCGGCCGACCATCGACGACCGCTTCGCGCACCAACGCGACCAACTCGAAGAAGTACCGGCGCACCATGCCGACGGAGCCGATTGCCAGGCGCTCGAAGTTGAGTGCCATGGCGGCGTAGTAGAAGCCCATACCGCGCTCACCGACCAGGTAGTTGCGCGGCACGCGCACGTTGTCGAGAAACAGCGCATTGGTGCGCAGACCCGGCCACACGTAGATGCCCTGCACCGTCACTCCCGGTGCGTCCATCGGCACGATCATCATCGAGATGCCCTTGTGCTTCGGCGCCTCGGGCTCGGTGCGTACGGCGATCCAGTTGTGCGACGACTGGTGTGCCATGGTGTTCCACATCTTCTGGCCGTTGATCACCCATTCGTCGCCGTCGAGCTCGGCCTTCGTGCGCAGCGCCGCCATGTCGGTGCCCGCGTCGGGCTCCGAGTACGCGACGGCGAAGTCGACCTCCGCCGCCGTGATGCGCGGCAGCCATTCCCGCCGCTGCTCCTCGGTGCCGATGCGCATGATTGTCGGCGCCACCGACGTCACGGTGAGCGGCAGCATCGGCGCGCCGGCGCTCTGCAGCTCGTCGACGAAGATCCATTGATCGATCGGGCTTCGACCGCTGCCGCCGTACTCGTCGGGCCAAGCGAGTCCCCAGTAGCCGGCGTCGCGCATCTTGAGTACGAACTGGCGAGCCAGGGGCCCGCGACCTTCGTTGCCGGCCTGGCGCAACTCAGCGAGCAACTCGTCGGTGAGATTGGCTCTTACGAAAGCGCGCACTTCGTCGCGCCAAGCCTCTTGCTCGGCGGTGTAGTCGTATCGCATCCGGCTCATGTAAACGCGCGGAGAGCGATCGTCCAGCGCGCCGACCTAACCCGCCGATCAGCTAGTGCCTTCGTTTGGCGACGTGCTCGTCGTCGACTACCCTGCCGCCGTGACATCCGAGGCAACCGTCATCGTCGTCGGCTACGGGTCGCTGATGAGCGACTATGGCCGGGCCTGCCACGGGGGGCTGCGTCCGCGTGCAGTGCGCCGCGTCGCCCTGGTCAATGCCCGGCGCGGCTTCGGCAAGGCGTCGCTCCACGGCGATCGCCTGGCGATGGTGCTGGAGCCAGTCGACTGGAAGCGCCCGCTCGCCGCGACGCCACTCAACGACGGCGAGGACGCTGCCCCGCCCCATGCCGTCGCGATGGAGCTCGACATGTGCGATCTGCCCGCCGTGGCGCGGCGCGAGGGCTACTCGGAACACGCGCTCGCCGCGCTGTGCGACGATGCCGCGCTCCGCGACTCTGGCGTCGCGGCGCACTTGCAGCAGCTTCTCGATGCGACCGACGGCGACCTCGCCGCGTACCGCACTGCTCTTTACTGCCGCGTCGGATACACGTCGCCGCACTACATACCGCACCCGATCGACGTCGGCGGCGAACCCGGCATCATCTTCCTGGCCGCCGGGCCAGAGGGCAGCGGCTCGCCCGACGTCGTCCCCGTTCGCGTTGATACGCAATGCTGTGAGTTGATGACGGCGGCCGAAGTCTGGCGCCACAAGCCCAATCGCACACAGCTCGACTACATCGCGATGTGTCTCCTCGGTGCCGCGATGGGAGTACGCGTCGACGACCTCCTGGTCGGGCTGTCCGACGAGGTGCGCGCATCCCTGGACGACCTCTTCACGGACCGTCCGGCCGAACAGGAGGTGCTGCGTCGCCTGCTCGGCTAGGGAGTCCTCAAGCGGTCAATTGCGCCAACGCCTCGCGATACTTCTCCGAAGTTCGCGCGACCACCTCCGCGGGAAGCTCGGGTGCAGGAGGCTGCTTGTTCCACCCGCTCTCGGACAACCAGTCGCGGACGTACTGCTTGTCGAAGCTCGGCGGGGAAATGCCGGTCCGGTACTCGCTCTTCGGCCAGAAGCGCGACGAATCGGGCGTCAGGACCTCATCGATGAGAATGATCTCTCCGTCCAGGACTCCAAACTCGAACTTCGTGTCGGCAACGATGATACCGCGCTGCTCCGCCCAACGGGCGCCGAGGTCGTAGATCTGCAGACTGAGCTCGCGAACGCGCTCCGCTCGCTCGCGCCCGAGGATGTCGACGGCCTGGGCGAACGAGATGTTCTCGTCGTGCTCACCCTGCGGAGCCTTGGTCGACGGCGTGAAGATCGCCTGCGGTAGCTTCGCCGCCTGCTCGAGACCGCGCGGCAGCTCGATGCCGCACACCGTTCCGGTGCGCTGATACTCGCTCCAGCCGGAGCCGACGAGATACCCGCGCACGACCGCCTCGACCTGCAGCGCCTCGGCCTTGCGCACGATCAGCGATCGGCTCTCGAGCTCCGCGGCCTGGTCCGCCGGAAGAATGTCGGAGAGCCGGCGCTCGGTCATCTGGTTTCGCACCAGGCCCGCGGTCCGCTCGAACCAGAATCGCGACAGCGCCGTCAGTACCCGTCCCTTGTCGGGAATCGGTGTCGGCAACACGAAGTCGAAGGCCGACAGGCGGTCGCTCGTAACGATCAGCAGGTCGCCGTCCTCGAGGTCGTAGACGTCTCGCACCTTGCCGCGGAAGGCCAGTTTCAATTCGGGTATGGAGCTTTCGAACATAGCCGTGCTCATTCTCATCTCTCCTGCTTCCTGATGGAATCGCGCGTCGGGGGACCGCGCCGGAACGACGTCGGCGCCACTCGAGGATCGCGCCCTACCTTCGCGAGAGGAACTGTCTGGTTTCGCGAGAGAGAGCAAGTGCGGGTCTCGACGTCCCGCACTTGCTGTTGGTCAGCTTGCGGGAAGGCGCCCCGTGTGTTCAGTAGTCGCGCGTGAGAAACCCGGTCTTGTCGTTGCTGCTCTGCGTACTGCTCGCCGGCGCCGGGTGCGATGGCGGCAGTTTCGAGCCCAACCTGGAGGTCGGGGTCAGCACTTGTCACCGCTGCCAATCGATCATCGAGCAGCGCGCCTGGGCGGCCGCGGATCGCCACGGCGGCGCGATCCGGCTGTACGACGATCCCGGGTGCCTGTTCGCAACCCAGCGCAACGACGGCATAACCGGCGACGACGCGTTGTTTCAAGATCACGGGGGCTCTGGGCGCTGGCTCGCCGCTGGCGACGCCTGGTTTGCCTGGACCGGCGCCTTCAAGTCGCCGCAGGGCTCTGGATGGGCCGCGTTTCCCAGTTTCGCTGCGGCGCAGGATGCCGTCACCAACGCCGGCAGCGGACGCATCGTCCGCTTCGCCGAGGCACGCAGCGCCGCACCGCCCACTCCGTAGCCGCGCGCCTGCGTGGAAATGCCGGCCAGCGCGACGAGAGACCTCCATTCGATGGCCACGACTGCGACAACGCAGCGCGACCCCGCCGGGTCGGCGATCTTGCGGTTCGGGGGTGAGGTAATCTCCGCGGCGGCCCTGCAGCGCGCGGTCTTTGCAACGGCAGCGCGCGATCCGACCACATGGCGCAAAGCGGCGGGTGTGGTCATTCTCGCGGCGCTCGCCGCCGACTCGCTCGGCGTCTACAGCGACGTCGACCTCTTCCTCGTCCGCGTCCTCACGAACTGGAGTCTGATACCGATCATGCTGCTGGCCATCGCGCGATTGTCGGCCGGCACCGCCGCCGCGTTCGCGATGGCGCGCATCCTGGGCGAGCGCATCTCGTACGGCGCTCTCTGGCGTCCCTCCGGCTATGCCTACGCTCCGGCGATCGTGCAGATCATACCGGCGCTGATCTACTGGCTCGACCTACTGCCAGTAACGCAGACGATGGTATGGACGATCCGGTGGCTCGCGCTGCCGTGGACGATCGCCGCGCTCGCATTCGCCGCCCTCGCGGCCGGTGCGTCGACGGCGCTGCGCGCCACGGTCTTGGCAGGAGTCCTTTTCGTCGCCGCCAACCTCTTCGACGTCCTACTCGATCTGCTCCTCTTCCTCGCGCTCGGCCTCGTCGGCGGCCCGCCTTCACCAAGCGACGCCGTCCTCTGAGCTCTCACGACGATGGCCGCAGCCCTGAACGCAGCTCTGTTCGCCGTTGCGATCCTCGCCATTCTCGCTCTCGGTGGGCGTCTGCGAGGCCTGCCTCGGGAGTTCCCTTCACGCGCGCGTCTGGCTCTGGCCTGCGCCCTGCTGGCCCTGGTCATCTACGCCGCGATCGCGGTCCCGGCCACACACTCGGCAGGCGGCGCCGAAATCTCGATCGAAGAGCTCTCCTTCCCTGCCCTCTTCGCCGGACACACCGTGCTGGTGGCCTTTCTCGCCGCCTGGTGGCGACTGCGCCGACCGACGTCGCTGACGAGCTTCCTCTACCTGCGTGGCGCCGGCGTGGCGGATGTCACCGGCGGTCTCGCCCTCGGCGTACGCGTCTGGGTAATCACGCTCGGGGCCGCACTGCTGATTGGCCTGATCCTCCAGCTCCTCGCCGCAGTGGCCTCCGAAGGGCCGCTACCGGCCGCCGAACTGGCGGAGATTCCCGAGGTGATGCTGTGGATGGTGGACCTGCCCGTTGCCGGCAAATTGCTGATCGTCCTGGTCGCGATGACCGTGGAGGAGGCCTTCTTTCGCGCCTTTCTGCAGACCCGCGTCGGCCTCGTTCCCTCGAGCGTTCTTTTCGCCCTCGCGCACGCAAGCTACGGCGTGCCGACGATGATGATCGGTGTCTTCGTCGTGTCGATCATCATCGGCATCGACTTCGCACGAAATCGCCAACTGCTCCGGTCCATCCTGGCGCACGGCGTCTTCGACGCGATTCAGTTGCTGATCGTGGTACCGCTCGCCGTCGAGCAACTCCAGCAGTTGTAGCGAGCCGCGACTCGATCGCGCCCTACTCGATCGAGAACGTCAGCTTGGTGCCATCGCTGTCGATCGTCACCTTGCCGCCCGTTTGCAGCTTGCCGAACAACAACTCGTCGGCAAGCGCCTCTTTGATTTCACGATGGATCAACCGCGCCATCGGGCGCGCTCCGAACGCCTCGTCGTAACCCTTCTCGCCCAAGTAGCGACGCGCCGCCGGCGTGAGGTTGAGGAAGACCTTGCGGTCGTTGAGCTGCAGGTCGAGCTCCATCACGAACTTGTCGACGACGCGCTCGATCACCTCCGGGCTCAGGGGAGCGAACTGGATAGTGGCGTCGAGACGGTTGCGGAACTCGGGGGTGAAGGTCTTTTCGATTGCCTCGTTGCCTCGCTCGGCGTTCGACCGCCCGCCGAAGCCGATCGCCCGACTCGCCATCTCGCGCGCCCCGGCGTTGGTGGTCATGATCATGATCACGTTGCGGAAGTCGGCCTTTCGCCCGTTGTTGTCGGTCAACGTCGCATGGTCCATCACCTGGAGTAGAACGTTGAACAGGTCGGGATGCGCCTTCTCGATCTCGTCGAGCAGCAGCACTGCGTGCGGCGTTCGGGTGATCGCCTCGGTGAGCAATCCGCCCTGATCGAACCCGACGTATCCCGGCGGGGCACCGATCAAACGCGACACGGTGTGCTTCTCCATGTACTCGCTCATGTCGAAGCGGATGAATTCGACTCCCAGCGCGTTCGCCAACTGCTTTGCAAGCTCCGTTTTTCCGACGCCGGTCGGGCCGGCGAAGAGAAAGGAACCGACCGGCTTTTCCTTGCGACCGAGGCCAGCGCGCCCGACCCGCACCGCACTGGCGAGCGTTTCGACTGCCTCGTCCTGACCGAACACGGTGAGCTTCAGATCGCGGTCGAGCACGCGCAACCGCTCCTTGTCGCCGACCGAAACCTGGCGCGACGGTATGCGCGCGATGCGGGCGATGGTGCGTTCGATGTCGGCGGTGCGAACGGTCTTCTTCTGCTTACTGGCCGGCATGATCCGGATCGCCGCCGCCGCTTCGTCGATGACGTCGATGGCCTTGTCCGGGAGCCGCCGATCATTGATGTAGCGGCCGGCGAGCTCGGCCGCCGAGCGCAGTGCGTTGTCGGTATACGTGATGCCGTGATGCCCTTCGTAGTGCGGCTTCAAGCCGCGCAGGATCCTGTAGGTATCGTCGACACTCGGCTCCTTGACTTCAATCTTCTGGAAGCGCCGGGCGAGAGCGTGATCGCGCTCGAAGTAGTTGCGGAACTCCTCGTATGTCGTCGAACCGATGCAGCGGATCTTGCCGGATCCGAGCATCGGCTTCAGGAGATTGGAGGCGTCCATGGCGCCGCCACTGGTAGCGCCAGCCCCGACGACGGTGTGAATCTCGTCGATGAAGAGAATGGACCCTTCTTCCTTCTGCAGAGCGCCGATCACCGCCTTCAGTCGCTGCTCGAACTCACCGCGGTACTTGGTGCCGGCAAGCAGCGCGCCCATGTCGAGCGCGTAGATCGTCGCGTCTTCGAGGATCTCGGGCACTCGGCCTTCCTCGATCGCCAGGGCAAGCCCCTCGACGATCGCGGTCTTGCCGACGCCTGCGTCACCCACCAGCAGCGGATTGTTCTTGCGCCGCCGACAGAGGACGTGGGTGAGGCGCTCGATCTCATCGTCGCGGCCGATCAGCGGGTCGATGTCGCCCTCGGCGGCGCGCTGGTTGAGGTTCACGGTGAACGCCTCGAGCGGCTTCTGGCGGCGCTCCTCGCGCCGCTCCTCTCCCTCGGCGGGTACCTCCGCGGGCCCCGGCCCTTCGCCCACCTTGGAAATGCCGTGCGAGATGTAGGACACCACGTTGTAGCGCGTCACCCCTTCCTTCTCGAGGAGAAAGGTGGCGTGCGAATCAGTCTCGCGGAAGAGCGACACCAGCACGTCGTTGCTGCGAATCTGGTCTTTGCCGGCCGACTGAACGTGTAGTGCGGCGCGCTGCAGGACGCGGCGGAACCCGAGGGTCTGCTGCGGCTCGAGATCGGCGGCATCGAGCCGCTCCATGCTGCTCTCGAGGAAGCTGTCGACCTCCGCTTTGAGCCGCTCGGGGTCGGCGCCGCAGTGACGAACAACATCGGCAACCTCGCCATCGTGAAGGAGCGCGAACAGCACATGCTCCAGCGTTAGGAATTCGTGCTTGCGCCGCGTCGCCTCGCGTACTGCCAGGCTGAGCGTCGCTTCCAACTCTCGGCTAATCATCATTTCTTCTTCTCTCGGCGGCGGCTGAAATCTGGCTCGTCAGCGCCCGCGGGTATCTCCCCGGCGTCGCGGTCAGGCTTCCTCCATGGTACAGCGCAGCGGGAACTCGTGCTGTCGCGCCATCGCATCGACGATGGCCACTTTGGTTTCGGCAACCTCGTGGGTGTAGACGCCGGCAACCCCGAGGCCGTTCTTGTGGATGTGGAGCATGATCTGCGTGGCATCGCCGGCCGAGCGGTGGAAGACGCTCTGCAGGATTTGCACGACGAATTCCATCGTCGTGTAGTCGTCGTTGTGCAGCAGCACCTTGTAGAGAGGCGGCGTCTTGAGCTTCTTCTCGCTCTCGGTTACGACGCCGTCGTCTCGATCGACTTCCCAATCGCTCATGAATCCCCGAAGAACTTCCTATTGGCGGCGATCATACCGGAAGCAGGTCGGTCATGCGACAGCGCAGACAGGCACCGGCCCCGGTCGCCTGGAGCGCGAGGCGGCGCCGCGACGTAGACGCGAGCGCGAGGGAGGCCATTGGCAATGAAGAGACGCCGACTGGGCAGGAGCGGGCTCACCGTATCCGAGATCTGCATGGGGACGATGACCTTCGGCAATCAGGCCGATGAGCCGACCAGCCGGGCGATCCTCGATCGGGCCTACGACCGCGGCGTCGATTTCCTCGACGTCGCAGAGGTGTATCCCGTGCCGCCCGAGTTCAAGTACGCCGGGGCCAGCGAGGAAATCGTCGGCCGCTGGATGGCAGACAAGCCACGCGATCGGCTGGTGATCGCCACCAAGGTCGCCGGCCCGGGCGGCGGATGGTTCCTGGCGCCCGTGCGTGAGAACCGCACCTCCCTCGACCGCCACCACATCCAGCGGGCGATCGAAGGAAGTCTGCGCCGGCTGCGCACCGACTACATCGACCTCTACCAAACCCATTGGCCGGATCGCGACGTCGACCAGGAAGAGACTCTGCGCGCGCTCGACGAGCTCGTGCGCACCGGCAAGGTTCGCTACGTCGGCTGCAGCAACGAGAACGGCTGGGGCTTGATGAAAGGACTGTGGACCAGCGATCGCGACGGACTCGCGCGCTACGAGACGATACAGAACAACTATTCCCTCCTCTCCCGCCGCTTCGAGGATGACCTCGCGGAAGTTTGCCGGCGTGAGAAGGTCAGCCTGTTGGCCTACAGCCCGATCGCCGGCGGCGTGCTGTCCGGCAAGTATCAAGACGGCGCTACCCCGCCGGGCGCACGCTTCACGATCTACCGCGACTACAACCCGAGGACCAAGGCGATGACGGCGCGCTTTCTCAACGACGGCACGCGCGCATCGACTACGCGCTTCATGCAGATCGCCGGTGAGGCGGGCATGGCGCCGGCCACTCTGGCGACCGCGTGGACGCTGGCGCACGACTTCGTCGGTGCAGCTCTCATCGGCGCGACGCGCGTCCAACAGCTCGACGACACACTCGCCGCCGCCGAGATCGTACTGAGCAAGGAGGTTCTCGCAGCGTGCGACGCCGTCTCGCGCGAGATCAAATACCCGATGGGCTGAGTCGCCCGTCGCCGGTCGAGCAAGCCCCTCATCCCGCCAGGAGCTCGGCCTCGAGCTCCTCTACGGGAAAGTAATGGTCGACTATGCGGCGGAAATCCGTGCTGTCCTCCGCTCTCGACACATGGTCGCGAAAAACACGCGCACCGGATGTGCCGCCGAGGTAACGGCAGGCGAACTTCCGCATGAGCACGGTCCCGTGCGGATCGCCGTACTGTTCGACCACGAGGGAATGGTGGCGCAGCAGGAGCTGGCGCTGCTCGAGCAGCGTCGGCGGCGCTGGGATTGCTTCGCCGCGCAGTGCGGCGGAAATCTGAGAGAAGATCCACGGGCGCTGTAGAGCGGCGCGCGCCACCATGACTCCCGCCGCGCCCGTGTCGCGGATGGTCGAGATCGCGCTCTCCGGGCCGTCGATGTCGCCGTTTGCGATCACCGGGACATGGACTGCATCGACCACCTCGGCGATCTGCTCGCGCCGGCACGGAATTCCGTAGCTCTCGTCGGCGGTGCGACCGTGAACGGTGATCGCCTTTGCCCCGTTCTCGACCGCGGCTCGCGCCACCGCCACCGCGGTTCGATTGGCGACCGACGGGCCGAGCCGCATTTTGGCGGTCACCGGCGTCGCGCCGGCGCCGCGCACGGTTGCCGCCACCAGGCGCCCGACCGTCGCCGGGTCGCGGAGCAACTGGGCGCCGGCGGCGTGCTTGCCCATGATCCGCCGCTTCGGACACCCGAAGTTGAGATCGATGACCGTGACGTTCATATCGACCAGGCGGCGCGCCGCCTCTTCGAGAGGTCGCTCTTCCCGATCCCAGAGCTGCACACCGAGCGGCCGGGGCTCGTCGGGAACGCCGTCGAGCCGGCGCGGCTCGATACGCCCGTCGATCCAACCGCCGGCCGACACCATCTCGGTATAGATCAACCCGCATCCGCCGAGCTCGCGAACCAGACCGCGAAAGACGAGGTCGGTGAAGCCCGCGATGGGCGCGGCCAGCACCGGATTCTCCAGGCGCACCGGCCCGATCTCGAGGGGAGCGAATTTCATGCTGCACAGCCTATCTCAATTCACAGCCTGGGGCAGTCCCCGGTCTGACGGAACGACACCCCCGCTCTCGGCGCCGCGCGGCCGGGGAGGCGCGGTCGCGGGTTCGTTTTCGACTCCGTGCGGCGTGCGATAGAAGGAGCGCGACATGCCCTCCCTTCCCCGCAGGGTTCCCGCCTTCGATCCCCGATGACGGCCTCGTATGTGATTCGCGGTGGCGCCGCCGGCCGCGAGCGACTGCGGCTGCTGGCCGAGGTGATGGCGCCCGAGACCCGCTTTCTGCTGGCCGAGGTAGGGATACCGCCGGGGGCCCTCTGCCTGGACGTCGGTTGCGGAGGCGGCGACGTCACGCGCGAGCTCGCCCGCATGGTCGGCCCCACGGGCCGCGTGCACGGCGTCGACCTCGACGAAACCAAGTGCGAGCTGGCACGACGCGAGACGGCAGAGATGGGCATCGCGAACGTCTCCTTTTCGGTACGCGACGTGACGCGGTGGGAGCCCGACGAGCTTTTCGACGTCGTCTACGCGCGATTCCTGCTCACCCACCTCGCCGATCCCGGAAACCTCCTGACGGCACTGAGGCGCCATCTCCGGCCGGGCGGCATCGCGATCGTCGAGGATATCGATTTCCGCGGTCACTTCGCGGAGCCTCACTGCCCCGCTCTCCAACGCTACGTCGAGATGTATACCGAATCGGTGCGGCGGCGCGGTGCGGACCCCAACATCGGCCCGCGACTGCCGGGCTTGCTGCGGGCCGCGGGCTTCACGGAAGTCCGCATGCGCCTCGTCCACCCCGCAGCGCTGCAGGGCGGCATCAAGCTGCTGACTTGCGTGACCGCCGAGAACATCGCCGAGGCCGTCATTGAGGACGGCCTCGCCTCCGCCGACGAGCTACGGCAGATCGTCGACGAGATGTACGCATTCGCCAACGACCCACACACCGTCATGGGTGGACCGCGCGTCTTTCAGGCGTGGGGGCGGCAGGACACCGAACCGAGTACGTGACAGCGCGCGTCCGGTTCCTCAACGCGCTGCTGAAGCAACTCAGGACGCCGATGCGACCTTCGCCGGCGGCGGGCTCATCGCCAGGCCGCCGATGCGAACCATCTCGGGGACGCTGATTCCCGCCGCGGCCAAGCGCTCCAGTTCGCATGCGCCGGCGGTGAGAACTTCGACGCCCCGCTCGGTGACGAGTACGGTGTGCTCGAACTGAGCGGACAACGCGCGGTCGACGGTCACCGCCGTCCAGCCATCGTCGAGCACGTCGCAGCGCCAGTCGCCGAGGTTGATCATCGGCTCGATGGTAAACGTCATCCCTGGGCGCAGCGCCATGCCCTCGCCGCGGCGGCCATAGTGCATCACGGCGGGCGCGGTGTGGAAGATTCGCCCGATGCCATGGCCGGAGAACTGCCGCACAACCGCGTAGCCGCGCGGCTCGACGAAGGATTGAATGGCATAACCGATATCGCCGACCGTGGCGCCGGGACGCACGGCTGCGATACCGAGCCACAGCGAGACGTACGTATCCTCTACGAGCCGGCGGGCGATCGGATTGACGTCGCCCACCAGAAAGGTGCGCGACGCGTCGCCGTGGAAGCCGTCGACGATCGGCGTCACGTCGACGTTGATGATGTCGCCGCTCTCCAATCGTCGCCGAGGCGACGGAATCCCGTGACAGACGACCTCGTTGATCGATGTGCAGCAGTGGGCCGGAAACCCGTGGTACCCCAATGGAGCACTGACGGCATCGCGCTCGGCGGTTAGCTTGTGGACCATGGCGTCGATGTCCGCGGTCGTGATCCCCGGCCGGATCTCGCGTTCGACGTGGTCTAGAAGCTCACCGGCGAGCCGGCCGGCGGAACGCATCTGCCCGATCTCGTGCGACTGCAACACGGAAACCGCCCGCTCGCCGGAGCTATGTCTGTTTCGTTTGCGTCGGGTCATCGCGATCGCCGCCGAGCATAGCGTCGAAGATACTCTGATTCCATCACCACGTAGCGGGCGCCGCGCATTCCCATCATATCTTGGTCTTGCCGCCGCCCAGTCTGACGATGGCGTCGAACTCAGCCTTGCGCACCGGCTGCACCGACAACCGCGACTGCTTTACCAGCACCATGTCGGCTAGCCCCTTCTGGGCCTTGATGTCTTCCAGGGTCACCGGCTGCTTCAGTCCAAAGGCGGGCGACACGTCGACGACGCTCCAATCGCCTTCACTGGCGGTTGGATCGGCATAGGGCTGCGATACCACCTCGGCGACTCCGACCACCGCCTTCTCGTTCACGGAGTGGTAGTACAACGCGAGATCGCCCGGTCTCATCGCGCGGATGTTGTTGCGCGCCTGAAAGTTGCGAACGCCGCTCCAATACGTTTTGCGGTCGCGAACCAGGTCGCCCCACGAATAGGTCGCCGGTTCCGACTTGATCAGCCAATAGCCCATGATCGAGCGGGAGCGGCGCCCGCCAAGCGAGCACCGCTCCCAAACCCTCTTCAGGGATGACCGGCGGGCTTCTCTGGTGCCGCCATCTTCTCCTGGATCTCCAGCAGCTCGACCTCGAACGCCAGGGCGGCGCCAGGCGGAATCTTGGGCGGTGATCCTCGCTCGCCGTAGGCGATGTCGGCCGGGCAGACGAGCGTCGCCACGCCCCCGACCTTCATCTTCTGCACGCCCTCCGTCCAGCACTTGATGACCCGGTTGAGCGGAAACGTCGCCGGAGTCCCGCGCTCCTTCGAGCTGTCGAAGACGGTGCCGTCGCGCAGCGTGCCGTGGTAGTGCACCTTGACGATGTCGGTGTCCTTCGGGCTCGCGCCGTCGCCCTTCTTCGTTTCGATGAGGACGAGACCCGACTCGAACTTCTGCGCGCCCTCTTTGGCCGCCATCTCTGCGATGAACTTCGCCGATTCCTTCTGTTCCGCATCGGCCAGCACCTTGGCGCGATCGCGCGCCATCTTCTGGATGTTGGCACTCTGCTCGCGGACATCGACCTTGGCCTGGCCCTTGAGCCCGTCCGACAATCCCTGCTTGACGAGCTCCAGCTCGGCATCGCTCAAGCTGTAGCGCGACAGGCTCTGCGACATCGCGACGCCGATCGCGTAGACCGTCTTTTCCTCGTCTGTTTTCGGCTCGACCGCCGCTGCGTTGCCGGCGACCAGCGCCACCGCGAGATATGCGGCGAGGCTTGCTGCGGTTCGACTCATGACGACTCCTTTCGGTTGCGGCTGCAAATAACCGCGGACACTATCCGAAAGAGTCAGGGCTTGCCAATTGTGAATCTTGCTCGTTGCGCGACCCGCGATTAGGCTACGGACCTTGACAGCCGTCCGCGGGGGGTGCCCCGGCCGCCCGACCACACCGGCGGGCGCGCCCTGACGCCACAAACCCGCAGATCTGATCGCCTCTGTGAAATGGAGTCGCCCCGCGTGCCCGCCTCGATGTCCCAGACCGACCTGCGATCCGCCCATCCGGGCCGCCTGGCGCGCAGGTGCCCTGCCCGGCACCTCTTCCTCTGCGGCTTCCTCCTCGGCGCGGCCGCGCCATCCCTGGCGACCACGGCCGACGACCTGTGCGCGTCGACGGCCGACCCGTGCGTCGTGAATGTTGCGGTAGCGGCTACCCCAAACTCGATCATCGACGTGGGCGACCGGGAGCTGCAGATCTCCGGCAATGGATCGATCACTGTCCAGTCCGGGACGTTGACGCTGCGCGGCCGACGTATCGCCACGGGCGTGAACACTCTGATCCGGACTTCCGGCCCGACCCGGGCAGATCCGGCGGCGCTCCTCGAAATCATTGCCGAGGACGTGTTTCTCGCTGGACAGATCGACGCTCGCGGCTCCCCGGCGGGTGATGTCGACGTCACCGGCACCGCCACTCTCACCTTTTCCGGAACTCTGCGCGGACGCACCGAGGCGGCGGATGCATCGGCGAGCGCCGTGACCATGATCGGCTCGACCGTCTTCCTCGGCGGCTCGATCGAGCTCGACGGCGGCCGCGAAGACACAGGCGGTGATCTCTCTGTTGCCGGCGGAGCGATCACCCTGGCCGGCAGCATCGTCGTGGCGGGAGGCGACGGCGGCACGCTGGACGTATCGGCAACCGAGTCGTTGATCGTCACCGCCGCAGCGAGCGCCAGCGCCAATGCGACGACCGCTGCGGGCGACGGCGGCGACATCTCCCTCGACAGCGATGAAGTGCTGGAGATCCGCGGCCAACTGACCGCCAACGGCCGCACCGGGGGCGACGAGGGCGGCGGCGACGGCGGTCAGATCATTCTCTCCGGCGACGGCGGCGCGGTGATGGGCGTCGGGGCATCGGTGGCCAGTATGGGCGGCAGTCCGGACGGTCTCGCCGGCGACATCGAGCTCACGTCGTTGTTTGGCTCGGTCGAGATGCGCGGCAGCCTGCTAGCGGAGTCCGCCGAGCGCGAAGGCGTCGGCGGCACGATCGATGTGTCGGCCGACGGCAGCATCATCCTGGCCGGCAACGTCCGTGCGCGCGGCGCTCTGGGCGGCGCGGGCGACATCGAGATCGACGCCGGTACGTTCGTCACCGTGGCTCAGGGAGCGCTCGTCGAAGCCAGCGCGACCCGCGAGGCGGTGGCCGGCACCGTCTCCCTGGCCGCGGGCTCTTTTATCGAGATCGGCGGCTCGATCCTCGCCGAGACCACGGTGGGCACGGTCAATGGCGGATCTCTCACGATCGACGCCTGCGTCGTGACGATGAGTAACACTGCCATCCTGCGCAGTAGCGGCTTGCGTGCCGCCAACGTCATTACCGCCGCCGGCGCGATGACGGTTCGCGGCGTCTTGACGGCCGGAAGCTCACAATCGAGCAACACTCTGCGCTACCCGGAGGGGGGCCCGATCCCGAATACGACCGGTGCAAACATTTCGCCGCCGCCGATGCTCGTCGCCGATGGCGAGATCATTCCCTGTCAGCCATTGCCCGCGACGCCGACGCCATCGTTTACGCCCACGCCCAGTCCGACCGCGACACCGACCGAAACCGTGGTGCCACCCGATTGCGCGGGCGATTGCGATGGCAATGGCGCTGTCAGCATCGCCGAGCTCATCCGCGCCGTGAACATCGCCCTGGAGATCACCGATGTGGCAAATTGCCGCGCCGCCGATGTCAACGGCGACGGGCGTGTTACCATCGCGGAGCTCATTCGCGCCGTCGGCTCGGCGCTGGACGGTTGCGGAGGTTGACCCGATGCCAAGTCGGGTTGACGTAAAGATAGATGGAGCGGAAGCTGGATTCAGTGTTTCAACTTAGGGCCATCCGACGAACCGGTGCGCTCGTTTGCGCTTCCGTTCTCGCCGTCGCTCTGGCGGCACAAGTCGCCATGGCCGCGGAGAAGCGAGTCATCCCGTTCGAGTGGGATCTCCCCTTGGGCTTCGCGGTTCCGGACGTGCCCGACGACAATCCGATGTCGTACGAGAAGGTCGAACTCGGACGTTTCTTGTTCTACGACACGCGTCTGTCGGGCAACCAAACTTTTTCC
>CADEER010000035.1:0-8842 GCA_902826395.1 uncultured bacterium
CGCCGAACGACCAGTTGCCGAGCATCTCGAACAGCGTGTGGTGGTAGGTGTCGCGTCCGACCTCCTCGAGGTCGTTGTGCTTGCCGCTCAGGCGCAGGCACTTCTGCGAGCTGGCGGCGCGGGGATTGGCGCGCGTTTCGAGGCCGAGGAATACGTTCTTGAACTGGACCATGCCGGCGTTGGTGAACAGCAGGGTCGGATCGTTGTCGGGTACAAGCGACGACGCGCGCACGACTTCGTGCCCGCGCTCGCGGAAGAATTCGAGAAAAGTGCGGCGTACTTCAGCTCCGGTGACCATTGCAGATGCCTTACAGGATCCACGATCCCGGATCCATAAACCAGCCGGGCTCCGTGGTGGGCGGAAACAGACGGATTCAAGTCCCAGTAGGGCCGTGCTCACGCCATAGCCGGTCCCAGGTCTCGACCCGCGGGTCGTCGTGGCCGAGCATGTCGATGATGCGTGTGCGGATGTAGTTCGCGTCGATTGCCGAGCCTTGCACGGCAATGAGACGCTCGAGATCGACGACGTCTTTGCCACGAAAGAAAAGCAGCTTGAAAACGCAGAGAGCCTCCGCCGAAAGAAACCATACGGAGCTGCCGTCGATGTCGTGGCGCAGCTTGGTCCGCGATGCCTCCCAGGAAAAATCGATGCTGGGGGTGAATACGTCGATGCGCAACAATCCCATCCGGAAGATCATCAATCCTTCGCGTCCGGCGTCCGCTCGCGCTGCAGAGGGATCGACGACCACGCCCAGCGATTTCAGTGCCGCGAAGACATCGTCGAGACGATCCGGGCCGACGAAAACATTGACGTCGACATCATTGGTCGCGCGGGGAATTCCGTACTGTCCGTACGCGAGGGCGCCTCCGAGCGCGTAGGGAATGCCGTGACGCTCGAATGCGGCGGCAATCTGCAGGCCCGCCGTGAATGCGTCGACGGGGAGGTTCATGCCGCCCGATGCGCCGTCGCTCGCAGTCGTCGCAGGATGACGGCGGAGCTCGGCGGGAGCGGATCGCGATACTCGAGCAGGCGCATTCGATCAGGGCGCGTCGCGAGTTGTCGCGCTGATGCGCGACACGCGGCCGCGAGTGCCTGCCAACGTTGTTCCGGCGTCAGCTCGCGGTAGGGCGCCGCTTCTCGCGCGACGGAAGTCCGGTTATCCACCACCCACTGCGGCAGCGCGGTGCGAACCATGACGGCACCCTAGCCCGGACGATTCATGGATTCCACGCCGCTCGCCGCAGCGAATCCGTCCCGGGGGTGGCAGCCGTTCGAGGAACCGGACCCAGGTCGTATGAATCAGTCGGGTGAATCGGCGACCGCCGACATTCCCCGTTGCCCTGGCGTGTTGCTCAGCACGGTGACCCGTGATGTGATTCCGCGCCGATGTGTGCCATCCCTGCAGCAGTCGCGGTCGACCGTGCCGGTTTTGTCTGATCTCGCTTCGTCTGGTTCGCTGGGAGCCCCAATCGGATGTCGCTGATCGCGCTGCTCTTCCTCGCCGGGCTGGCCTTCGGCTACGTGTCGTACGGTCGCTTCATCGCCGGGAAGTACGATCTCGATCGGGAAGCGGTCACCCCGGCCGTGGCCGTCAACGACGGCGGTGATTACGTGCCGACTTCTCCGTTCTATCTGCTCGGCCAGCACTTCAGCGCCATTGCCGCGGCCGGACCGATCGCCGGACCGATCCTGGCGTGCACGCAGTTCGGTTGGCTTCCCTGTCTCCTGTGGATCGGCTTCGGCGTCGTCTTCATCGGCGCCGTGCACGACTTCTCCAGCCTCATCGCCTCGGTCCGCCACGGCGGCCGCACCGTCGCCGAGATCGCGCGCGAGACGATGGGCGACCGCGCATGGCTCGCGATCATGGTGTTCATCTGGATCGCGCTCATCTACGTGATCGTCGCCTTCGTCGACATCACCGCGAGCACGTTCGTCAGTGGCGGCGAAGATCTCGCCGGGCAGGCGTTGGCGTTCAATCCCGGCGGCGCGGTGGCGGCCGGCAGTGTCCTCTACCTGATGCTGGCGATTGTCATGGGGGTCGTCGATCGCCTGTGGCGTCCGCCGCTCTGGCTGCTGACGGTGATCTTCGTTCCGGCGACGCTGGCGTCCGTCTGGCTCGGCACACAGCTCTCGACGGTTCTCGTCTTCGAGGGTCGAACCTGGGCGCTGATGATTCTCGCCTACTGTTTCGTCGCGTCGCTGGTCCCGGTCTGGGTGTTGTTGCAGCCGCGCGGCTACCTGGGCGGTTTCGTCCTCTACCTGGCGCTCGCCGTCGGCACGATCGGCCTGCTGTTCGGCGGCCTCGAGATCAAGCAGGAGGCGTTCAAGGGCTTCCAGGCCGGCGGACCCACCGGTGCGCTCTTCCCGTTCCTCTTCGTCACCATCGCCTGCGGCGCCTGCTCGGGCTTCCACGGACTGGTGTGCTCGGGCACGACCTCGAAGCAGATCCGCAGCGAACCCGACTGCCGTCCGATCGGCTACGGCGCCATGCTGCTCGAGGGCTTCGTCGCGCTGGTGGCGCTGGCGACGGTGATGACGGTCGACGCGAGCCAGACGACCGGCCGTCCTCCCGGCGCCATCTACGGCGACGGGTTGGGACGCTTCGTCACGATGTTGATCGGCGAAGAGCACCAGCGCCTGGCCGCCACGTTCGGCGCGATGGCGTTTTCCACCTTCGTCTTCGACACGCTCGACGTCAGCACGCGGCTCGGGCGCTACGTCATTCAGGAGCTATTCGGTTGGACCCGGCGCGGCGGCGCGATCGCCGCCACGGCCCTCACGATCCTGCCTGCCGCGATGCTCATCGTCGCCTCCGACGCGGGCGCGTATCGGATGTTCTGGACGCTCTTCGGAACCGCCAACCAACTTCTCGCCGCGTTGACTCTGTTGGCGATCACCGTCTGGCTGCGCCGCAGCGGCCGGGCGTACTGGTACACGGCGTTGCCGATGGTCTTCGTGATGAGCGTGACGCTGTGGTCGCTGGTATTGCTCGGGCGGCAAGCGCTGACGGAATGGGCGGCCGCCAGCAATCCATCGGTTGCCGGGCTTCTCAACGGCGTGGTCGCGTTCGCACTCCTCGCCCTCGCGATCGTTCTGATGATCGAGGCCCGTCGCGCCATCCGCGGCGACGCCGCGGTGAACGTCCACCCGGCGTGATACCAAGTAGCGCGGCCGCGGCTCGACCTATGGAGCCTTCGCGCTGGCGTCGAAGGCGGACTCGTCGTTTCGGCGCACGGCATCATCGTCGTAACTGGCTTGCCAGCAAGAGTCAGTCTGGTGATTGACGAGCTGAACGACGACCGGGAGAGGGAGCGGCGTTGCCATGTCGGGCAGAGACCCGCCACGGCCTTTGCAGATGATTTTCGCCTTGCCCTCATCTCCGGCCTTCAAGAGGAGTTGCTGGACGCCATCTCGGCGGCCGTCCCGATCCTTGTACTGGTAGCCGCGGCTGCCGGCCTCCCATGAAATGGAATCGGCCGTGACGTCGGCTTCGCCCGCCAGCGCCGGCACTACGCCTGCGTAAATGCAGAGACTGTAGGTCGCATCGATCGTCGGATCCGCGAAGTCCGCCAAATCGGTCGTCGCTCCGCGTATCCACCTCCACTTCAGCTTGTCCCGGGCATCGTTGTCCTGGTTGCGAATCTGCACGGACGATTTCTCCGCGACTCGGCAGTTCGTTGGTGACGGTGGGCAGAGTGGACTGAGGACCTGCGCGGCCAGATAGTCGCCGTCAGTGGTGCCCGCGACCGCGATGCGATCGTCCGCGAACGCCGCGATCGCGCTCAGAGAATCGTTCTGCGGAGCGAGTCCGAGCGTCATGAAACCGCCGTCGCCGAACGTCAGGTCGAGTGCGCCGCCCGGCCGAAACTTCATGACTACACCATCGCTGCCGTTGCTGGTCGACGGTGTCCGGCCGACTGCGACAAAAGAACCGTCCCTCTGCTGGACCATCGACAGCGGTGCTGCGCTACTGGAGGCGACGGCCCCGGTCGTGACGCCGGCATCGCCAAAACTCGCGTCGATGGTGCCATCCGGAAGATAGCGCAGAAGGGCGAACTCTCGCTCGGTCAGTGTGCTACCGATGACCACGATTCGTCCTGCGTCGTCGATGATCAGATCGTGGATGGTGTCCCACGAGCTCAGCGAAGTCTCGACGATGCCGTTGGTCCCGAAGTCAGTGTCGAGTGAACCGTCGCTCCGGTATCGCGCCAGCGCCATCTGATAGATCGTAAACAACGACCCATTGAACGACCGTCCGCCCGCGACAATCTTTCCATCCGCTTGGACGGCGACCGCGTAAGCGCGGTCATCTCCGCCGCTGAGTTCCGTCTCAACCTTTCCGGCTACACCGAATCCAGAATCGAGGTCGCCCGTCGAGTGATAGCGAAGCACGATGAAGTCCTCGTCACCTTGTTCCCTGTAACCCACCACGACCAGCTTGCCGTCGGGCTGTTGCGCCAGGTCCATCCCTTTGGTTTTCGGCAGCGTGGTCGTCGCGATGCCGGCATCGCCGAAGGTTTCGTCGAGCACACCGTCCTTCGACCAGCGACCAAGCACCACGTCTGCCGGATTTGCGCCACCGCGACCGCCCAACATCGTCAGCCGCCCGTCCGACTGCTCGATGAGCGCATACCCGGAGACGGAGTTGGCAATTCCGGACAACGCGAGGCCCTCGACGCCGAACGTTTGATCGATCGACCCGTCTGGTTTGAATCGCAGCAGGGCGAAGTCGCTCTTCAATTGGGGTAAGGTCGCCGTGCTGCCGCCTGCGATGAGTCGACCGTCATCGTCGGCGATCACGCCGACGAGGTTTTCACTCAGGCCGCCGGCATCGAGCACTGCGACGCCATCGCCGTCGAAGCTCGGGTCCAGTAGACCTCCCTCGTTGAAGCGGAGGACCTTGAAGAGGTAACCAAATCCGCCCGGACCGTATTCATTACCGACGAGCACCATGGGCGCGGCGCCGTCGACGACGACATCGGTCACGATCTGGCCGGATCCGAGAGTGGCTATTCCGTTGGACGCGAAATCGGGATCGAGGGTGCCATCCTCCAGAACGCGAGCAACGATGGCGGAAGTGCCGTTCGATCCAGTCAGGACAAGCTTGCCATCGCTTTGGCGAACGAGTTTCCCGGGAAAGTCGTCGTCGCCCGCTCCACCGTCGATATACGTGACATTCTCGAGATCGCCGTTGGGCAGGTGTCGGAGAATCGCGATGTCTCTTCCGGTCGGTCCGTTGAATCCCTCTCCGGCTACCAGCAGCTTACCGTCTTCCAGAAGAACGGCGATCGAGCCGCCGCCGTAGTACTCGGGCTGGAAGTCCATGGTCACGACTCCGTCCTCGCCGAAGGTCGTGTCCAAGTCTCCATTCGCGAGATAACGAACTAAGAGACCACTCGTTCCCCATATAGTTTCTGAGATGCCGACGACGATGATCTTTCCGTCCGGTTGGAGGACTCCGTCGAACGCCTGGTCGTAGTGTCCGCCGACCGATGTTTCGACGTAGCCGGCGTCGCCGAACTCGGTGTCGGGATTGCCGTTCGAGTCGAAACGGAAGAGGGCCACTCTCGGCTGGGAGTCGCTCGTGAATCCAATCACCAGCAATTTGCCGTCGCTCTGTTCGAGTAGCGCCTGCGGCCAGATCCAAACGTTGGGACCGATGGAAGCCGTCGACATCCCGCCGTCGCCGAAGCCCGTGTCGATGTCTCCCGAAGAGTTGAAGCGAACCAGTGTCATTCCGTCGCTCAGTAGAGTTGCGGCTACGAACTTACCGTCGTTCTGCCGCAGGAGAGCGAACATCTCCTCACCCGAGGCGGTCAACTTGGGCCGAGCGATTCCAGCGTTGCCGAAGGTGGCGTCCAGCGATCCGTCAACGTTGAAGCGCGCCAGCGTGAGGCGGAACCCGCCGCCCCGGCTCACGTTACCGCCGGCTACCAACTTGCCATCGGGCTGCAACACCATCGCGGCGCCACGTTCTCCCACGGCAGCACCCTCTGGAGTCAGATCGTGCACCGCGATGCCACCGCTGCCGAATGTCGGATCGAGGCCGAAGGGCGACGCCACTGCGGCTGCTCCGATGCAGAGAAACAGGGCAGTCGCGACCCAGTGAATACGCATCAAGCCTTGACGGTGGGACGACATCGCGCGCAGGAGGGTACCATGAGCGAGGGTGCCATCGAACAGAAGATCGAGCCGATTACGCTCGATGGCTACTTCCTCGGCGATCGTCACGCGTCTTTTGATGAATCGTCACCGACTCAGAAGCGTTCGATGTCGAGGTCGATCTTGCCGTTGCGCTCGTTGTCGTTGCGGTCGGTGTCGTCGAAGTTTTCCCAGCGCGCGTCGCTGGTCGAGGCGATGCCGCGGATCTTCAGCTCGAAATCGTTGGGGTTGGTGCAGTTCGCCATCGCTTCCTCGAACGTGATCAGACCGTTGCGGAAGAGGTGCATCAGCGACTGGTCGAAGGTCTGCATGCCGTAGGTCGTGTAACCCTGGGCGATGACTTCGTGCAGGTCGCGGGTCTTCACCTTGTCGGCGATGTGCTCGGCGACGCGGGCACTGGCGACCATGACCTCGACGGCGGGCACCATGCCGGAGCCGTCGGCGCGCGGAATGAGTCGCTGGCTGACGACGCCGCGCAGGATGTTGGCGAGAATCAGGCGCGCCTGGTCGCGCTGGTGCTCGGGGAAGGCGCTGATGACGCGCGTCACCGTTTCTCTCGCGTCCAACGTGTGCAGTGTGCTCATCACCAGATGGCCGGTCTCGGCGGCGGTGATGGCCGTTTCGATGGTCGTCAGGTCGCGCATCTCGCCGACCAGGATCACGTCCGGGTTCTGTCGCAGGGCCGATTTCAGCGCGCTCGGGAAATCCAGCGCATCGTCGCCGATCTCGCGCTGATTGACGAAGCTCAGTCGGTCGCGGTGGATGTACTCGATCGGATCTTCGATCGTGATGATGTGCGCCTGCCGGGTGCGGTTGATGTGATCGATGATCGCGGCGAGGGTCGTGCTCTTGCCGCTGCCGGTGGTGCCGGTGACCAGGACGAGGCCGCGCCGCTCCGCGGTGAGGCTCTCGATGACCGGCGGTAAGGTGAGCTCGGCGACGCTGCGGATGCGCGCCGGAATCACCCGGATCACGATGCTGAGAGTGCCGCGCTGGCGAAATACGTTGAGGCGGAAGCGGCCGAGCTCGGGGTGGTCGTACGCGGTGTCGAGCTGGCGTTCGTTCTTGAGCCGCTCCCACTGCGGATCGGTGGTGACCTGGCGGGCGTAGCTCTCGATCGTCAGTGGGTCGAGGGATTCCGCCGCTTCGAGCGGCAGAAAGTCGGAGCGGACGCGGAAGGCGGGTGGAACGCCGACTTTCAGGAGGACGTCGGACGCCTCATGGCGCACGGCCTCGCTGAGGATCTCGTCGAACTCCATCATCGGAACACCTCCGTGCCGGCACCCTGCAGCGGGGTCCGACCGGAGATCGATCGCCTGACGGCATCGAGCGGTCGGCCGTCAGTCCCCTTCGGAGCCTGGCGACGCTGCCATCGCCGGGTCGGCGTCGACGAGCCCGAGCTGCTCGCGGATCTGGTGATCCAAACGATCGGCGATCTCGGGATGGTCGCGCAGGAAGTCCTTCGCGTTCTCCCGACCCTGTCCAATTCGATCACCTTCGTACGAGTACCAGGCCCCACTCTTCTCGACTAAACCACGATCCGTGCCAATATCGAGTAGCTCGCCTTCCCTAGAGATTCCCACACCATATAGTATGTCGAACTCTGCTTCTTTGAACGGTGGCGCCACTTTATTCTTCACTATCTTGACGCGCGTGCGGTTGCCGACCGCGTTGTCGCCCTGCTTGATCGAACCGATGCGGCGGATATCGAGACGCACCGAGGCGTAGAACTTCAGAGCGTTGCCGCCGGTCGTGGTCTCGGGGCTGCCGAACATGACGCCGATCTTCATGCGGATCTGATTGATGAAGATCATGATCGTGCGCGATCGGGAGATGGTGCCGGTGAGCTTGCGCAGCGCCTGCGACATCAGGCGCGCCTGCAGGCCCATCTGCGGCTCACCCATCTCGCCTTCGATCTCGGCGCGCGGCACCAGCGCCGCGACCGAGTCGACGACGAGGACGTCGATGGCGCCGCTGCGCACCAGCGTCTCGGCGATCTCGAGCGCCTGTTCGCCGTTGTCGGGCTGCGAGATCAACAGGTCCTCGGTCTTCACGCCGAGCTTCTGTGCATAGCTGACGTCGAGTGCGTGCTCGGCGTCGACGAAGGCGCACACGCCGCCGAGCTTCTGCGCCGATGCGATGGCTTGCAGCGCGAGCGTCGTCTTGCCCGATGACTCCGGTCCGTAGATCTCCACGACGCGACCGCGCGGCAGGCCTCCGACGCCGAGTGCGATGTCGAGCGCGATCGAGCCGGTCGAGATCACGGGCAGGCGCTGCACCAACTGTTCGGCGCCCAACTTCATGATCGAGCCCTTGCCGAACTGTTTTTCGATCTGACTCACCGCCAAATCGAGTGCGCGTTCCCGGTTGGAATCCGTCGCCTTGGAGTCAGTCGCTGCTGCCATCTCGCTCTCCCATCTCCACCGTCCAGAGGTTCGTATAGACTGCACCATCCCTGCGCAAGTCGCTACGGTACGCGGTCACGGCCGACACTTTACAGCGACCGAAATCTATGACCTCGGCGGCGCGGACACGCGGTTCGAGATCGCGCCAGCCGCGCTGCGAACGGACGCGCCCGATCGTCACGTGCGGCCGGAACGGCCGCTCCTCGGCCGCGAAACCGAGCGGTTCCAACGCCGCGGCGACTGCGGAAGCGAGCGGTTCGATGCCACTACTGCG
>CADEER010000035.1:8942-22199 GCA_902826395.1 uncultured bacterium
CGAGAAACGCGAGAGTTACGTGCAGCCCGGCCTCGCGCACCCAGCGCACGTCGGCGTTCGCGCGCTGCATATCGTCGATCACCGCAATCAACCGCGCGATGATCGCCGCATCGAGGTCGACCGCAAGGAAACAGCGCAGACGACCTGCCTGTCCCCCAAGTAGTCGCCCCTCGCCCCCCACCCCTCGCCCCCCGACCCTATCTCCTCAACACCGCCGAGGCGCTCGGATCCTGTCCCAATACGGCGCGGCGCACCCAGTCGAGAGCGATCTGCGACGCCAGCAACTTCACCCACTCGCGATTGCCCCAGAGCTGATAGCGATGCGAGTGAGCGCCGCTCGGCCCGTCGATGGCGATGCAGACCGTGCCGACCGGCTTCTCGGCGCTGCCGCCGCCGGGCCCGGCGATCCCCGTCGTAGCGAGACCGTAGTCGGCGCCGGTGGCGCGGCGGACACCGCGCGCCATTTCCTCGGCTACCTCGGTGCTCACCGCGCCGTGTCGCGCCAACGTCGCGGCGTCGACGCCGAGCGCCGATTGCTTGATCTCGTTCGAGTAGGCGACCACTCCGCCGAGAACGTAGGCGGAGCTGCCGGCTATGTTGGTCAACCGGTGCGCGACGAGCCCGCCGGTGCACGATTCGGCGACGGCGATCGTTGCGCCGCCAGCGGCGAGCAAGCGGCCGACCTCGCCCTCCATCGTCATGTCGCCCTCGGCGTAGCAGTACTCGCCGAGGCGCTCGCGAATTGCCGCCGCGGCGCCGGCGAGGCGCGCTTCCAGATCGCCGGGGTGTCCCTGGACGGTGACGCGCAGCGAGATCTGCGGGAAGGCGGCGCGGAAGGCGAGGCGTACAGCCGTCGGATCGACGGCGTCGGCCACCATCTCGTCGAGCGCCGATTCGCTGATGCCGAAGGTCTGGAATGTGTGACTGCGCCATGCCTCGTCGGCGCTGCGCAGCGCCTGCAGCCAGGGCAGGACACGGTCGGCCATGAGATGCTTCATCTCGCGCGGCACGCCCGGCATGACGACGCCGTGCAGCGCGCCGCGCGGCGACGGAAACTGGAAGCGAAATCCCGGCGCCGTGCCCATGTCGTTCTCGAGAATCGTCGCGCCCTCCGGGAACAGCGCCTGCTTCAGGTTGTTGGCCGGCATCTGGCGGCCCATCGCTTCGAAGAAGCCGCGGATCTTGTTCGCCGTCGCCTGGTCGCTGATCAGCGGCACTCCCAACATCCGCGCTACCGTCTCGGTGGTGAGATCGTCAGCGGTGGGACCGAGCCCGCCGGTGCCGATGACGATCTCGGCCTGCTCGAAGAGGGTGCGCCACGCCGTTTCGATGCGCTCCGGATAGTCGCCGACGGTCATCATCGCCACGACCTCGAAGCCGTTGGCGAGCAGTTGGTCGGCGATGTAGTTGGCGTTGGTGTCGAGCGTCCTGCCGGTGGTGAGCTCGTCGCCGGTGCTGAGAATGGCCGCGCGCATGGGGGTCCTCCGTCGTTGCGACCGCGACCCTAGCGTTGCGAGGGGCGAGGGGCGAGGGGCGGGGGGCGCGTCAGCCGAAGACCGGACCGGTCAGGAACAGCAGGGCGCGGGTCGCCAGGTTGGCGTAGAGCCCGGCGACCACGTCGTCGAGGACGACGCCGACGCCGCCCCGCACCTGCTCGTCGAAGTAGGCAGCCGGCGGCGGCTTCACGATGTCGAACAGGCGGAAGATGAAGAAGGCGTAGATGGTTACCGTCCAGGTCGACGGCAGCAGCAGGGTGGCGGCGAGGTAGCCGACCACTTCGTCGATCACGATGATGCCGCTGTCGTGCTCGTCGAGGGTCTTCTCCGCTATACCTGCGAACCAACAGGCGAGCCCGATCGCCGCTGCACAGGTGATCACCGGCAGCACCGCGCCCGGAATGTGCGCGAAAAGCCAGAAGAAGGGTATGGCGGCCAACGTTCCGACGGTGCCCGAGGCCACCGGTGCGTACCCGGTGTACCCCCAGGAGGCGAAGAACACGGCCAGCTTCCCCATGCGGCGAGTAAAGTGACTGAGATCAGCGCAAAGCGCCATAGGCGTACGGGGGCGAGGGGCGTGGGACGAGGGGTGAGGGAAGCGACACTGCATGCTACGCGGCAAACCTTCTCTCGAGACGGGGTCGAATGTCCTCTTGTTGCCGGCCAAGAGTCGACCCTGCTTCTCTCCGGTGAGATCACCTCGATCCACTCGCCCCTACACGGATCTGGCGGATTCCGAAGCTTGGGTCGTGCGATCGCGCTGTGATAGGCGGAAAACAGAGGGTCAAGGCCTTGATCGGACAAGCAACCTCTCTCGCGTTCGTCACTCTGGTCGCTGCGGCGCTCGGCGTCGCACCGGCGCTCGGCTTCGGCACGCCGATCAGTGGGCGGAAACTGGTGCTCAAGACCGAGCCGGTCACGGAGCAGAGGCGATTCCTGTTCAAGACGGTGCGCGATCCGGCGATCGCTCCCGGCGCCGACCTCACCGAAACGGGCGCCGTTCTGTTCATCGCCGGACTCTCCTGCGACGATCAATCGTGCACCCCGGACTTCCTCAGCGACGAGATGTACCTGCCGCCGGAGGGGTGGCGGGCGCTCGGCAATCCGGCAGGCTCGCGCGGCTATCGCTATCGCAACCGCGACGGCACCGCTGGCGGCGTCCGCGTGGTCGTCTACAAGCCCGGCAAGCTGGTGATCAAGGCGGTTGGACCGGCCTGGCAGTGGATGCCGGCCGGCTCGCATGACGAGGTGGTGGTGTTCTTCAGTGCCGGCACCGAGGAAGAGAGCTTCTGTGCCCAACTGGGGCTCGGCGTCGAGCTCCGCAACGAGCCGGGACACCTGTCCTTCCGCAACGCGCCGCCGCCGGCGGCGTGCCAGTTCAGTTGTGGCAACTCGCTCGTCGAGCCCTGGGAAGAAGGCTGCGACCGAGGCAATCCCGGCCCGCCGTGCTTCTCCGACTGCAGCTTCTGTTGCGTCGGCTTCGCCTGCACCCTCGATCCGTGCTGCGTCACCGACGACACCGGCTTCGTACCGCTCGACATGCCTTGCGGTCCCTGTCGCGAGCTCGGCGACCTTTGCGAGCGGACGCAGTTCTGGGAGCTCGAATGCTGCAATGGACTGACCTGCGCCCCGCACGAGCTGTCGACCCTCGGGGTGGCCGGAAGCTGCTGCAACCCGCCCGGCTCCGCTTGCAACAGCGACGTGGACTGTTGTGGCCCCGGTGGCACTCTCGCCTGCGCGGATAACCAGTGCTGCGTGAAGACCGGCGAAGTGTGCGAGGCGGAGGGCATCCTCGGCGCCGGCTCCTGTTGCAGCCCGGAGGACACCTGCGCTCCGACCGCCGAGTTCCCCGATCAGGCGCGCTGGTGCTGCACGACGTCCGGCGGCGCCTGCACAAGCGGCGACACCTGCTGCAGCGGTACCTGCAGCGACGACATCTGCCAGTGAAGCCGCGCGGCGGTCACTCGTAGCGCGGCACCTCCACCGGTGCGAGGCATGGTAGGCCCGGGTAGTGCGTCGCCAGCAGGCTGATGACGAAGGTGCAGAGGGCGACGAGCGCGAAGTACTCCTGATAGATGCACACCGGAATGAGCGCCATAGGCGTACGGGGGCGAGGGGCGTGGGACGAGGGGTGAGGGAAGCGACACTGCATGCTACGCGGCAAACCTTCTGTTGAGACGGGGTCGAATGTCCTCTACAACTGCCGTTCGCATGGGTGAGCAAAGTAACGTATCGGCGGCGGTTGCGGAGTGGGCACACGGATTGACGTTCGAGGACATCCCGCCACGGGTGGTGGAGGAGGCGAAGAACCAGATCCTCAGCGTCATCGCGGCGATCCACGCCGGCCACTTCAGCGAGGTCGGCCGCATGGTGTCGCGGGCGATGAAGGACTGGTGCCCGGGCAAGGAAGCGACGCTGATTCCCTCCGGTGAGCGCACGTCGGTTCACTACGCGATCTTCGGTAACGCCGCGCTCAGCATGGCCTTGTTCTACGACGACGGCCTGCTCGGCGGACACGTCGGCTCCACGTCGGTAGTGGTTCCGATGGCACTGGCCGAACAGCTCGGCTCAGCCGGCAAGGACATGATCACCGCCCAGGTCATCGCCAACGAGACGGCTTCCCGGCTCGGACTGGCGATGCTCACCGACGCGTTGACCGAGTATCGAACGCCGGCGGCGCATCGCCTCGGCGCGGCGCTGGCGACCGCCAAGCTGCGCAAGCTCGACGCCGCGCAGACCAGGAGCGCGCTGGCGATGGCCGTTCAAGATCCGGGCGTCGGCATCCGCGCCGGCTTCATCGGCTCGGATGCCAAGATCCTGAGCGCTGCCATGTCCTCGCCGGCCGGTGTGCAGGCGGCCGAGCTGGCGGAGCAGGGCCTCGTCGCGCAGGGCGACCCGATCGCCGGCGAACACGGCCTGCTCGATCTCGTCGGGCGGCGAGGCGCCGCCGGTGCCTTTCGCACCCTCGGCGAGATCTGGCTGACGGAGACACTCACCTACACGCCGTTCCCTTGTTCCTCGCACGTCGCCGGCGCGATCGATTGCATCTCGGCGCTGCTGCGCCAGCACAACATCGACGGGCGCAAGGTCGAGAAGGTCGAGGTGACGGTCGGTCCGGACGCCTTCGAGCTCGACCAGGAGGCGCAGCAATCCTTTGCCGGCAGCGAGACAAACCCGTCGGCGCTCGCCTTCTCGGTGCGCTACTGCGTCGCGGCCACACTGCTCGACAAGGAGTTCTCGCCGCGTCAGTTGACGCGTGATCGGATCCGCGACGAAGCGGTCTGGGATCTGGCGGGGCGCGTCGAGGTAAAGGTCGATCCACTCGCCGAAAGCGATCTGCGCGAGCGATCGCTGCGCCGGCAGGTGGAGCGGGCCTCGCATCTCGGTTTCGACGTCGGCCGCATCGACCTGCGCGGCGTGCGCGCCGCGCTGGCGACCAAGGTACGGGTGTCGCTGAAGAACGAACGCAACTTCGAGATCCAGCGCGACTCGCCGATGGGGACCGGCGCCGGGCCTTTCGGCGACGATCGCGTGAAGACGGTCGAGGACAAGTTCCGCCGCGAAACCCGCTACACCCTGCGCAAGGAGCGGATGGAAAAGGCCATCGACCTGATCCACCACCTCGAGCGCGGCACCCCCGCCAACGTCAAAGAGATCGTCCGCAACTCCTGCTCGGAGCGCTGAGCAAACGCCGCCCTGCACTCCATCAAATTGAATCCCCCTCAATCCCCCTTTGCCAAAGGGGGAAGGCCGCGAGACGCGATTTCGCAGAAAATCGACAGTCCCGAAAGCCGGGGTCCATGCTCCGAGGCGTCTCTGAATTGGCGTGCAAGGCCGCAAAGCGCTGCCGGGCGCAGTTCGTCCGCGTACGGTGAGCGGTGCCGGAGATTGATCTGCGAAGTTTTAAGCGCGCCGTCGCCTGTGGATAACGGGACTGTCATCTTCTCGTAATTTAGCATCCGTACAGTTCCGCCCATGGAAAGAGAGAGCATCATGGGCGAACCGGTGGTGAGGGCGCCGTTGCGTTCGCTGACGCGAGCTGACGCCGAGGCCGCGACGCCGGTGCCAGCGCAACTGGCGCGCGCGGCGCACGTCGCCGCCCGGTTGCTGCTGCAGCGCTGCGATTCCGCGGTTGCGCAGATGCCGGCGCCGCTCGAGTTGGCGCGGGCGATGCGGCGGCACGCCGGTGGGCTGCTCGGCGCCTTCAACATCGAGGTCGCGGTGCACGGGGTTTTGCCGGCAGCCGATCGCCCCCTGCTGGTGGTGGCCAATCACGTTTCGTGGCTCGATTCCTACGTCGTCAACGCCGTGAACGGAGCCCGCTTCGTCGCCAAGAGCGAGGTCGCCGCGTGGCCCTTGATCGGGCCCATCGCCGGGCGCTTCGGATCGTTCTTTCACCGCCGCGGCTGTTTCCGCGATGCGCGGCGAACCGTCGACGGCGTGGCCCGCGCCCTTTCCAATGGCTACCCGGTCGGTGTCTTTCCGGAAGGCACTACGACGGCGGGCGATCGCCTGTTGCCCTTTCATTCGGCGTTCTTCCAGGCTGCGATCGATGCCCGCACCCTCGTGCAGCCCGTTGCGATCCGCTATCGCACCGGCGACGGGTGCGAGACGACGGCGCCTGCCTACTCCGATTCGACCAGTCTCGCGGAGTCGATCCTCGACGTGCTGAGCAGTCGGCGCCTGATCGCCGAGCTACATTTCGGAACCCGGCTGGCGCCGCACTCCGACCGCCGTGATCTCGCCGACGAAGCGCGCGCAACGATCTTCCGACTGCTGTGGCCGCACGGCAGCGATCTCACTCGACGCCCACCGCGCCGGCGGCAAGAGGCGCCGTTGCGGCTCGCCAGTTGAGGGCTACGGACGCGTAAGCGTGTGGTGGACGACCTCCTCGCCGCGCCCGTTGACGATCGACATCCGCAGGTTGCCCGCCGCGTCGATATCGAGCAGGCCGAAGTTGAACCACTGCAGCGCCGCCGCGTAGGAGTCGATGTCGGTCGGCGCTTGCGGTCCCCACAGGAAAAGCCGCTCCGGGTGAAAGGTCGGATCGAGTGCTAGGTGCGGGAACACGCCGGCGTTGAGCGGACCGGCGACGAACTCGTGCACCACCAGGTCTGACTCTGCGAACGGTCGGTAGCGGAACGCGGTGGCGAAGTGGACGTCGGTCGTGATCCAGACGACGTTCTTCATCTCGGCGGCCGCCATGTCGCGGAGAATCGCCGCGGCCTCGCGCTCGAACCCCGTCCCGTCACCTCCGTCCGCCCAACCGTCGCGCGCATGCGGCTTGCCGGTCGGGATCGACAGCGGCACGCTCGACACGACGATGCGCCAGGTCGCGTCGGAGGCGCGCAGCGACTGCAGCAGCCAATTGCGCTGCTGCTCGCCTAGCAGCGTCTTGGTGCCGTCGTCGGGTGCATCGTTGCGATCGCGATGCTGGCGAGTGTCGAGAACGAAGAGCTCGGCGTGCATGCCCCAGCGCAGGCTGCGATAGAGCCGCGTTCGATCGCCGGCCGGCGGCGTCCACGGCAGCCACTCGGTGAAGGACTGCAATGCCGGCGGGAACAGGGGAACGTCGCGATCCCCCTTGCGGTCGTCGGCGGCACTGCCGTCGTTGCGGATCTCGTGATCGTCCCACACGCCGACGTAGGGAACCTGCGCCAGGAGGCGCTGGAAGTGCGGATCGTCGCGGTTGTAGCTCCAGTGGGCGCGGAATGCCGCCAGATCGAACGCCGGCGGCGGTCCGGGCTGTTGGCGATTGCCGTAGCGCCCGATCTCCAGGCACGCGTCGTCGGCGTACACCATGTCGCCGATGCCGATGAAGAAATCGGGTCGCGCCGCCGCGACGCGCGCGAAGATGCTGTAGTCGTCGACGGCGTCGCGACAAACATTCTGACCGCCGAGGTCGCCGCTCCAGGCGATGCGCAGCGCCGCCGGCTCTGACGGCGGCGGCGCGGTGCGGAAGCTGCCACTCGCTCCGGTGCCGCACATTACCGTGTATCGGTAGAGCGTCTGCGGCTTCAGGTCCGAGATCTGCGTGCGCCCCGTCCAGTCGGAGGCAGCACTTGTTTGCAGCACGGCCTCGCGGCGCTCACCGCCGCCTTCAAAGATGCTCACCGGCACCGCCGCGCGATCGACGCAGCGCGCCCAGACGACGGCGCTGTCCGACGTCACTTCGCCTACCGCGACGCCGTGCGTGAGCACGCCGCCGCCAGTCGCGGGTTGCGAAACCGCGCAGGCGCTGACCAAAACGAAAAGGGGTGCGATCCGGGGGACGACGGGCATGAGTCGGTCTAGCGACTCGTGGCGGTGGGGAAAAGGGATCCCCCTCTAGCCTCAGCTCGAGCCCGAGCCTCAGCCTCTTTGGCTGCTTCGGGCTGAGGCTGAGGCTCGGGCTCAGGCTCGATTCAGTTACCCGTCAGGACGATCCAATTTCTTTCGTTTAACTTTCGCCTTCCCGATCGGTCTGCTATCACCGGCGCGCGATGCGCGAGGCGATCCACGAGTACCTGCTCGAGCGGCCCTCCGGCGCGTCGATCGGCGAGCTGATCGATCTGATCTTCACGCGACCCGGCTCCGATCCGGAGATGGGTCCGCGGTTTCTGCAGGCGCTCCTCGGTGATGACGAGCGGTTTGCGTTCGACGGCGAACTCCGCCGCTGGCGTGTCAGGGCGCACGACTGTCTCGCCGAACCGTTGACGGCCGCGACGTTCGTCGTCGTCGATCTCGAGACCACCGGCGGCGGTCCGGGTCGCGGCGAGAGCATCATCGAGATCGGCGCCGTGAAGGTGGCGAGCGGCCGCATCGCCGACTCCTTCCAGACCCTCGTCGACCCGGGCCGGCGGCTGCCGCCCTTCATCACGCGTTTGACCGGTATCGATGACGAGATGCTGGCCGGGCGGCCGACCATCGCGACGGTGCTGCCGGAGTTTGCCGACTTCTGTGGCGACGCCGTTCTGGTCGCGCACAACGCGCGCTTCGACCGGGCGTTTCTCGACGCCGCCTGGCGCGAGGTGCTCGGCCGACCGGTGACGCGCAACTTCCTCTGCACGCTTCGACTGTCGCGCCGTCTGCTTCCGGCCTTGCGGAAGCGTTCTCTCGACTCCCTCGCCGGACACTTCGGCATTCCGTGTGTCGACCGCCATCGCGCCCTCGGCGACGCGCGGATGACCGCCGAGGTGCTGTTCCACTTTCTCGAAGCCTTGCCGCGGCGCGGTGTGCTGCGCGTCGCCGAGGCCCTCGACTTCCAGGGCATGGCGAGCGACGGACGTCGATTCTTCTGCATGCTGCCGCGCACTGCGGTGGCCGATCTGCCGCACCGGCCGGGCGTCTATCGCTTCACCGGCGAAGACGGCGCACTGCTCTACGTCGGCAAGGCGGTGGATCTGCAGCAGCGGGTGTCGAGCTACACGGTCAACAGCAAGGGGCACAGTTCCAAGACGCTCGACCTGATCCGCCACATCCGCGGCGTCAGCGTCGAGGAGACCGGCTCCGAGCTGGAAGCCGCTTTGCGCGAGGCGGAGCTGATTCGCGCGCTGCAGCCGCCGTACAACGTGCTGCGCAAGCACCTACCGCGCATCGCCTTCCTCAAGCTGTCGGTCGCAGATCGCCACCCGCGGCTGTCGCTGGCGTCGCGGCCGAGCAGCCGGCGGGCGCGTTTCTTCGGGCCGTTTCGCAGCCGCGCTCACGCCGAGCGGGCGCTGGAAGTTCTGGCGAAAGCGTTTCAGGTTCGCACCTGCGCCGGACGACTCGATCCGAGCCCCGACTTCGCGCCGTGTTTCGAAGGCCAGGTCGGCAACTGTTCGCGGCCGTGCAACCGCGGCGTCGCCGACGATACCTACGATCTACAGGTGCGCGAGCTGATCCGCTTCTTCGACGAAGACAGCGACGACGTCGTGCGCCGCCTCGAGGTGCGGCGCGATGAGCTCAGCGAGCGTCTGCAGTTCGAGTCTGCCGCGCGGCTGCAGCGCGATCTCGACATGCTGCGCCACCTGCGCAAGCGGCAGCGGCAGATGAGTTGGATCGTCGAGCGCCACAACTTCGCGGTGTTGCAGCCCGGGCGCGAGGCGGGCGACTTCGCCGTCTACCTCGTGGTGCAGGGGCGACTCGTCGAGCGCTGCCGGCTGAACGACGCCGCCGCGATCGGCGAATTGGTGGATCGGGTTCACACCCGTCTCACAGCGCGACGACCGGCCGGCCTGGCCGCGGAGGAAGTGGACGGCACCACGATCCTGGCAGCGTGGCTGCGCGATCGCGGTGAGAGCGACGGCTACGTCATTCCGATCGACGACGTGCCGCCGGATGCCGGTGCGGCGGCAGAGCGGCTGCCCGAGTGGGCAGCCGCTCTGCACGCCTTACTTGCCGGAGCGAACGCGCAGCAGAGCGCGGCGCGGTAGCTGGTTGCGGCGCAGAATCCACAGCGCCGCGGGCAGGAGCGTCAGGATCCACAGGTCGGTCGCCGAACTACCGGCGCCGATGTCACAGCCACCGCTGCGCGACGAGCGGATGCACAGCGGCTGACCGATCTCGCCCTCCTGGCAGGTCTCGCCCGGCTCGCAGAAGGTGCCGGTGCCGCAGGGAATGGCGCACACCGGATTGCCGCTGTTGCCGATGACGCAGGTCTCGCCATTGTCGCACTCTACGTCCCGACAAGAGTCGACACAGGTCTCGCCGCCGCCCGACTCCGGCACGCAGCTCTCGTCCGGATCGCAGAAACCGCCGTTGCATTCATCGACGCACTCGCCGCGACCGCCGATCTCGACGCAGACGCGATCGTCGGCGCACGGCACGTCGCGGCAGACTTCCACCGGCGTGCGGGTGGGAGTGGCGGGCGGCGTACCGACGACGCAGAGGCCGTCGGGGGCCGAGCAGAACTGTCCGTCGGGACACTCCTCGACTCCGCAGCAGACGAAGTTGACGCAGAAGCCGGACTCGCACTCGGCCTCGTCGTCGCAGGGCTCGCCATCCTCCTGGGGAACCGGAGTCTGGGTCGGAGTCGGCTCGGGCGCACACTCGCCGTTCGGCGGCTGGCAGACGTCGCCGAGCGGGCACGACTCGACCGTGCAGCAGACGTCGTTCACGCAGTTCTGGTTGGCGCAGTCGTTGTCGTCCTCGCAACTGTCGCCTGGATTGCCCGGACCGGGGGTCGGATTGGCGACGACGCACTCGCCCTGGTCGTCGCACTCTTCGTCTTCGGTGCAGATGTCGTTGCAGCATACGCCGGTGAAGCGGTCGCAGATCTCGGTCGAGCACTCTGCGTTCTCGTTGCAGGGCTCGCCGGGATCGAGCGGCGTGCGACAGACACCGTCGTCGCTGCCGCAGAATCCGTCGAGGCAAGCCTCGAGGCAACAGCGCTCGTCGACGCAGAAGCCGGTTGAACAGTCGCGCTCGTCGACGCAGACGCCACCCGGCGGCAGGGTCGGGATGCACAGGCCTTCGAAGCCGGCAATGTCGCAGCGGCCCTCGGGGCAGCGATCTTCGCAGCAGAAGCCGTCGACGCAGGTGCCCGGGTCACCTTCGTTGGGGATATCGAAGCATTGGTCGTCGATCTCGCAGTCGACTGGCGGGACGACGCGGACGCAGATGCCCTCGCGGTTCGGCACCGCGCAGCTCTCGTCGTCGGCGCAGGCGCTGGCGCAGCACACGCCCTCGACGCAGATACCGGACAGGCACTGGCCGCCGACCGTGCAGTCGTCGCCATTCTGGCCGCCGCCCGGCGTCGAGGCGTTGGTGAAAGCGGTGATGTTCGAGTTGCGTTGGAAACCGCCGGCGAGGTCGATGAGGGCGTCGCCGTTCAGGTCGATCGCGACCGCCGCGAGCGGGCTCTTTGGCGTGCGCAGGACGGGGCCCTGCAGGAACTGGCCGTCGCCGCGCCCGGCGTAGATGAAGAGAGCGTCGTTCTCCAAGCCGGAGCCGGTGCCGACGCGGCGCGGGTCGCTGAGGAAAACGGCCAGGTCGATGGTGTCGTTGCCGTCGAAGTCGCCGAGGGCGAGAGCGCGCGAGCGGCAGGTGGCGCCGCCGGTGAAGAAGGGGCAGGGGATCTCGAAGCTGGTCGGGCCGTCGAAGACGCCGTCGCCGCGGCTGATGAGAACGTCCATCTCGCTGTTGCCGCCGCCGGTCGGGCGGTTGAGCATGACGATGTCGTCGAAGCCGTCGTTGTTGAGGTCGGCGGAGTTCATCTGCGACGGCCGCTCGCCTACGCCGTAGTTCTGGGCCGGTGCGAAAACCGGCAATCCAGCCGTCACCTGCAGAAAGACCAACACCGAGATCGACTTCACACGCGGGCCGCCCTCGTTGAGGGTGACCAGGTCCATGCGGTCGTCGCCGTTGACGTCGATCGCGAGAACCGTCAGCGGCTCCTCGCCGACGGCGAAGATCGGGCCGCGGGTGAAGCGTGGTGGGGAGCCGCCGTCGTTGAGCAGGATGGTGACGTTACCCAGGCGCTGATCGGTGACCGCGATGTCGTTGCCGCGCACACCGTCGAAGTCCGCGATCGCGACCGCGTACGGATTGCGGCCGACGGGGATAAAGTTGGGGTTGGTTACGCGTCCCTCGCCGTTGCCGACGAGTATCCAGACGCCGTCCTGGCGTTGGTCGGGTACGACGAGGTCTGCGATGTCATCGCGCGTAATGTCGGCGGCGGCGCCGCGGCGCAGAGTCGATCCGAAATCGTCGACGGCGACCGGGCTGAAGCGCGACGGCTGGCTCGGAAACGACAGCAGAATATTGACCTCGTCGCTCTGCGGACTGATGACGATCACGTCCTCCAAACCGTCCTCGTTCATGTCGGCAACCGACAAAAACTCGGCCTGTGGCGAGATCGGGAACGACGCCTCTGCCTGGAAGAATGTGATGGCGGCGTGTGCCTTTGGGCCGGCGAGGAGGCCGACCGCAAGGGCGATGGCAAAGGACTTCCTTGGGCTCATGCAATGCTCCGTCTGAGATAAAGTTGCTCGGTCTCGCAAAGAAAATGCAGGCCGATCCAGGCTGAACAGGTCGGGCAAGCGTCGCCTGCAACATTGTGTTTGTCAAACGAAACTTGTTGTAGAGGCCGCTCGGCAGTATGTCGGCGCCGCCTTTGACGGACGGCGGACACTGCGGCAGCGTCCCGAACGATGAGGCATCCCGCCGAACGCGTCGAACTGCAGCGCGGCGACATCACCGCCCAGGTGGTCGATGCGATCGTCAATGCCGCCAACTCGTCGCTGCGCGGGGGCGGTGGTGTCGATGGCGCCATCCACCGGGCGGGAGGGCCGGCCATTCTCGCCGAGTGCATCGCGATCGGCGGCTGTGCCACGGGCGACGCCGTGATCACCACCGGCGGCAGGCTTGCCGCCCGCTATGTCATCCACACGGTCGGGCCGGTGTACCGCGGCGCCGGAGACGAGGCGCGCCTGCTGGCAAGCTCCTACCGGCGCAGTCTCGAAGTGGCCAGCGCCAACCGGCTCTCGACGGTAGCTTTTCCCTCGATCAGCACCGGTGCCTACGGCTACCCGATCGACGAAGCATCGCGCATCGCGCTACGCACGGTGGTCGATTACCTCGAGGCGCACGACGACATCGCGCTGGCGAGGTTCGTCCTCTTCTCCGACGCCGACCTCGCGGTGTACCGGGCCGCGTTCGCTGACATCGCCTAGTCGAAATCGAAATCCAAATCGAAATCGACGCGATTGCTGAGCCGGTGTCGGCGCGTTCTCGACGGGCTTCGCTTCAGAGCGCTGCTTCGATCGACGGCTCGACCTCGAAGCCCATCGACGAGATCATC
>CADEER010000035.1:22299-35648 GCA_902826395.1 uncultured bacterium
TCAGAGCGCTGCTTCGATCGACGGCTCGACCTCGAAGCCCATCGACGAGATCATCGTGTGCGCTTCCTCGTATGCCTGGCCGGGCGTGGTCAGATAGCCTTCGACGAAGATCGAGTTGGCGACGTGCAGCGCGTCGCCCTGCAGGTCTCCCAGATTGCGCTCTCTGCCGCCGGCGACGCGGATCTCCGCCTGCGGGTTGGTGAGGCGGAACAGACACAGGGCGCGCAGGCAGCGCTGCGGCGTCAGTCCGTTGTCGCCGGCCAGCGGCGTGCCCTCGATCGGGATCAGGAAGTTGACCGGCAGCGAATCGACCCGCAGATCGCGCAGGGCGAAAGCCAGATCGACGATGTCGTCGTCGGTCTCGCCCATTCCAATGATGCCGCCGCAGCAGGTCGCGAGCCCGGCGCGCTTGACGTTCTCGATGGTGCGCACGCGATCCGCGTAGGTGTGTGTCGTGCAGATCTCCGGATGATGGCGTTCGCTGGTGTTGAGATTGTGGTTGACCCAGCCGATGCCGGCGGCCTTCAGCTCGCGCGCCTGCTCCTCCTCCATCAATCCCGCCGAAACGCAGAGCTCGATGTCGGGGAAGTCGGCTTTGATCCGCCGCGCCGCGTCGGCGAACCGATCGATGTCGCGATCGCTCGGACCGCGTCCGCTCGTGACCATGCAGAAGCGGCGCGCGCCGGTCGCAACGGCGCGCTGGGCGCCGGCGAGGAGCTGCTCGACCGAATCCATTCGGTAGCGCGGGATCTCGGCTTCGGAGACCGCCGACTGGGAACAGTAGTGGCAGTCTTCCGGGCAAAGTCCGCTGCGGGCGTTGCGCAGCAGGCAGAGCTTGACTCGCCGCCCGTGGTGGCGCTCGCGCACGCGGCGCGTCGCGGCCAGCAGAGCGTCGACCTCGTCGTCCCCCGCGTTGAGCACGCGCAGCGCAGCGGCGCGGTCGATCGTCCCGCCGCCTAGCACCGCGTCGGCGAGATCCTCCGCCCAGTGCCGTGCGCCCGCGTCGTGTACCGTCATCGACATTTGCTGGCAGCTACCAACGCCGGTGCCGCGAATCAAGAATAGCGCGCGGCGCGAGCTTTCAGCGATCAGCTTTATGTTCGGGTTTTCAGGTTTTGGCGGGGGGGCGTCGTGCTGGCAGGCCGGCTGAAAGCTGATCACTGACAGCCGAAAGCATTAGAAACAGGTCCGCGGCGGCGCCGAAGCGCCGCCGCGGTGGGAGAGCGCAGACCCGCGGAGCGGGGACAGCGCGGTGGGCGCGCAGCTCGCGCGGACCCACCCTCTCCCATGTCGGAATGTCGCGGGTCAGCGCGGCGTCCAGGTCTCCTTGATGCCGTAGACGCCGATCGGGCCGATGCCGTAGTTCACTCCGGTGTAGAGGGTGACGCCGGAGTAGGTGCGGCCGACGTTGTACTCGGCGCCGAACCCGAATGCGCTCGGCCCTCCCGAGCCGCCGATCGTCGTCGACTGGCCGGCCAGGTCGCCGACCCTGCCGGCATCGGTGAACTGGATGGCTTTGCTGCTGCCCATCTCGAACACCTCGGTTTCGAGACCTACGGAGAAGATGTCGAACACCTGCCGGTTGCCCGCGCTGTCGATTGCCCAGGCGGTACCGATCTCGATCTTGATGCCGAAGACTGTGATCGTCGACACGCTCGCGGTCGCCACCGTGCCGGCGCGCGGCTGCGGTGGGAAGGTGCCGGTCAGCGTGCTCATGCGAACGTTGCCCTCGCCGGCGGGTGCCGAGTCGAGGGAGAACGACAAGCCGGAAGGCAGCCGCGACTCCTTGGCGCCGACGCCGATGTTCGAATCGCGCAAGCCGCCGAATGCCGCGGACAGCGATTGCAGTGCGCCGCGCGCACCGGCGACGTATTCGCCGTGCCGGAATGCCTCGACCGTGTTGTAGACGCCGTAGCCGTAGTTGGCGACGCGCAAGACTCCGGAGATGACGCGCCCCCAGCCGTCTTGACCGCCGAGAGCGCTGCCGACCGGACCGAGCAGCGCAGCGCTGAGCACCGAGGTGGCGCCGCTGATCAGGCCTGCCTTGAGCGCGTCGCCGAAGCTGGCGCCCGACAGCGCCGCGTCGGCGAAGCCGACGATCAAGCCGATGGCGAAGCCGACGATGAGAAGGCAGAGGAACTCGCAGCGGCCGGTCGGGTCGCTGCCGTTGACGGGATCCCAACCGACGTACGAGTACGGGCTGGTGAACTCTCCCGCCGGATCGGGTGTCAGGAAGCTGCCGAGAATCGAGTCGTAGAAGCGCGCGCCGGAGTAGACGAGGCCGCTGTGGGTTTCGCGTTCGAGCCCGGTGTAGTCGAATCGCACCTGGCCGGCGGGCGGAGCGGCGATCGCGTTGCCCGCGCCGTCCCAGCGTCCGCGCACGCCGCCATAGGGCATGTAGCGGATGTGCTCGACGACCTCGCCACTTTCGTCGGTGATCATCTGCGTCGAGCCGAGGTGGTCGCTGTGGAAGTGCGAGACTGTCGGTAGCGGCGTCGGTGTCGGCGTCGGACCGCCGCACTGCGCGGCGGCCGGTCGCACCAGAATCGGCCATGGCATCATCGCCAGCGCGATGACGATGGCGGCGGCGGTGGCGGGACCGCGTCGCGGCCGGCCGCGCGGCGATGCGAAGAAGGCCAGCAGGAGCAGCAGCACGGCGATCGCCGCGATAGTTTGCGCGGTGTCGCCGAGCTCGAGCAGTAGGATCGGCCGCCCGCGCCAGGCGGTCGCGAACCGCGTCGAGCCCGGCTCGGCGCCGGCGACGGCCCAGCTCGCGTCGGATCCGACGCGCGATGCGATGCGCACGCCGCCGATGAAGTAGGACTTCACCGTCTCGCCCTGCTCGTTGGTGTGGATCAGGTCATTGTAGTAGCGGGTCACCTTCATCGACGTGCCGTTGTCGACGATGCGCGCTCGCCGCTTGCCTTCGTGGTCGTAGAGGAACTCGACCGTTTTGCCGCCCGACTGGATCTGCTCGAGGCGATCCTCGGCGTCGTAGTCGTACGTCGTGGACGTACTGGTGCTCGTGCGATTGCCGTTCGCGTCGTGGGAGATGGCGTTGCCGTTCAGCGCCGTCATCTGGTGCGGGCGAGTCAGCGGCGACGCCGGGTTGCCATAGGCGAGGTTGAGAGTGCCCTGGCGCGTCATGTTGCCCCATGCGTCGTACTGGAACGTGCGGTCGTACGGGCCGAGGTGGTGATCGATGCGCGTCAGCCTGCCCAGCGCGTCGTATTCGTAGGCGGCGCTGTTTGAGCGCGGACTCGTATCGAAGTCGAGGATCTGAGCGATCTGGCCGCGCTCCGTGTACTGATAGAAGAGCGTGAGCTCGGGGTGGGTGCCGACCGACGTCGCGACGGTGGAGAGGCGGTGGCGGTTCGCCTCGTCGAAGTACGAGCGGTCGTCACGTGTGCCGTTGCCGTGCCAGACCGAAGTCGCTCGGCCGAACACGTCGTACCAGACGGCGCTGACGTAGCTGTCGCCCTGCTCGTTCTGCAGAACCGTCGGCCGCCCCGCCTGGTCGTACGTCGTGGTGACCACTTCGCCATCCGGATAGCGGATGGCGACGACCTCATCGGTGTCGTTGTACTCGTACTCGAAGCGCGCCACCGTCGTCTCGCTGTCGACGTCGATCTCGCGCTCGGTGGTGAGCTGCCGGCCGCGCGCGTCGTAGGCGGTGACGCGAAAGGTGCCGGCTTCGTCGGTGACACCGGTGAGGCGTCCGGCGGCGAAGGGCACGCTGGCGTCGTCGTACTCGTAGCGGGTCTCGTCGTCACTGCAGGACAAGGGGCAGGGGTAGGTCGCGTGGTAGTCCTCCTGAAGCCCGCAAACCCGCAGCGGGCGGCCGACCGGGTCGTAGCAGTACTGCACGTGCTGATCCGGCTTCGGATCGTCGCGGTAGATCAGGTTGCCGGCGCGATCGTAGCCGTAGGTCCACTCGCCGCTGTCGCGATCCGAGATCCCGATGCGCCGGCCGAGCGAATCGTAGGTGAACACCTTCATCGGCAGCGGGTCGTCGTTCTGACGCGTCGCCACCAGCCGCCCGAGTCCGTCGTACTCCGACGCGGTCGAGGAGTAGACGCCGGCACCCTGGTACGCCTCCTCGCGCACCATGCGCTGCAGGGCGTCGTACACGCGGTCGGTTCGATTGCCGGCCTCGTCCCAGCTCGCGATGCGACTGCCGTGGTGTTCGGAGATCGTGGCGCCGCCGTCGGAGTGTTGAGTCCGATAGACGCGGCCGAGCGGATCGATGTGCGACGAGCCGTTGAGGTGGTAGTCGAACACGGTCGAGCCATTGTTCGGCGCGTTGCTCGCCAGGTACGGGTAGTATCGCTCGCGCACCCGGCCGCCGGCGTCGTACTCGGTGCGATCGCGCCGTACGGTGCGCACCACGCCGGCGACGACGGTCCGCGTGTCGGTGTGGCGCTCGCGGCCGAGCGCGTCGAAGAAGGCGGTCGTGCGGCGGCCGATCGCGTAGCCGCTCTGTTTCTGTTCGACGGTGACCGACGAGAGCTGGCCCGGGCTCTGCGCGAAGGCGTAGGTGGTTGCGAAGCTGCAAGCGCCCCCTGACCCCGGCCGCGCTTCGCAGGTCAGACGGCCGGCCGCATCGTAGGTGAAGATCGTCGCGGTCGCAGCGCCAGCGGCGCCCCAGGAGACGGCGGGCTTGCCGTGGCGATAGTCCATCGCGGGGACCGTCTGGTGACCGAGCGGATTCGTCTCGACGGTCGGATAGAGGAAGGTGCCCTGGTTGTCATCGAACTCGAAGGTCGTCTCCCTGCCGAGCGGGTCGCGGATCAGGACCAGGTTGCCGTAGGCGTCGTACTCGTGCTCCGTCGTCACCCAGGTGGAATCGCTGTCGAGCCAGGCCTGCACGGCGGTGAGATTGCCGGCCGACAGGGTGCCGAGCGGCGCGCCGTCATAGAGGAAGCGGCGTTCATCGAGTGCGCCGCTCGCGTCTTCGGTGCGCTGCGTCGATGGCTTGTCGCGCGGCATACAGCCGTTGGCGCCGAAGGGGCTCGCATACTCGGTGTGGGTGTCGACGCGCGAGCGATGACTGCCTTGTACCGACGTATGAAGAATGTTGCCGTAGTCATCGACGTCGTGATTCTCGGTGATCACGACGTGTGGCGCAGTGGCGCCGAGATCGAAGGTGATGCGGCCGTTGCGCTGCAGCCACACCTGGTCGCGCTGCGCGGTGGCGACTCGGCTCGCCCATGCGTTGAACTCGTAGCGAACCAGATCTCCTTCTTCGGCGTCGCCGGCGAAGAAGTAGAGCTCGAGCAGCCGCCCGCGCACCGGCGCGGTCTGGCCGAACACACTCGCCGTCTGGTTGCCGTCGACGTCGGTACGGGTCACGCGCCGAAAGCCGTAGAAGCCGCGGTCCAGCACCGCGATCGGTTGGCCGGCTGAGTCGTGTTCGTACTCCACCTCGAGGCGGCCGTCCTGATAGTCGTAGAAGGACAGCACCTCGTGCCCTTGATCGATGCAGGGATTCTCTTCGCGGTCGAAAACGTTGGCGTTGGTTGGCGGTGTGCAGAGACCGTCGTTGAGGCGCGTCGCCGCGGTGGCCCAGACGACGAACGGAAGATCCGGCTGCGCGTCGCCGCCGCCGTGATCCCAACGGGAGCTCGGCGCGTAGGCGATGGTGTTGGTGCCGCCGAGGCCGTTCTCCATCATCGACAGGACCTTGGGCACCTGGTCGAGTTGATTGAGCTGCACCTGCCAGAGCGGGCCGCCGGCGACGACGCGATCGAGAAACCCGTCGCCGTTGATGTCGACGAGATCGATCACGGTGCGGTTGTTGGAGGTCTTGCGCAGCGGCCCGGCTCCACCCGGCCAGACCTCGGCCGCATAGGCGTCGTGCGGCGCCGCGGCGGCGTAGGCGACGCTTTCCAGGCGTCCTCCCAGGTTGAGCAGCACGCGCCAACTGGCGCCGTCGCTGCTCTGCTCGACCCAGTCGGGCAGACCGTCGCCGCTGACGTCGACGAGGTCGGCGAGCACCTCGCCGTCGTCTTCCATGACCAGACCGTCCGTCCACAGCGGCAAGGCGATGACCTCCGGTGACGACGCGAAGCCCTGGCCGGTATTGCGGTGGAGCAGGAGGCAATCGTGGCGGTACTGAGTGCCACCCTGCGGAAATCCGACGCAGGGTGCATCCCCGGCGTCGGCGTGCTCGAGCAGGTCGGCGAGTCCGTCGCCGTCGAAGTCGGCGAGCATGTGGTGAGTGGAATCGCCCGAGTCGGCGCTGATCGAGGCGACCGGGGCCGGGAAGTACGGCAACGGCGCCGGCTCGAAGCCGAGACCGTGGCTCAGCCACACCGACCACGCGCCGTCGTCGACGTCGACGAAGTCGGGCAGCCCGTCGGCGTTGACGTCGATGGTGTCGCGGTAGGTGTGCCCGTCCTTGATGCGACGGATCATTCGATCGGGTGCGGACCAGAGGATCGGCTGGGTTGCGAATCCCCAACTGCCGTCGGCCTTGCGCTCGCCGCGGTGAACGCGCCACGGCTGCCCGGCTGTGTCGGCGACGACGTAGTCGACGCGTCCGTCTCCCGTGATGTCGAAGGTGTCGATGACGGTGCATGCCCAACCGTTCTCGTCGCACGGCCCGGTGGTGACCCAGACATTGCGGATCTGGCCACCGGAGTACGCGTTGTTGCCCGACCACAGCAGGGGGGACGGTGCGAACGAGAACTCGTCGGTGCCGTCGCTCTGACCGAGATAGACCTTCCACGGAAACGGACCGCTCTGCACGAGGTCGAGCTTCCCGTCGCCGTTCATGTCGATGATCGAATCGCGCACCTCGAAGCTGCCGGTCCATCTCCGCATGAAGTCGTGCAAGGGCGGCGCGGCGATGGCGATGGCCTGCGCCGGCGGCGCGTGGCCGTCGCCGGAAGGCGAGTAGACGAACGTCTGCGTCGGCTCGCCGGTTGCGCTGACGGCGTTGAGCATGGTGTGCGAGCCGTTCTCGTCCAGATAGTGGAAGTCGTAGCGACGGATCAGGGTGTCGTCGGCCGGTACGTCGCCGTATACGCCGGCGCTCACCAGGCGGAAGGTTGCGCGCTGCTCGACACCCAACCGGTGCGAGGTGGTGAAATCGGAGGGCGGCCGCAACAAATAGCTGAAGACGACGCGGTAGAAGTGGTCGATGCCATGGTCGTTGCCGCCGTAGAGAATGCGGCTCGGCAGCGGCACGTTCTCCGACGTCACCCACTCGATTTCCATGGTGTTGCCGTTGGTGTCGGCGACGTGCGTCAACATCCAGGAGGAAGTCAGCTCGCAACTCCCGTCGGGCTGCAGAGCCAGTGGTGGGCTGCTCGGCGTCGTGGCGATGCGCGCCGCCGAATGATCGCCGAACGTGTAGCGCAAGCCGGCGCGGTCGCGCACCGTCCAGGTGTTGGTGGGTTGGTGGAATCGCGCTTCGACCCACGACTCGGACACGATCGGATGGTAGATGCCGCTGCCCGGCGGATCCTCGACCAGCTCGCTGGCTCCGCCGCTCGGCAGGGCCAGCACGAACTCATCGGTGTGCGGACCGGTGCAGCGCGGCACGCCCCATTTGGTGCTGCGATCGATGCTGCCGATCGGCAGATCCCACCCGTAGCCGAACGAGGAAGGCCCGCCGGCGCTCGAGTAGCGGAGCGCGATCTGCGGGGTCATGTTCTTGCGCCCGGGCGGAACGCGGATCGCGATCTGCGTCGTCAGCGCGCCGGTGAAGAGATTGGCTTCCGGCGATTGCGCGAGGCCCGTGAACGGCGTCGCGCCTTCGCCGCTGCGATCGCCGAGCGTGGTGCCCGTGTCCGCGGCGACTGCCGATGCCAGCAAGCACAGCGCGGCGGCGATGCCGAGGTGAGCCCGGCGGATCGCCCGCCGCCGGGCCGAGGGTGCGCGCCCCGGCGTCATGGCTTCACCTCGAACGACACCCGATCCGGATTGGCGGGCTCGGTGTCGACGGCGACGACCGCCTCGCGACCGGTGACATCGCGCGGCGGGTTGCGCAGCTCCGGCCGCCGGGGCTGCGGCGTTCGCAGCGCCGGCGGCAGGTGATCGGCGATGTCGGCGCGTCGACGCCGCAGCTCGTCGTAGCCGCCGCGCAAGCGATCGCGCGCCGGGATCGCGGGCGCGTTGCCGCCGGGCTGCAGACCGTCGCGCTGGCGCAGGAGCTCTTCGAGCGTTGGCGCCGTCGCGGCAGCGGTGCGCTCGGCGCGTGCACCGCTGCCGACCGCGAACGCACCGGCGATGATCAGCAATGCGAGCGCCGGCGCAACACGCCACAACCTCGCTGCCCCGCTGTGTCCGCCACCGCGCCGCCAGCGGCGACGCGTGTCTCCCATGCCGTTGATCCGACCCATGTCGAGCCCTCCTCCGGCGGTCCGTAGCGAGAACCGGGGACCGGTCCGCCGCTCCGGCCTCCTACCGATCTAGCGTTAAAAAGAGAGCATCGATGTTAGTAATCAAATGTACATCAAGGCTATCAGCAAAATTATTCTTCCGGCGGCTGACCGGCTTTGGTATCGCTGATTCCGCGATGTCGTTGATGGGCGATTTGCGCGAGGCGCTTCGATCGGCGCTCGGCCTGCATCCGACCCTCGACCTGCACGGCCTCGGCGTCCGCGAGGCGCTCGCCGAAACCGAGGCTTTCGTGCTGGCCGCGCGCGCCGCGGGTGAGCGCACGGTGCGGATCGTCTACGGCAAGGGGCGCGGCAGCCCGAGCGGCCGCGGCGTCTTGCGTCACGTCGTTCCGCAGTGGCTCGACGGCGAGGGCAGCGACCACGTCGAGCGCTACGAGCGCCGTCCGGACGCGAGCGGCGTCGACGGTTACCTGATCGCGTGGCTGAGGCGCCCGTGAACCGGAGGTCGTGCGACGTCACATCGCGGTGTCGTTTGCTTGTAACCGACTTTTTTGCGGAATAGTTTGCCGGCGATCGCAATCGCCTGAGGGATCGTTGGCGCGAGGTGTTGAATGGACGGCGGTAGACGAGCTCGGAGATCGAAGGTTCGTCGGCTGATCGAGCGGCGTGGCCACGCGTGCGTCGCCCTCTCGTGCGCGACTTTGCTGAGTCTGACGGCCCAGGCGCAGGTGCCGACGCAGGAAGAGATGTTCGAGCGGCTGCAGCGCCTCGAGCGACGCCAGGCCGACCAGGATGAGAAGATCAAGGCCCAGGAAGAGCAGATCAAAGCCAAGGACGCTCGCATCGACGACCTCGAAGACGAGGTGAAGCAGTTGCGCGAGCAAGCCGGAGCACCGGCGCCGTCTGCCACGGCGGTCGAGGCGGTCGCCGCCGAGGCAACTCCGGTCCCCGAGGCGGAAACCGCCCCCGAGTTGGGCGAGGTGGTCGCGGCGGAGCAGTACGAAAAGTTCTTCGGGACTTACTCGCCGGGGCGGGGCTTCGGCTTGGTTCGAAACGAAATGGGCGAAGTCCGCTTCGGCATCTACACCTACGTGCGCTACCTCAACTCGAAGGGCGTCGACGACACCTACGTCAACGGCCTCGGCCAGGAGGTCAGGCTCGACAAGCGCAACGACGTCGAGCTCAACAAGGTCAAGATCGAGTTCAGGGGCTGGCTGATCGATCCGAAGTTCCAGTACGTGCTGTATTCGTGGACCAACAACGCGGCGATGGGCCAGGGCGCGCAGGTCGTGTTGGGCGGCAACATCAAATACGCCTTCAGCGACGCATTCCTGCTCGGCGCCGGTATCCTTTCACTGCCGACGACGCGATCGACTTCGGGCAACTTCCCGTACTGGTTGGCGGTCGATCACCGCACTGCCTCCGACGAGTTCTTCCGCGGCTCATATGCGACGGGCATCTTCGCCTACGGCAAGCCGCTGCCGAAAACCGCCTACTACGTCATGCTCGCCAACAACCTCAGTCAGCTCGGCGTCGACGCCGCACAACAGGACGCGGAGCTGACGACGTTTTCGGGCGCGCTCTGGTATATGCCGACGACCGGTGAGTTCGGACCGCGCTCGGGCTTCGGCGATTTCGAACACCACGAAGATCTCGCCACACGGCTCGGCGTTCACTTCACCTTCAGCCCGGAAGACAGACAATCGCAACCCGGTGCCGACGACATCGACAACACGCAGATCCGTCTGTCGAACGGCACCATCATCTTCACCCCCGGGGCGCTGGCGCCGGGCGTCGCGGTGAGCGACGTCAAATACTACATGACCGACTTCGATGCGGGGCTGAAGTACCGCGGCTTTGCGCTCGAGGGTGAGTACTACCTGCGCTGGCTGAACGACATCGAAGCCGACGGGCCGGTCCCCGTCGACCAGATGTTCGATCACGGCTTCCAGTTGCTCGCCTCGTCGATGCTGTGGCCGCAAACCGTGCAGGCCTACAGTATGAACTCCTACATCTTCGGCGAGTTCGGCGATTCGTGGGAAACCACGGCGGGTTTGAACTGGTGGATCTTCCAACGCCGCGAGCTGCGACTCAACGTCGAGTACATATACGCGCACCAATCGCCGATCGGATACACCGCGGTACCACAGCTCGTCGGAGCGACCGGCTCGATCTTCAGCACCAATCTCGAAATGTCCTTCTGATCGACTGGATCGATCAGAAGGAGCGCGGGTGACTCGCGGCGGCCGCGGGAGCGTGGTGACCGGCGAAGATTCCGCTTCGCTCCAGCCATTTGCCGAGCTCGAGGACGGGCAGAATGGTGTGCGACCAGAAGAGGATGAAGATCCACTCCCATCTCCCCAATGCCGTGAGGCTGAAGGCCTGCTGCAGGAACGGGATGTTCAGGATCAGCAACATCAAGGCCACTTCCCAGAGGATGGCGATGTTCAGCCATCGATTGGCAAACGGCCGGTGCAACGCGTGCTGGTGGTCGGAGCGGTATCCGTAGGCCTTGAAGAACTGGATCAGCACCAGCGAAACGAAGGTCATCGTCATCGCCGCCTGATCGCCGTAGCCGAGGTAGCGCGCGCCGATGAAGAGAGTGAGATTCGAGATCGTCGACCAGGCGCCGCCGAGGACCATCAGGCGCACGACGGCTGGGCTGAAGATGCCGCCGCGCGGATCGCGCGGCGGCAGGCGCATGAGGTCGTCCTCGGCTGGGTCGACCGCTAGTGCGAGTGCCGGCAAGCCGTCGGTGGCGAGATTGATGTAGAGGATCTGCACGGCGTTGAGCGGCATCGGCAGGCCGAAGTGTGCGTAGACGCCGCGCAGCTGGCCGAGCTTCCGCGGTGGTTCATGCGCAAAGACCTACGCAGTTTCGATCACACCCACCCTAACACCGAGGGGCATCGGATCATCGCCCATGCAATTTGCCCGTCGTTACCGGCGAGTTGGGGCTGCGCATGTGAGGAGTCAGTCGAGCAGCGCGAGTAGCTCGTCGCGGCTGATCGGTGCGGATCCCCCGGCGACCGCTGCGTCGGCGAGGGCCCGCTTGCGTTCCTGGAGGGCGACGATGCCTTCTTCGACGGTACCGCGCGCGACCAGGCGATGCACGATCACTGGCTTATCTTGGCCGATGCGATGGGCGCGATCGGCCGCCTGATCCTCGACCGCAGGGTTCCACCAGGGGTCGAGCAAATACACGTGGTCGGCGGCGGTGAGGTTGAGCCCTGTGCCGCCCGCGCGGAGCGAAATCAGCATGATCGGCGGGCCGGCGGGGTCCTGGAACTGTGCGACCACTGCGGGGCGATCGCGCGTGCTGCCATCGAGACGCGTGAACGCGAGGTCCGCGTCGCGGAGCGCCGGTTCGACGAGATCGAGCAACGATGTCCATTGCGAGAACACGAGGGCCTTGTGTCCGGCGGCGACTGTCAGGTCGAGTCGGTCGACCAGAAGCGAGAGCTTGGCACTCGGGCCCGGCGTTTCCGATTGCCCCGGAACCAATGCGCGGTGACATGCGGCCTGACGCAGGCGCAATAGCGCTTCGAGGACCGCGAGGGTGCTGTCGCCGGCACCAAGACGGTCGGTGACAATGCGCTTGGTTGCTAGCCTCACTGCATCGTAGACGGCACGTTCGTCGTCGCTGAGTTCGCAGTGCAGCACAACGTCGGTGCGCGGCGGTAGTTCGCGGGCGACGTCACGCTTCAGCCGGCGCAGTACAAACGGGCGGATGCGCTCGCGCAAGGCCAGAGCCGCATCGGTCGAACCACTGGCGATCGGTCGCGCGAAGCGCTCGGCGAAATCGCTCCGCCCGCCGAGCAAACCGGGACTGGCGAAGTGCATCTGGCTCCACAGATCCTCGAGCCGGTTCTCCACGGGCGTGCCGGTGAGCGCGACCTTGAAGCGCGCGCGTAGCTCGTACGCCGCGCGGGCGACCTGGCTGTCGGGATTCTTGATCGCGTGGGCTTCATCGAGCACGACGGTGTCCGAGTCGATCGCGACGAAGCGTTCGCGATCGAGCCGCAGAAGCGCGTAGGTGGTGAGCGTTATGTCCGCAGTCGCGTCCAGCTCACGCGTGCCGCCGTGGAATACGGATGCTCGCGCCTGCGGGCGAAAGCGGGCGATCTCGGCCTGCCAGTTGCCGATGACGCTCGTGGGAGCGACGACCAACGTGCGACCGCGGATCGAGCACAGCGTCTGCAGTGTCTTGCCCAGACCCATGTCGTCGGCGAGCAGCCCGCCCATGCCGGCGTCGCGTAAGAAGGAGAGCCAGGCCACGCCGTCGCGCTGGTAAGAGCGCAGCTCCGCGTCAAGGTCGCTAGGAAGCTGGGGTTCGGGTAGCCCGGTGAATCCCTCAAACAACGCGCGCCAGCGATTCCACTGCGGAGGCGGAGGCTGCTCGAGTGCGGCGCACAACGCCGCGACGTCGCCCACTGCCCACGCCGGCAGTTCGTCGTCCGCCGCCTGTTCTCGCGCGCGAAGTAATGCCGCGACGCGGTCGCCATGGCGCGCCAGCCAGTCGACTGGGATCCGACCAAACCCACCATCGATAAGTGGCACGAAGGTGTCCCCGCGTTCCCATGCCTGCAGAATCGAGCGCGCCTCCGCTCGTCCCGTGGTCGTGCCCGCCGATGCGCCGTCGCCCTCGAGCGTGAACGACAACTCCGGAGAGCCGCCCTGGTTGTCTAGCCGCGCGATCAGGGCCCCACGATCGACGTACGTTTCGTGGGCCGTGCCAGCGACGGCAACCTCATCCCATGAACGATGGCCGCGCTGCCACGCGATTGCCTCCGCCGTGGTGAAGCTGCGGCGGACCCCGGGCTCGAGGCCGAATTCCCGTCGCATGCGCTGGATGATCTGCTGCTCGAGTCGGACGTTGCGCAACGGTATCTCGCGGTGATCGCCGAGAACCGTGAGGCGATCTCCATCGACACGCACGATCGGTGGATCGCCATAGACGACCGTGGCCAGGATCGAGAGGGCGCCGCTCTCGTCCTGTGC
>CADEER010000036.1:0-3963 GCA_902826395.1 uncultured bacterium
CCGAGGCGGTCGGGGTCGATGTGGCCGAGGCGGTCGGGGTCGATGTGGCCGAGGCGGTCGGGGTCGAGGTCTCGGTGGCGGTACGGGAGGGCGAGGATGTCGGTATCGGCGTCGTTGTCGGGGTATTCGGGGCGGCGGTACTCGTCCCAGTGGACGTCGAGACGGGCGTCGACGTTTCCGTAACCGTTGATGTGACTGTTGGCGTGTTCGTCACGGTCTCGGTGGGCGGCGGCACGACACAGACAGAAGGCTCGCCGCTGCACTCGTAACCTGGATCGATGATGCACAAGGGTGAGCAGCCGTCGCCCCGTTCTAGGTTGGCGTCGTCGCACTCTTCCTCATGTGTTCCAGAATCGAGGAAGCCGTTTCCGCACGAGTTGCGGCCAACGTACATACCTCGGTCATGGGTACCCAAATAGAACTTCAATGGATCGTGTGGGTCGACCGCAAGCTCGCTAGCCTGTGTCGCGGGTGCGTCGCTGAGATGCGACCATGTCTGGCCTCCGTCGAAGCTCCCGGCCAGGCCGAAGAAATGCGCTGCGTAGATTCGATTGGCCGCTGACGGATCGATTGCGAGTGCGGATCCTCCGTTGCGAATCTTCATCCAGGTAGTCCCGAAGTTGGTGCTTTTGAAGATTCCTGTTCCGGTCTCCACGTAGAGGGTCGAGGGCGTTACGGGATCGACGATGATTCGATTTACCGCTTCGCCGACGAGCCCCGAACCACTCCAACTGCTGCCTCCGTTGGTTGATCTCATGATCCCGACGGCGGGCGGTCCGAAGAACACGTCGTCCAGGCCCGCGTAGAGACGGTTCGGTGACTGTGGATCGATGGCGATCGCACGGACGAGTCGAGACGAGCTGATGCCGTTGGCGATCGACGCCCAGGACGCGCCACCGTCGACGGACTTGAAAACGCGGCTGTTGAAGCTCGATGCGTACACGGTCGACGGCGCGATGGGATTGAAAGCGAAGCCATTGATGAGGGCAAACAAAGGCAGTGCGCCCCATGACTGGCCCGCGTTGATAGACTTCGAAAGGGGCGACAAAGAGCCTGCCAAGAGAATGTCGCTGTTCGAAGGATCGATCCCCAATGCTGCGACGTGTCCGCTCGGAAGGCCCTCGCTGGCGGCGATCCAGGACCTCGCGCCGTCGCTACTTTTCCAAACGCCGCCTTCGGTGGCGGCGTAGACGACGCCAGGACGGAGCGGATCCGGCATCACGTCGTTGATGGCGGAGGTACGCAGGCCCGAGGCGCGCACGTCCCAGGTCGTTCCGCCATTGCTACTGACGAAGAGGCCGAACTGCCGGGTCGCGGCGAACACGACGGTCGAGGTATCGGTGCCAAGGGCCACCTCAGAGATCACATTCGGTCGCCAGAGTGGATGGGCGCTGATTTCCGTCCACTGTGCTCCGCCGTCCGTTGTCTTGAACATGCGACTGAGCGTTCCGGCGTAGAGAACGTCCGAGTCAAATGTGTCGATGTCGAGGGAGAATACGCCGGGATAGGAAAGCCCTTGGTTGCGCGGCTCCCATGTATTTCCTCCGTCAACGCTCTTGTAGATCCCGTGCTCGTTTGTCGCGAGATAGAGGGTCGCGGGTGAACCCGGGTCGATCACGATCCGATTGAGATAACCACCTGGTACACCGGGCTGCAACTCCGTCCAGCTTGCCCCGTCGTCGGTTGATCGAAAGAGCATCCCCCTCGTTAGGTTGCGCTGCCCCACGAAGTAGACGGTCGACGGTGTCGCCGGATCGATCGCGATACCTGCAATATCGAACACGGCTCCACTCAACCCAAGATCTAGTGTGCTCCACGTTGCCCCTCCATCGACACTCTTCGACGGATGACCGAGGATGTCGGAGTAAAGGACCTGAGGGTTCGATGGGTGGATGGTCAGCGTTTCGGTTTGAGTCGGATTCACTCGAACCCAAATCGACCCGCCATCGGTTGTTTTGTAGATGCCGCTGGCGGCAGCCGCGAAGATCGTCGTTGGCGTCACGGGATCGATCGCCAGATCGAAAACGAACTCGTTGTTGGGAATTCCGTTGCTCGAGAGAATCCACTCCAGTCCTCGATCCGTGGTCTTGTATACGCCGCCGTAGCTCACGCCGAGATAAATCGTGTCGATGTCGAGCGGATGCACTGCGATGTCTGTCACGGTCGCTCCAGCGGGGCCGGTGGCGGCAACCCACGATACGTCCGCTCGGGCCGAAACGCTGGTCGTGGCCCACGCGATCATCAGGAGCGCTACGGCCTTAAACCGGTTTCCCAATCCCATCCTCCACTCCTCGCACCGACGGTGATCGTCGCAGCGCGGGATTCCTTACCACGGGGTGTCGACCCGCCAAAGGCCGATTTCGTGTGAATCGCAAACAGCAGATGGATCTCCACTTTTTCGTGGACATGCGGGTCTGTTCGGGGCGACTCACTTGCCCCTCGCCTGCTAGGCGCAGAGCTACCTTTGTGACGGAAAGCGTTCCCAGCCGATGATGCGGTCTGCCTCGCGCAGGCCCGTCATGTAGGCGCCTGGTACCTGGGCGAAGGCGCGGTCGATCGTCGCCTCTCCCGCGAACAACACCTTGTCGACCACCGGCTCTGCCAGGATGGCGCGGTCGCCGAGCTCGGTCGCGAGGGCGAAGTAGGAGTAGGAGCCGAGCGAGAACGGATCCGAGTGCCAGCGAGTGATTTGGTAGTCGATCGGTTCGGGGATTCCGTCGCCGTAGAATCCCCGCAGGCGCTCCATCGCCAGCGCGACGATCTCCGCATCGTTCAGCCGCTCGATGTCGATCGCCGATTGCCCCGAGGTGAACGCCATGAGGATCGGCTGGCCGGTGATCTTCTCCATGTTGTGCCAGACCGCGAAGCCGCCTCGCTCGGGCGCGCTGAAACCGAGCACGTCCGGTTCTTGTTCCCAGAAGACGTGCGGGAACCTGAGGTAGAGCTTGTTCAGCACGCCGCTGCCCATGCGATCGATTGCGCCTTGCTTTCGTTCGGGCAGAGCAGGTGAAAACGCGATCCGTCCCGCCTTGAGCACGCCGATGGGGACCGTGACGATGACTACATCCGCCTCGTAGCTGCCGTCGTCGGTGGTGATCTGGACGGACTCGCCCGAGTAGTCGATGCGTTGAACGACCGTATTCAGTCGGATGTCCAAGCCGGTCGCGAGGTGATCGGTGATCTGGTTGTAGCCGTGCGGGAAGGCGGTGTTCTTTGCTCCCAGATCGTCGCCGGGCTCGGTCGGTTCGCCGGCAGGCGGCAGGAGCTCGAGGAAGGCCTGCGCGGGAATCGTCTCGGAGCTGGCGGCGAACTCGGTCTCGAAGAACATTGTCGTGATGTATTGAATGAACTCGAACGAGTAGTCGGCGAGTACGTTGTCCTGCCACATGCGGTCGATGATGCTCTGGATACTGGCCTTGGCGTCGTTGATCGCGGCGGCGATGACGCGCGTGCCGATGCGGATCTCGAGGTCGGCGACGGTCTCGTCGTCAATCTGTCGCGTGCCGCCGGAAGTATCGTGCACGAGCATGTTCGTGAAGTCCGTGTTCACGGTCTCCAGGCTCAGCTCCGCGACGAGCTGCTCTAGCTCAGGGTGCGTGCCGTGGATCCAGCTCGCGCCGAGATCGATCGTCGTCTCGCCGCCGAAGTCGTACGACCACGTCCGCCCGCCGATGCGATTCCTCGCCTCGAGCACGATCACCGAGATCCCCGCGTCCGCCAGGCGCCGTGCGCTGGCCAACCCGGCCGCACCGGCGCCGACCACGACCACGCTCGATCGATCCGCCTCGGAATCGCCCGAGCTCCCGCAACCGCCGATACCGATTGCGAGGGCGATGAACAGAACCAGACCTGCGCGCGCGCGGCTCATCGCGGTCTCTTACGCCACGGCCGCGCAACTGGCCAACCGCGAGTCGGGGGCCGATGCGCTGCGCGGAAGGCGAGGCGAGTCACAGGCGAGGCGAG
>CADEER010000036.1:4063-13451 GCA_902826395.1 uncultured bacterium
GGGCGCTGACAACCACCTTGCCTCGCCTCGCCTGTGACTCGCCTGCGTGAGCCCGAAAAGAGCCAAAAAGACCAGCTGCGCCTTGGTAGCAAGTGTTCCACGCTGCTATTTGACAAAACGTCAGTTATGACGTCTATTTTACTACGATCTTATGCGTCAATTCGATCACGAGCGAATGGACGTCTATCGGCGCGCTCTCAAGTTCATCCGAGTTGCTGCCTCGATTCGCCGCGGACTAGCGCCCGGTCATGGATCCCTGGCGGACCAGCTCGATCGGGCTGCAGTATCGATCGCCTTGAACATCGCCGAGGGGGCGGGAGAGTTTGCGCGAAAAGAGAAGGCGCGTTTCTACCGAATCGCGCGCCGATCGGCGACCGAGTGCGCGGCGGTACTCGACGTTGCACGTGAGTTGGAACTTGTCGACGGGCGAGAGGTCGGAATCGGAAAGGCGCTGTTGCTGGAGATTGCCGGTAGCCTGATTGGGTTGAGCAAAACGATGGAAGAGCAAGCAAGGGCGCGGCGGTGATGTATCAGTTCGGCGCGGAAGGCGAGGCGAGTCACAGGCGAGGCGAGGGGCGCTGACAACCACCTTGCCTCGCCTCGCCTGTGACTCGCCTGCGTGAGCCCGCCCCTACCAAATCCTACGAGCAGCCCTCTAGCGCGTTGCCGACTGCTTGGACCAGCTCGTTGATCGCAACCGTGCCGTTGCCGTTGGCGTCGACGCTCATGCACTGGTCGATCGTGTTGTTGCCGAGCGCGATGCCGACGGCGAGAACCAGCTCGTTGATCGCCACGGTGCCGTTCCCGTTGCAGTCGCCGACGCAGACGACGCCGGCGGTACGCGTCGGAGTCGCCGGTATCTCCGCGGTCGCGGTTGCGGTTGCGGTGGGCGCGGCTGTAGCGACGGTTGTGGTCGCCGTCGGCTCCTGCGTGACGGCAGGGGTCGACGTCGCTTGAGGGGTATTCACCGGCGTCTCGTCGGAGGTCGGGGTCGCTGTCGGCTCCTGCGTGACGGCGGGGGTCGCGGTCGCTTGAGGAGTATTCACCGGCGTCTCGTCGGAGGTCGGGGTCGCCAGCGGCTCCTGCGTGGCGGTCGGGGTCGCGGTAGCTGCCGGGGTGCTGATTGGCGTCTCGTCGGAAGTGGGAGTTGCCGTGGGGAGCGGTTCGGACACATCGGCGCTGGAGATGGCGTCGATATCGGCGCGCGCGAGCTCCGCGTCAAAGGTCGAGGCGTCCCAGAGCATTTCGAAGGTATCGGGGCCGGAGGTGAACAGCAGCACGTCCTCGTCTTCGAACGCGATCGGTCCGTTGGCGCCGGGGACGGTGCCGGCGGCGTCGAACGAAACCAGCAGCCGCCCGTCGGCCAGCAAGTCGGCCGCATCGAGGTCGAGCGCTTCCGGCACGCCGAGTGCGGAGCCATCGAAGAGGATCTCCGGCGGTCCGCCGCTGCCGGAGTAGGCCACCAGGTCTTCGTCGGCGACGGTGAGCTGCGCGCCCATGAAGTCGATCACGGTGGTGGCTTCGAAGGAGAGCAGCAGAGCGTCCTCCTGGCCTGTGGGGTCATCGATCTGGGTGACCGCATCGACATTCGCCGAGTCCGGTACGCCGAACTGGCTATGGGCGAAATACAAAAAGTCTTGCACGCCGATGATCACGACATCGGCCGGGTGCGCGACCTCGCCTCCGTTCAGCGGCGTGGCCGAATCGAACGAGAGAAGTACCAGGGGGCCACGAGTGTGAGCGGCATCGACGTCGGTCGCCGCGAACGACGGGAAGCACAGGTCCTCTTCGAAAACCTGCGACCGCGAGTAGCCGATCAGGCAGTCGTCGCGGCTGACCACGGATTTGCCGGTGTCGATATCGATGTCGGTCGAGAGGAGGATCATCTGCAGGCGCTCGGGCAACTGCGCGCGCGCGCTCGCCGCAAACGCCACGACCGAGCACGCCAGCAGGGCCATGGCCAAGCAACGCGCTCCGCCTGACGTCGGGCTTCTGTCGCCTCGATCGAATTTCATTGGCTGTCCCCGTGCGCGCGGCCCGGATCAGGGGCAAAGGACCGGCGTGTCCCCAATTGAAAATCCCTGACAGAGATTGCCGCCGAGATTCGTTGCGGGCCCCACGGGGAATTCGCCGTTGTCGACGAAGATGCAGCCCTTGTAACCAATCTTGGGTTGGTCGAGGCCGAGCACGCCGGCCGTTCCGTTGCTGATCAGCATGCTGTCCGTGACCAGACCGTCATCCATGGCCACCCCGAACGTTTCGTTGTTACGCGACGTGACGTTTCGAATCATCGCGGCACTGGCGAAGATCCCGCCCTCGCCATTTGCGCCGATGAAGAGATCCTCTGCGTGCAGGTTGACGCCACTTCTGGCGTTGATGCCGTTGCCGCCGAATCTCTCGATGGTGCCGTTTTTGACCCTGAGGATGATCGCCCGGCTGTGAATGCCATCCGCATTGCCGGATCCGCTGCCGGTGATGAGGAAGCCGTTCAGGTCGATCGTCACGTGCCTCGGGCCGGCCTGCTCGTTGCCAGCGAGGTGGATTCGGATCGCACTGACGTCCTCGGTGACGACCAGGTTGCTGGTCAGCCGGTAGCTGCCGTCCTCCGAGAGGATCATCGGAAAGCCGCCGGCGGCCTCGATCGACGCCTGGCTGATCTCGATGACGCCGTCGACCGCGAATGAAGGTGCAACGGCTGCCAAGCCGATGACAACGGAAAGCGAGGCGCTGACAAGCGTGCGACGCAGGATCATAGGTTCCCCCGTTTCAGCAAGAGGCCGCACGTATACTCCGGCTTCCCGCATAGTCAAGCGCGAAGCATGTGCCTTGGGGTGGTGTTGAAGCTTGCTTGCGGCGCCGCTTCGCCCGCGAGATCAGATTGAACAGCCGTTGAGTAGGTTGTTCACGCCCTCGATCAGCTCGCCGATCGTCACGCTGTCGCTGTTGTTGCGATCGAAGACCGGACAGGCGCTGAGCGGCTGCATGTCGAGCACGATGTTGACGCCGACGATCAGCTCGTTGATCGCCACCGTACCGTTGCCGTTGCAGTCGCCGACGCAAGACTGCGACGTCGCGGTGGGCGAGGGCGATGGCGATATCGAGCCGGTCGGTGTCGGACCAATCGGGGTCGAAGTCGGTGTCGCGCTGGGCACCGGGTTGGTGGCGGTGGCCGACGGCGCCGCCGTCGCGCTCGGCACGGCGCTCGAGGTGCGTGTCGCGGTGCGAGTGGCCGTCGCGCTCGAGGTTCTGGTTGCAGTGCGTGTCGGCGTCGACAGGGGGACGGTCGGCGTGCGGGTTCGCGTGAAAGTAGGCGGTACATTGGTCGGCGTCGCGCTCGGCGGGGGAGTCTGGGTGCGCGTCGGCGTGTCGACCGGCGGACCGTTCAGCGCCAGGGTGTCGCTGGCGAGCGTCAGCACGTGCAGGTTGTGGCCGCCGGTGAACGCCGATGCCGTCGATGCCGCGCTGGCATTGAACTTCAGCGTGCTGCCAACCATTGCCACACTGGACGCTGGGTACGCCTCGAACCATGTCGGTACGCCGCTCGGCAGCCCGGGGGCGAAGGTCCCCAGGAACTGCGGCGGCGCGTTGAAGTTGAAGTCCGACCCAGTCCCGTTCTCGTCGTAGAAACTGCCGTTCACCGTTCCGATCGGGGTGAGGCTCGTATCCAGACTTCCGCCGACGTGATCGATCACGAAGAGCGTGAAGTTGCCGTCGGTGTCGCTGCCGGTGTTGTCGAGCGCCAACCCGCGCGGCAGTCGGTTGTAGTCGACGCCGTTGAAACGCAGTGAGGCGTCGCCGGCGGCGCAAGCGGGCGCTGTTCCGCTGTACAGCGCCGCAATCGCGGTGGCTGGCAGGCTCGCGAAGTGGCCGCTGTTGAGCTTTACGTCGGCGTCGCCGATCAGATGGTTGAAGGCGATCGGGCAGCCGGTGGAGTCGTCGACCGCAACCGCGATGACGTAGCCGCGGAAGCCGGGCGCGACGGCGCCGGCAGTGACCGACCGCGGCGCGTGCGGTGGCAGCGCGAGCAGCAGCGTTGCCAACGGATTGCTCGCTCCGGTGGAGCCGCTGACGAAGAACAGCTCGACGTCGACGCTGGTGTCGTGCGTGTTGGTGAGCGTCAGCGATGTGGTCTCACTGTTCGGCGTTGCCGCGCTCGCGGTGAAGAGCGGAAACACGAGCACCGACCCCGCGCGATTGTCGCTGGCCTCGGACGACGCGGGATAGGCGAACCCGGGAGTGGCCGGCAGCACCGGCAACGTCAGAATGTCGGTCACCAGTGCCAACCGGTGCAGATTGTGCCCGCCCGTGAACGCGCCGGGTGCCGTCGCCGCATTGGGATTGAAGGTGAGGAACGCTCCGGCGATGGCGCCGACGGCGTCGATCGTGAGCCACGCAGTCTCATCGTTGGAAATCTGCAGGAAGCTCTCGGTCGACATGCGGATCTGAGGGTTGAGGTCGTTGAGAACACCGCTGGCGAAGCTCGTACCGCCGCTGGCGGAGGCCTCGTACACAAACCCGAATTTCGGGACGCTGGTCGTCAGATCGCCGCCGATGCGGTTGAGCACCAGCAATCCGTCATTGCCATCGACGGTGCTGCCGAAGCTGTCGATGGCGACGGTCGAGGCCATGCGGTTGTACTGCGTGCCGTCGAAGGTGAGCGTCGCGGCGGTCGACATCGACGTGCAGCCGGCGATCGTCCCCGTGTACAGCGCTGCGACCGCGACCGCGCCGAGCTCGGCGCGGTGACCGGAATTGAGCTTCACTGCGGCGCTGCCGCTCAAATGGTTGAACGAGATCGGACATCCGGTGACGTCGTCGAGAGCCACCGCAATGGCGTAGCCTTCGACGTTTGGCGCGATCACCGACGCCAGCATCGAGAGCGCTTGGTTCGGTTGCAGAAGGATGAGCCTGGTCCGGCTGACGATGCCGGTCGCACCATCGACGAAAAACAGCCGGAAAGCCGTCGCCTGCGTCTCGTGGTGATTGGTGATCGACAGCTCGGTGTTGCGCGTGCTCGGGGTCGAGGTGCTCGAGCTGATCACGTTGTAGATCAGCACCGAGCCGAGCTTGCTGTCGCTGGCCTCGGACGCGCTTGGATAAGCAATACCGGGATCGATGCCCTGCGAACGCGCCGGTGCGAGAGATAGGATCGCCACCAACATTGTGAGGACGGCCGTGCGAGCCGTGCGCAGCGGCTCGCAGCGCGCGCACCCCGCACGCGTCTCGCGCGACGCGTTGCGGCGAATCATGAACAACCGGGCCCGACCGGAACCACGAAGCTGGCGGCCGGCGTGACGGTCAGCGCTCGCAGACCGTGTCCACCGTTGAACGCGCTCGCCGCGGCCCCGGCATTGGCGTTGAAGTTGATGACCGCGCCGAGCAAGCCAATGTCCGCATCTCCGGCCATCTTCATCCATCCGATCGCGCCGGGGGGCACCACCGTTCCGAAATTCGGTGAGGTCGCGGGGAAGGTATTGGTGATGGTCTGCACGAGCTGCGGCTGCGCGACGTTGAACGAGAACGGAAACCCGGTTCCGCTCTCATTGAACAGCGTACCGCTGACGGAACCGATGCTGCCGATGCTGCCGGTCGCCAGGTTGCCGCCGACACGGTTGAGGACGAGCACGGTGTCGTTGCCGTCGGCGCGACTGCGCACCTTGTCTACCGCGACGGTGCGCGGCGAGCGGTTGTAGGAGATGCCGTCGAGGTTGACGTTGGCGGTGGTCGACCCCGGCCCACAACCGCCGATCGTGCCGGAGAACAACGCGGCGTACGCGTAGGCGGTGAGAGCGGCGGAGTGCCCGGTGGCGCGCTTCACCATGGCATCGCCGATCAGCGTGTTGGCGCCCATCGGACAGCCGTCGGCATCGACGGCGACGATCACGATGTAGCCGGTGTTGCCGGCGTCGAGAGTGCCCATCGGGAAGCTGGCGGTTTGCTTGGCCTGCAGGCAGATGTGCCGGGCGACGATCGTGCCGTTGCCGCGGATGAGATAGATCCGCGTGGGCTGCGGAACGTCTGCCGTCTGCGTGACGCTGATGAGCGTGTTGTGTGCGTTCGCCGAGCCACTTCCCGACGTGTAGTACGGGTATAACAAGACCGAGCCGGCCTTCTGGTCGCTGACCTCGGCCGTAGCCGGATAAGCCGTCCCGGGACCCTGCGCCGCCGCGCCGCCGCAACAGACGAGCACCGACACAAGGATTGCGACCAACGTCGAACGCGGCGAACACAGATCCATCGAAACCCCCTGGCGGGCGGCATAGGTCACGCGTTCTGCCCGGTCAAATCGCCGCCTTGCCCGGTTTCGCCATTGCCGGATCGAGGACTGGACGAGGTGTCTGAGCAAGGCCCGCGATCGCGGGTTGAACCGTCCCGGGGGGATATGCAAGTAACTCTCAGATGAGAGTTTCCATCATTTCTCGCGCCGACGACGCGCTTGGCTCGGCTGGACTCCGGGAGCGCAAGAAGCAGCGGACCCGACAGTCGATTGCCGAGGCTGCGGCGCAGGTCTTCGACGAAGTCGGATACGAGAAGGCGAGGACGGCTGAGATCGCGCGCCGTGCCGACGTGGCCGAGGCAACGTTGTTCCGCTATTTCCCGACCAAGGCGGATCTGGCTGTCGAGCAGGTGCATTGGGCGATCGCGCGGATGGTATCCGCCCTGTCTGCGCGGCCGCTGCAGGAGACGCCGTACGCGGCGGTGCTCGCCGCCGCGACACCCGAGACCGTTTTGGATCTCGTGTCGGAGCGACCCGATCGGATCTTTCGTCTGCTGGCGAACGAGCAGGTGGCTTCGCGGACTCTCTTCGCGATCTTCGAAGCATGCGATCAGGTCGCCGTCGACATCGCGCGGCGGCTCGGGACGACAACCGAAGATCCCCACGCGAAAGTCATGGCCAATGCCTGCGTCGGCGTTGTGATCACCAGCCTGCAGGAATGGTCCCAGGCTCCGGGAAGTTCGGATGCCCTGGCGATTTTTCGCCGCCACCTGAAAGTGCTCCGCCCGGTTCTCGATGCAGAAAATGTGTCGGCTCGTGGTGCACGCGGCGCGGCAAAGCGATCGATTGGAGCTGTTGCGCAACCAGCGGTGACGCGCCGTTCCAGCGAAAAGAAGGGATTTGTATGAGCGGGATTCGCCTGGGATGCGTTCTGATGGTCGGTTTGCTCGGGGTGGGTTGCGGCGACGACTCCGGAACCTCGAGCCCCGACGTGAGCCGCGCGTCGATCTACTCGTTTGCCAATGGCTGCTGGGTACTCCGAGATGCCGCCGCTGGTCCCGCCGGGTATCTACGTGCGATTGCAGAAGCGGCGACGGGTGAGACGGTCGCCAACGAGTTTTCCGCCGCATCACCGGAGACCGCCTCCGCATTCTACTTCAAGGCATCAGGCCTGGGCTCCTACCTGCTGTTCGACCAGGGAGCTGCGTACCTCTACTCCGAGGGAACGCAAGTCACGCGCCAAGGGGAACTGCTCTCCGACGTTCTGCTGGTCGACGACACCTTCGAGTCCGGCGCGGAATGGGATCTATTGCCGTCCGAAACCGACGGCCGTGCCTACCATCTGCGACATCGGAAGTCGGCCCTCTATCTGACGGGCGAAGCCTCGCTGGCAGGGCTCGACCTAGCCGCCGACCTGCTCCTGGAGGAGGCGACCGGCTGTCTGGAGCATCCTGAGGAACAGACGCACGCCAGCGGCAAGGTTGAACGCGTCCAGTTCGACGACGGCGACCTCTTCGGGTTTGCCGACGTGCACTCTCACATCTTTCAGAACTTCGCCTTTGGTGGCGGCGGCCTCATTCACGGCGCTCCCTATCACCGACTTGGTGTGCGGCACGCTCTTCCGAGCTGCGAGGTCTACCACGGCGAGGAAGGCCGCGCCGACCTGGCGGGCTTCGCCTTCGACAACTCGGGGTCCAATATCGATGTGGCCGCACTCTTGCCGGCGCTCCTTTCCGGGCAGCTGGCGGAGTTCAACCACGCGACCGACGGCTATCCGGAGTTCACCGACTGGCCCGCCTCGAATCGGTCGACGCATCAGACCCAGTACTACAAATGGCTGGAGCGCGCGTACCTCAGCGGCATGCGGCTGGTGGTGCAGAACGCCTCGGGAAACCAGATCCTCTGTGATCTGTTCGTCGGCACGGGATTCCAGCCGGCGCGCTATTCCTGCAATGACATGGCCAGCGTCGACCGCCAGATCCGTGAAGCCTACGACATGCAGGACTACATCGATGCGCAGGAAGGCGGGCCGGGGGAAGGCTGGTTTCGCATCGTCACTTCACCAGCCGAGGCTCGAGAGGTGATCCTGAACGGCAAGCTGGCTGTCGTGCTGGGAATCGAGATCTCCAATCTGTTCGACTGCTTCCTCAGCCCGCCGGTCGGGTTCGCGCGCTGCACGGAAGAGGACGTGCGAACACGCCTCGACGACTATTACGACCGCGGTGTGCGCGTGCTCTTCCCGGTGCACAAGTACGACAACGCCTTTTCCGCGGGCGACGGTCAGAAGGGAATCATCGAGCTCGGCAACATCATCCAGACGGGCCACTACTCCTCCTTTACGGAGAATTGCGACGACACCGACGTGCAGGGAGGCGGCTTCGATAGCGGCTCGCCGCTCGTCTTTCCGGGAGCCAATCGCCCACGCGATGATTTCTTTGCCGAGGCGCCGTTCGATTTCTCGCTCTTCTTCGAGGACATCCTCGGCACGCTCGGCCCAGTGCTTCCGGACTTGGGCGTCCCACCAACCGGGCAGGCCGGCCTCTGCCAGAGCCATGGAATGACCCCACTCGGCGAGTTCCTGCTCGAGGAAATGATGCGGCGCGGAATGATCGCCGATCTCTCTCACCTGCCGCGCAAAGCCTACGCGCGAGCCTATGAGATTCTCGGCCAAAACGATTACCCGGCAAGCGACACCCACGCGCGGGACAACAACGGTGTCCTCTACACACTCGGCGGAATTTCCCAGGGCGGCTTCTCTCGCTGCCGCGATCAGAACGTGCCGGCGACGAGCGACGACGGGTTTCAAAGCAAGTTGCAGCGAGTCATCGACAACGGAGGCTATCCGGCGGTGCCCTTCGGTTTTGATCTGAACGGATTTGCCGGCGCCCAGGGGCCCCGGTTTGGACCGCGCGGCTGCACCAACGAGCAGAGCGATCCGGTTACCTATCCCTTTACGTCCTATGCGGGCGACGTGACCTTCCACCAGCCGCAGGTTGGCAACCGCGTGCTCGACTTCAACACGGAGGGCTTTGTCCACATCGGCCTCGTGGCCGAGATGATCCAGGACGTCAGGGGCGACGGCGTCACCGACGCCGAGATCGAACCTCTCTTCCGCTCCGCGGAAGCCTACGTTCGCATGTGGGAAAAAGCCGAGCGCCGAAGCGCGGAGAT
>CADEER010000036.1:13551-35621 GCA_902826395.1 uncultured bacterium
TGAGTGTCGACCAGCCAGCGTAGCCGGGCGTCGGCTTGCTTGCCCTCCTCCACCATGAGCCGAAAGAGCTCCGGATGGGCGGCTACGAAACGCACGTATTGCCGGATCGTCTCTCTAGCTCGCGAGCGCGTGTCCGCTGAATCGTCGACCTCGGGTAATTGTGCGAGGCTGAGCCGAAGTTGATCGAAGATGCGGTCGGCCGCCGCCTTCCAGAGCTCCTGCTTGCTCTGGAAGTGGTAGGTGATCAGTCCCTGGTTCACCTGCGCGCGCGTCGCGATCTCGCGCGTGCTGGCAGCGCGGAATCCGCGTTCCGCGAAGATTCGCGCGGCGGCCGAGACGATTCGCTCCCGCGTCGCGTCGCGTTGTTGAGCGCGGGTCTTCCCGTCGGTCGCGCCGCGTTCGCCCGACCGCGGCACCGCTCTGCGCTTTCTCTGGGGAGGCCGACTCATGGGATGAGTTCATTATTCGATTGACAAGCGAGCGTCAATCAGTTCATTATTCGCTCGACCAATGAAATCCAGCGATCAAATCCCCTGCGGGCGGCAATAGGAGGCCGAGTTGACGACGTTGACGACCGAAGTTCTCGTGGTAGGCGCGGGCCCGGCGGGGTTGACGGCCGCCGCGCTGCTGGCGCGTTCCGGCGTGCCGTCGCTTACGTTCACGAAGTACGGTTCCACGGCCGATTCGCCCCGTGCGCACATCACCAACCAGCGCGCCGTCGAGATCTTCCGCGATCTCGGTATCGAGGAGCGCGTGATGCGGCGCGCTCTACCGCAACACCTCATGGGCAAGCAGGTGTTTGCGACCGCGTTTGCCGGGAGAGAGCTCTCGCGCATGATGACCTGGGGAACCGGCGACGATCGTCGAGCGGAGTACGAGTCCGCGAGTCCGTGCGCCATGTGCAACGCGCCGCAACACGTGCTCGAGCCGATCCTGCTCGACGCCGCGCGCTCGTTCGGCGCCGACGTCCGCTTTGACCACGAAGTGATCGACGTCAAGCAGACTGCCGACGGTGTGGTGGCGCGGGCGCGCAATCGCCATGACGGCGGCGAGCTCGAAGTGCGCGCGAGCTATGCGCTCGGCTGCGATGGCGCCCGCAGCATCGTCGGAGAGCAGGGCGGCTTCGAGTTCGAAGGCCAGCCGCGCGGCATCGGCGCGATCACCGTCTGGATCGAGGCGGATCTGACGCGCTACGCGAAGCATCGCTCCGGAGCGCTGTTCTTCGTCTGCGGTCCCGGCAGCGAGGATGTCTTCAGCATCTGGACGTGCGTCGAGCCATGGAGTGAATGGAGCACGATCTTCGCGCGCCACGGCGGCCTGCCCAACGAGCTCGACGAGGAGAAAGTCCGGGCTCGCGTCCGCGCCGCGATCGGCGACCCCGACGTGCCATTCCGGATCAAGAAGATCAGCGAGTGGGAGGTGAATCACGTCGTCGCATCGCGTTTTCGCAACCGCCGCCTCTTTCTCGCCGGCGATGCGGCGCACCGCCACCCGCCGGCCAACGGGCTCGGCAGCAACACCTCGATTCAGGACTCATACAACCTCGCCTGGAAGCTCGCGCTCGTCTGCTCCGGCAGGGCGGACCCCGGTCTCCTCGACAGCTACTCCGACGAAAGGCAGCCGGTCGGTCGCCAAGTGGTGGACCGCGCCAACCAGAGCATCGGCGAGATGGTGCCCTGGCTCGAAGCCCTCGGCTTCCGCCCCGACCAGAGCGAAGAGGAAGCGCTGCGGATCGTCGATCGACTCTTCAGTCCGGAGGGCGAGCGGCAGAGAGAGGCTCTGCTCGATGGTCTCGAGCGCATGAACGGCCAGTTCAATGCCCACGGCGTCGAGCTGGGACAACGCTATTCGTCGCAGGCGGTGGTGGGCGACGGCACCTCCTTCCCGCCGTACACCCGCGATCCGGATCTCTACTACCACCCCACGACCCATCCCGGCGCGCATCTGCCGCACGTCTGGCTGCAACGCGGAACCGAGGACGTCTCGACGCTGGATCTCTGCCGCTACGACCGTTTCACCCTGATCACAGGCATCGACGGCGCCGCTTGGCGCGAGGCCGCCGTGCAGGTGACTCGCGCGACCGGCGTGACGATCGCCCCGGTCGCCGTGGGCTTGGGACAGACAAACAACGACGTGCTCGGCAAGTGGACCCGCATACGCCAGATCGACGACGCGGGCTGTCTGCTCGTCCGCCCGGATCGCTTCATCGCCTGGCGCTGCCCCGGGCGCGTCGCGGATCCGGCCGGCGAGTTGGAGGCGGTCGTGAGGAAGATTCTCGGCATTTGAATGGTTCCGCGATCGGCCTTCGCTTCGATGTCGCGCGGCTAGTGCGGCGCGATCTCGGTGGAAGGCGAAGGCGGGTCGCCCGGAAGGAGACAGATGGCATTGCATCGGTTACTCGGCATGAAGATCGGCGTTCCCGCGCCGGCGCGGCTCGATTCGTTCTATCGTGAGATCGGGCTCGAAGGCGGCGAGGGGTGCTGGGGAGGCGCGGCACTGCCCGGCCAGATCCGCATCTGCGAATCGCCGTACCGCCAGTTGCGCGAGCTGCGCGTCGGCTGCGAGGACGAGGCCGACCTGTCGGCGATCGCGCGTCGGCTCGACGGCCTCGGCGTGTCGTACCGGCACGGCGGTGGAGCGTTGCGACTCGCGGACCCGTTGAATCATTGGACCGTGGTTGTCGAGCCGGTCGAGCCGTTGGATGTTGCCGCACCGCCGCGACGCGCGCTCAACCGTCCCGGCGAGCGCTTGCGGCGAGGAGAGCGGGCCGAGGTCATCGTCGAGTCGCGACCGCGGCCGCCGCGCCGGCTCGGTCACGTGGTGGTCGGGACGCCCGAGGTCGCGAAGACCGTGCGGCTCTTCGTCGACGGGCTCGGCTTTCGTGTTTCCGACGTCGTCGCAGGGATGGCCTTCTTTACCCGCTGCTCTTCGGACCACCACAATCTGCTCATCCAGCCCGGTCCCGTTCCCTACCTGAACCACTACGCGCTCGAGCACGACGACATCGATGCCGTCGCGCGCGCCGCGAGCCTCTACGTGCGAGCGCATACGGATGCCCACGTCGACGGCCCGGGCCGCCACACGATCGGCGGCAATGTGTTCTGGTACATGCGCGACCCGAGCGGGACGTTCTTCGAGTATTTCACCGACATGGATGCGATCGTCGACGATGACGCCTGGCAGGCGCGCGACGACTGGGCGCTCGAGGATTCGTGGTCGATCTGGGGCAGCAAGGATGCCCCCGAGGTGCTCTTCCAACCCGGCGACATCGAGGAGGTGATCGCCGGCTATCGAAAGGAGAACGGCTGATGCTCGCGCTCTATCATTTTTCATTCTCGACATGCTCGCAGAAGGTGCGGCTGGTCCTCGCCGAGAAGGGCCTCGATTTCACCTCGCACGAGGTCGACATTCTCGGCGGCGCGCAGCACGACCCGGCGTACGTCGAGCTCAATCCAAATCGCGTGGTTCCCACCCTGGTCCACGACGGCGTCGTGCTCGTCGAGTCGACGCTGATCAACGAGTACCTCGACGACGCCTTTCCCGAGAACCCGATGCGGCCTGCGACGCCCGCTGGAAGGCACGCCCTGCGTTTGTGGACCAAGCTGCTCGACGAGAAGGTGCACCCCGCCGCTCCCGTGGTGACGTTTGCCATCGGCCCCAGGACGATCCTGCTCCAGCAACCCGACGAGGTGCGTGAAGCCAACATCGCCGCTATCCCGGACCCCAAGGCGCGTGCCGCTCGGCGCAGCGTCCTCGAGCACGGGGTGAAGGCACCGGAGTTCGCCGGCGCACTCTCCCAGATGATCGACCTGCTCGACCGCATGGAGTCGGCGCTCGCCTCCGTGCAGTGGCTTTCCGGCGAATCGTACGGACTCGCCGACGCGGCGGCTCTGCCGTACGTGCTGCGGCTCGATCATTCAGGGATGGCGCCGCTGCTCGGCGCCGCGGCGCGGCCCCGGCTGGCGGATTGGTATCAGCGCGTCCAGTCGCGACCGAGCTTTGCAACCGCGGTGACGCAGTGGGCGCCGGAGGAAGCCGTGGCGTTCCTGCGCGGCATGGGCGAAGCGGCTTGGCCCGACGTCGAGCCGATTGCGATGGCGGCCGGGAGGTCGTAGCGGCCATGGACCTGGGAATCGCCGGAAGGCGGGCAATCGTCTGTGCCTCGAGCCGCGGGCTCGGCCGTGCCTGCGCCGAGGCGCTGGCGCGCGAGGGCGTCGACGTCACGATCAACGGCCGCGACTTGGGCACTCTCGAAGAGACCGCGCGCGACATTCGCGCGCTCGCGCCGGTGACGGTAACGTCCGTGGCCGGCGACATCGCGTCGGAAGCGACGCGCGCGGCGCTGCTCGCCGCGTGTCCGGAGCCCGACATCCTCGTCAACAACAACGGCGGACCGTCGCCCGGCAACTTCAAGAGCTGGGATCGCGACGACTGGATCGCCGCCTTCGACGCGAACATGATCTCCGCCACTATGATGATACAGGCCGTGCTCGACGGCATGGTCGAGCGGCGCTTCGGCCGCATCGTCAACATCACCTCGGCGATGGTGAAAACGCCGCTGGCGGTCATGGGTTTGTCGACGGCCGCGCGCTCGGCGCTGACCTCGCTGACCAAGGCGCTGTCGCGCGACGTGGCCCACGCGAACGTGACTCTCAACAATCTTCTCCCGGAGCGCTTCGACACCGCGCGCCAGCGGTCGATGGCTGAGCTCCGGGCCGCGGTCGGTGGCGTGACGGTCGAGCAGGCGTACGAAGAAATGAAGCGGTCGATCGCGGCGCAACGGCTCGGCCGACCCGAGGAGCTGGGAGCCGCCTGCGCCTTTCTCTGTAGCGCACACGCCGGCTACATCTCGGGTCAGAACCTGCAGCTCGACGGCGGCAGCTACACAGGACTGATCTAGCTTCCCGCAGAACAGAGAAGAATGAGGAACAGGACCATGCCACACGTGCGACCGCTACCCCGAGAATCCCTGGCCGAGTTCGAGCCCTTCTTTCAAGTTGCCGAACAGATGATGGGCGGCTTCGTTCCCAACAGCTTGTTCACCATGGGACATCGCCCCGAGATCCTGCAGGCGTTCATGATGCTCGCCGGCACCATCAACGGACCGGGGACGGTCGATCCCGGTCTCAAGCAGTTGGTGGCTTACGTCGCCAGCAACGCTGCAGGCTGTCGCTACTGTCAGGCCCACACGTCCGCGCACGCGGCGCACGTGGGCGTGGCGGTCGAGAAGATCGAACGAGCCTTCGAGTTCGAGACCGATCCGACGTTCTCGGATGCCGAGCGCGCTGCATTGCGTCTGGCGCGCGATTCCGCGCTGACTCCCAATCTGGTCGACGCCGAGCATTTCGAGGCGCTGCGCAGGCATTTCGACGAGCCCCAGATCGTCGAGCTGGTGGCCGTGTGTGCTCTGTTCGGGTTTCTCAACCGCTGGAACGACACGATGTCGACGGAGCTGGAAAGCATCCCGCGCTCCTTCGCGGCAAAGCATCTCGACGCCGCCGGTTGGCAAGTGGGGAAGCACGCGTAGCACCGAGCGAGATCGTCAGATCGACGCGCGGGAGAGCGGTGCCGTACGAAGCCGCGTACGCGGCGTTGAAGCGGCCGGCTTGCAGCGCTTGTGCCTGTTTGGCGGTTGGGACGCCGAACACGGAGTTCAACGATCTGTGCAGCGCGCACGCGACGGAACGGCGCCGTCTCGGGCTTCGCGATCATGGCGTCGGTGTTCACCGCCGGTTCATGCGCTGCGACTCAGCGGGGTTTGTGGGGCAGCCGTGCCGCCAGCTCGGCGAGTCTGGCTTGTGCGCAGTCGCCGTCTGTGTCGCTGACGACGACGATGAGATCGAGACCGCCGAGCTCGAGCGCGACCTGCAGGCAGGCGCCGCAAGGGAAGGTCAGTTGCTTGTTGGTCCGCTTCGCCACGAGAGCGAGGATCTGGGGTTGCCCTTCGCCGCGTGCGACGGCCGAAAACAGCGCGACCCGTTCGGCGCACATCGCCAACCCGAGCGAGACGTTTTCGACGAGTGTCCCCGGGATCGTCGCCCCCGTGTTGGTGACGACTGCCGCGCCCATGCGAAACCCCGAGTACGGTGCGTAGGCGCGCTCCCGTGCTTCGCGCGCCGCCGTGAGCGCGTCCGGGCAACGATCATCGAGCCAGTCCATGGGACATTTCTAACGCGTCGAAACGCGAACGGCCAATCAGCCTGAGGCAAGGCGCGGAACTGTGCCTCGATCTTGTAGTCCAGGGCTCTCCTGCCTCCCCTCCGAGGCCGATGAACCAAGGGTGGGGCGGGGCACCTTTATGAATGAGCAAGGGTTGACTCTCCTGCTGCGGGCGTGAGATCGGCCAGTGCGGAGGAGCCTATGTCCAGCAGAGCACTCGCCGTCAGCGGCGGTTTGGTGGTGATCATCGGCGTGCTTGTGAGTCTTTCGGCGGCGCCGCCGGCGGCGGCGGTGGGGACCGGCTTCACCTATCAGGGGCGGCTGAACGTCGATGGCGCGCCGGCCAACGGCGTCTGCAACCTGCAGTTCGTCTTGTTCAACGCCGCGAACGGCGGTGGGGCAGTGGCGAGCGTCGGGCCGCTGCAGGTGAACATCGAGCAGGGACTCTTCACCGTCACGCTCGATTTCGGCGCCGCCGTCTTCACCGGCAATGATCGCTGGATCGAAATCAGGGCCCAGTGTCCAGGGAAAGCGAGCCAGACACTGCAGCCGCGCCAGCCGATCACGGCGGCGCCGTACGCGCTGTACGCCAATAGCGCCGGCGCGGTGCCCGACGGCGCGGTCACCAGTGCCAAGATCGCCGACGGGACGATCGCCGCGGCCGACCTCGCCGACAGCGCCGTCACCGGCGCCAAGATCGCCAACGGGGCGGTCGCTGCCGCCGAGCTCGCCGATGGGGCGGCCACCACGGCCAAGCTCGGCGACGCGGCGGTCACCGGCGCAAAGATCGCGGACGGCGCGGTCACCAGCGCGAAGCTCGCGCCGGGCGCGGTGACGACGTCGCGACTGGCGCCCAACGCGGTCACCGCGGCGCAGATCGCCGACGGCCAGGTCACCGGCGCGAAGCTCGCCGCCCCGCTGCGGCTCACGTCGTCGGCGGCGAACACCACCATCGGCGCTCTCGACGGCACCTCGACCGGTTCGAATGGCGTCGGCGTGAGCGGCACGGCGGGCACTGGTGCCAATTCGGCGGGTGTACTCGGCACCGCCAATGCGGGCGACGGCGTGCGCGGCACCAGCAGCACCGGGATCGGGGTCAAGGGAACGAGTGAGACCGGCGATGCGATCATGGGCGTGACAACGCAGGAGTTTGGCGTCAGCACCGGCGTGGTCGGTATCGCGACCGGTCTGGGCGGTATGCATAGCGGTGTGAGGGGCGAGAGTACGTACATTGGCGTGGCCGGCTTCGGCGATGCCTACGGGGTGCAGGGTTACGGCGGGACGGGCGTTGATGGACTCACCGATGAACCTGACGGGCAGGGCGTGCGCGGTCAGAGCCGGGCCGCCAACGACAGCAACGGCGTCGGCGTCAGTGGTAGCGCCAATCAGGGAATCGCGGTGCGCGGTCAGAGCGCCTCGGGCATCGGCATGCATGGCCTCTCGAGCGGCTCGGGCGCCGACGGCGTGCGCGGGACGGCGGAGGGGACCAACGGCAACGGCGTGCACGGCATCGCCAACAACGGCACCGGCGCATACGGGGTCTTCGGCCAGAGTACCTCCGGCTTCGCCGGCTACTTCAGCGGCAAGGTGACCGTGACCGGCAACCTCTCCAAGGGCGGCGGCTCGTTCATCATCGATCATCCGCTCGATCCGGCGCACAAGTATCTGTCGCACTCGTTCGTCGAGAGCCCGGACATGAAGAACATCTACGACGGCATCGCGGTGCTCGACGCCGACGGCCGCGCCGAGATCGAGCTGCCCGACTGGTTCCAGGCGTTGAACCGCGACTTCCGCTACCAGCTCACCTGCATCGGCGCTTTCGCGCCGGTCTATGTCGCCGAGGAGATCCATGACAACCGGTTCGCGATCGCCGGCGGCGCCCCCGGCCAGAAGATCTCCTGGCTGGTGACCGGTATCCGTCAGGACGCCTACGCCAACGCCCACCGCATCGTCGTGGAAGAGAACAAGCCGGCCGAGGAAGTCGGCCACTACCTGCATCCGGCCGAGCTCGGCATGCCCGCGTCGATGAGCACGACGGCGTCGAAGAACGCGGCGAAGTAGCGATCGCCGCCGTCGCCGAGCCCGACTCATGACTCACGCAACGACCGCCGCCTTTGCGATCGCGCTGCTGCTCGCCGGCGATCCCGCGCGCGCCCAGAGTGGCGGCGCATACGACCTGCGCCACAACACCGTCGACGGCGGCGGCGCGACTTTCAGCTCCAGCGCCGCGTACAGTCTCGGCGGCACGATCGGGCAACCCGACGCCGGCCGGCTGAGCGGCGGCTCCTACTCGCTCTCCGGCGGCTTCTGGGTCGACATCCAGGGGGCGCCTCCTGCGCCGACGCCGACTGCCACCCGCGTGGCGACGGCGACCGCACCGTTCACAGCCAGTCCCTCGCCGTCGCGCCCCTCGACCGGAACCGTCGCGCCGACGGCGACTCCGAGCCACACCCCGATGTCCTCTGCCATCGCCACGCCGACGCGCACGGCGACGCCGACCATTGCGACGACCGGCACGCCGAGCGAGACGCCGACGCCATCACCCTCACCGGCCGAAAGCCCGAACGTCACACCCGCCGCCGCTTGTGCCGGCGACTGCAACCTCGACGACGTGGTCACCATCGCCGAGCTGCTGCGCCTGGTGAACGTCGCCCTCGGCGTCGCGTCGGTCGAGACCTGCTCGGCCGGCGATGCCAATCGCGATGGCTTGGTGGCGATCAACGAGCTCCTGCAGGCGGTGAGGAGCGCGCTCACCGGCTGCGCCTGAACCGAGTCAAATCACCAGTTCCTCCGGCGTCGGACCAGCCCACGCCACCGAGATGGTTGAGGGATTCCCCGGCGAGTGTTGCACCGTGTTGCATGGCGTTGCGTCGCTTGGCCCCCCGGGGGCGAAAGCAGATTACAGTTGCTCGAGGAGCGCCTTCGCGTCGATGAGATCCAGCGTGTCACCGCCTTCGTCGAACCAGGCGTAGACGGGTGCGAGCAGCGCGCGGGCGGCGTCGCGCTTGCGTTGGCGTCGCCACAGGCGCGCCATGCCGACGGCGGCGCGCAGCTCGAACAACTTGGCCTGCTGGCGGCGGGCGATCTCGAGCGCCTGCGCGTAGAGCGCCGCCGCGTCGTCGGCGGCCTTAGGCTGGGTGTCGAGCAGGATGTCGGCTTGCAAGCGGTGCAGCTCAGCGTCGTAGAAGTGCTGTCCCTGACTGTCCGCCTGCGCGACGCCGAGTCCGAGCGCCTGCAGCGCCTCGTCGTGGCGCCCGGCCTTGCGCAGCCCTTCGGCGAGCAGGCCGAGAAACTGCGGCGCCGCGAGCCCGCTGGCGATGCGCGCCAGCTCGCCGATGGCCTGCCGCATCTCGGCGAGGCCGACGTCGCAGTCGTCCGATTCGAGGATCCGCGCTCGACCGCGCAAGAATGTTCCCACCGCCAGGTAGAGCGGAAAGCCGAGCTCGCCGGCGAGCGCCACGACTTCATCGACGCGCTCGCGCGTCCGCGCCAGGTCGCCGCGGGTGAAATGGGTGAAGCCGGCGAGAAACAGCGCCTGCGCGAGGCTGAGCGGATGCCGCACCTGGCGTGCCAGCGCCACCGCCGCCTCGCTGACGGCCAGGGCGCGGTCCAGATGGCCGATGTACAGGTGGCACAAGGCGGCATAGCCGCGGGAGTTGATGCCGCGGTCGATGCCGCTCGAATACGCGAGCGCCGCGTGCGCCGCGGGATCGTACAGATGCGCCGAGTGCTCGAGGTGCTGCAGCGCCCCGACGAAGTCGCCCTGGAAGAAGAGCGGCATGCCTGTCTGGCAGTGCGCCGAGAGCAGATCGAGCGCGTCGCCGGTGCGTTCGGCAACGGCGAGCGCCTCGCGTGCCACCTCGGCCGATGTCGTGAACTCGCCTTTGACGAGGTACGCATCCGCCAGACCAGCGAGAACGCGCGGCAGATCGGGCGATGCGCCGATGCGCGACGCCAACTCGCGCGCGCGCTTATAGGCGTGCTCGTTCTCCGGGTGCGACCATCCGCGCACCGCGGTGAGCGGCGCGCCGATCGCCGCCTGCAGCCGCAGCTCGCGTTCGTCGCGCTCGCGTGTCGCCGGCAGCGTCGCCAGCAGCGTGAGCGCGCGCCGCAGGTGCGCGATCGCCTCCTCGTTGGCGTTGCGCGAGCCGGCATGCCGGGCGGCCTCTTCGCGATAGCGGATGGCGCGGTCGACGTCGCGGCTCGCCTCGAAGTGCGCCGCCAGCTCGCTCGCCACCTCGGGCGTGCGCGGCCCGTATGCTGTCTCGAGGCTCTCTCCGGCGGCCTGATGCAGACGGCGGCTCATCGACGGCGCGATGCGCTGGGACACGACCTGGCGATACAGCGCGTGCCGGAACGCGTAGCGTGCGCTCCACCGTCCGTCGGGCCAGGCGCTCTCGCCCGCCGCGCGCAGGATCAGTTGCCGGCGCACGAGGGCGTCGCACAGCGCTTCCACCGCCTCGACGTCGCCGAGGTCGGCATCATCGGGGGCGATCGCCGTGATCGCGTGCGCTGGAAACTCGAACCCGAGGATGCTCGCCGACTCGATGAGGCGGCGTTCCGCGTCGGCCAGCCGCTCCAGGCGTGGCTCGATCACGGCCCGCAGCCCTTCGGGGATCGAGTTGCGCAATGCGTCGGTGCCGCCGTGCAACTGCCAGCCCTCATCGCCTCGTGTCAGTAACCTGCGCTCGAGCAGATCTTCGGTCAGGACGCCGATAAAGAAGGGATTCCCTTCCGTCCGCTCCATCAACAGCGGCAGCAGCTCGTCGGGCAGACCGCCGTCGAACCGCCGGGTCAGGTACTCCGCGACGTCCTGCGCCGGCAGGCCGTCGAGGATGATCTCGCGGCAGAGGTCCTTGCGCATCAGCTCGCGTCTGACGCCGGCGACGGGATGTCCGCTGGCGATCGCGTCGCTCGGCCGCAGCGTGCAGAGGATCGCCAGCGACGCCGGCGCGCGGCGCTGTGCCAGCACGGACAGCAGATCGAGAGTCGCATAGTCGCTCCACTGCACATCCTCGAAGATGGCGAGTAGCGGGCGTTCCGTCGCCAGTGCTTCGAGCGTCGTCGCCAACTTGTGCAGCGTATGCTCGTGCGTCGCCTCGGGCGGCGCTGCGCCGCCGCCCGCGCCCGGCTCGAGAATGGCGAGCACCCACCCCGGCGCGGTCTCGGTCAGCGTGGCGCGCACGCCCGTGGTGTCGGCGCCGCGACACAGGCCGGACAACGCATCGAGGACGGGCAGGTACGGCTCGCCGCCGCCGAAGTGCTCGACGCACTGACCGCGCGCGACGCGCCACCGGCTGCCCGCCTGCGCCAACTCCTGCAACACGGCATCGACCAGCGTCGTCTTGCCGATGCCCGCTTCGCCCGAGATGAAGGCGATCTGTCGCCGGCCGTCGCGCGCCTGCTCGAGCCAGCCGAGCACGTTGTTCAGCTCGCGTTGCCGGCCGACCGGCGCCATCGCGTTCGACTCCGCCTCAGCGGGTGAGGGGCGGTCGCCGGCGCTGTCGCCGATCGCGGCGATAAAGCGGTAGCCGCGCCGCGGCACGGTTTCGATGAAGCGCGGTGCGTGTCGCTCGTCGCTGAGCGCGGTGCGCAGCTCGCCAACGGACAGGCGGGCGACATCCTCGGTCACCGCGACGTCGCCCCACACCGCATCGAGGAGCGCCTGCTTGGTCACCAGCTCGCCCGGATGCTGGGCCAGATACACTAGCACGGCGAAGGTTTTGGGCCGCAGGTTCCGCGCGACGCCGTCGCGCGTCAGCAGGCCCGCCCGCAGGTCCAGAGTAAACGGCGGAAAGGCGACGATCTGGGATGACAGCGGAGGCATGCCGGAGACCGCGTCGGCGGCTCAGTCGTGTCCGTCGCGCGCTGCGGCGTTGGCGTTGCTCATCGTGGACAGAACGCAGTCTCTACCACCGGCGATGGTGCTTCTCTACCCGCGACCGGCGATCGGCCGCGCAATTCCGGCAATCCCAGGCGAGAACGACCACCGCCATTCCCCCGCGGTGCCTGCAGACGCCGAGTTTACGCGAACTTTACGCGTTCTTTACGGACGGCAGGCGGCCGCGGGTCGTACTGATGCGACCATGCATAAGGGAACTGACGGTCGCGCCCCGGACGTGAGCACGTCGCCGCTGCCGGCGGATCGGGCGTTCGTCCTGCAATTGCGACCGGAATCCGATGCCGGTGCCGATGTGTTCGTCGGGCGCATTGAGCACATCGCTTCCGGGGCCGCCGGACAGTTCGTGTCCGCGGCCGACCTGATCCAGTTCGTCAAGCAAGTGCTGCGGAGCGAGCCAGTGGAACGCCTCTCCAGCAGCAAGGAGGAACGATGAAGCTCATGGGAAGACCATTGGTGGTCGCGGCGCTGGTGCTGCTCGGTTCGGACCTACCGGCCGCGGCGCAGAGCGAGATTCAGAAGTGCGCTGCCAAGAGAAACAAGCTCGCGGCGACGTACCACTCGTGTCGCGAGAAGGCAGAAGCGAAGGCGAACCGCACCATGACGGCGCCCGACTACGCCAAGTGCGCGGCTAAATTCGCTCAGAAGTGGGACAAGGCGAGCGAGAAGTACGGCCTCGATTGCATCGGTGCTCTCGGCACCGACCCGATGGACGATTTCATCACGCTCCAGCGCGACACCGTGGCGTCCGTCATCGCGGGCACCGCGCCCTTGCCGGAGTGCGGCAGCGACTGGGTCGACCTGCCCGGCGAGCAGTGCGACGGCCCGGCGCTGGGCGGAGCAACCTGTGAGAGCCTGGGATTCGACGGCGGCGCCTTGGCATGTACCCCTGACTGCGCATTCGATACCAGCGGTTGTCTTCTCTTGCCGGTGCTTCCCGCCACCGGCGCCACAGTCTCGTACAACCCCGCGGACGACGGGGCGTACCAGATCGGCGCGCCGCTCCAATATGTCGACAACCGCGACGGGACGATCACCGACCCCACCACGAAGCTGATGTGGGAGAAGAAGGTCAAGTTGGACGACGTCCGCAACCCGGCCGATCCGCACGATGCCGACAACATCTACCCGTTCGGCGGCGTGTGTGTCAGCGGCGGCGCCGAGTGCGGCACCGACGCGGATTGCGGCGCCGATGGCCCGTGCGACGCCAGCCGCCCGAACGATCCGGACTTTCCGGACCGGCCCACGATCTTCGATTGGGTTGCACAACTGAACGCCGCGCGTTTCGCCGGCTACGACGATTGGCGCATTCCCAACCTCAAGGAGCTGCAGAGTCTGCAGAACTTCGGGACCTTCAACCCGGCGATCTCCGAGGCGTTTCACGGCGCGCAGTGCGGCGCGGCGTGCGCCGACCTGACGGACCCGGCGTGCTCCTGCACGGCGTTGATCGCCAAATACTACTCGTCGACCACGATCGCCAGGTTTCCGACCAACGCCTGGACCATCGAGTTCTACGCGTCCCAGACTTTCGGCCAAGCCAAGAACTACCCCGCATGGGTGCGCGCCGTGCGCAGCGTGGACTGACCGATGTCGACGGTGCGAACACATACACTCGAGGAGATGATGATGAACCGAATCGCGATCGCGTGCATCGTAGCGGCGCTTGCCAGTGGAGTGGCTCTGCCGGCAGAGGCAGCGAGCGACGCGGAGAAGTGCGTCGCAGCCCAGAACACGATCGCCAGGACGTATCAGCAGTGCCGCGCGATCGCGGAGGCGGGCGGGATCCTGAAGTCGTCGCCGCCGGATTTCGCCAAGTGCACGGCGACGTTCACGAAGAAGTGGACCAAGGCCGAGGCGAAGTTCGGCGCCGCCTGTCCAGTCAGCGGGACCGCCGCGTCGATGCAGCAGATGATCGACGGGCAGACCAGCGCCGTGGCCGCGCTCATCGCCGGCACGGACACAATTCCCGTCTGCGGCGACGGGAAGATTAACGCGCCGGGCGAGCAGTGCGATGGCGCGTCGCTCGGCGGTGCCACCTGCGCGTCGCTCGGCATGCCCGCCGGCATCCTCGCCTGCACGAACTGCGTCTTCGATACGCAGGCGTGCAGCAACCTCGCGTTCCCGTCGACCGGTGTCACGACGTCGTATGTGATGAACGACGATGGCGCGCAGGGCGCCGGCGCGTCGCTCGCCTACACCAACAATGGCGACGGCACGATCACCGACGATCGCACCGGACTGATGTGGTCGATGCAGATCGGGCACGACGGGGTGGGCGATCCGCAGGGCGCGCTCGATGCCGACAACTGCCACCCGTGGTGGGGGCTGTGCTATGGCGATCCGAACCTGGGCAACTGTACCGTCGACGCCGATTGCGGCGCGCTCGGGCCGTGCGCGCCCGGCATCAGCTACGCTTGCCAGGACACGTCGCCGCGACTCACCGCCTTGCAGTTGGTCGCGATCCTCAATCAGATTCGCTTCGCCGGCCACGACGACTGGCGGCTGCCCAACGCCAAGGAGCTGCAGAGCATCATCGACTTCGGCCGCACCGAGCCGGCCATCGATCCGGCGTTCTACGGCGCGGACTGCGGGCCGACCTGTCTGACGGGCGATCCTGCGTGTTCCTGCACGGCGTTCTCCGGCGAAGGCTATTGGTCGTCGACGACGGTCAGCGCGACCGTCGCCCAAGGTGGGGGGGCCGCGTACGTTGTGGAATTCAACGACGGCATCATCCTACCCGGGCACAAACTCGCCCCTTACCACGTCCGCGTGGTTCGCGGCGGCCAATGAAGACATGCGCCGCAGCATCCGGCGATGGCCGTGTCGGCCCCGCACCTCACCGTCGCGCCAGCGAGCGAGCGCGTTCGTCTTGCAGGGGGTCGGTGTCGATGAACCCGGTAGCCCCGGGGAATCGGTGGCGAAGCCGACCGTCCGGCGTCCATCCAGCCTGATTGACGATCGCGCCGTTGGCCGCTTTGCCAAGCGTGACCGGGCCGTCCCTCAGAGGCGCGAGACTCTGGGACTTGGAAGGGCGGCGGCCGCAGCTGCGGTCAGTGCAAGTACAGCCGCGAGAAGGAGGGCGAGTTTCATTTTCATGGAAGCCTCCTTGAACGAGCATGGTCTCAGCCACCTGCGGCAGGGCGAGAGGTACGCGCCCTCGGGCTCCCCACCTCAGCTAGGGGGTCCAGTCCTCTACGCGAAGGCTCGGTACACGAGAGAACTCCGCAGCGTTGTGTGTCACCAGGGTCAGGTCATGAGCGAGCGCGATGGACGCGATCAACAGATCGCGCTCTCCGATCGGCCTGCGGCGGAGAAGGTATCGAAGACGTGCGTGGTGTTCTGCGGCGCCGCGATCAAAAGGGATGATCTGGAAGGGCGCGAGCACTATCTCCCACGCCTCACGCTTCCGCTCGGGGTCGGCGCTCTTCTCGGCGCCGTACCAGAGCTCCGCCACGGTAACGCTGGAAACGGCGACGTCGTCGGGGCTCTGTTGTTGGAGACGCGTGCGAACCGCGGGCGGTCGGCCGCGCACGGCGTGGATCAGGACGTTGGTGTCGAGCAGCCAGATCACACGTCGTCGGCGGCGAGATCGAGGAGTTGCCCGCCAAGCGGAACGAGGCGACCTAGATCAAGGTCCTTCGCGCGCCGGTCAACACGCTGCCAGTAGCCGGAAGGCCATTTCCGCTTCCCGACAGGCTCCAAGATCACCGCATCACCCTCCTTGCGGATCGCCACTTCCTTGCCTTCAAAGCGGAACTCGCGTGGCAATCGGACGGCTTGCGAACGCCCGTTGGTGAAGATCTTCGCCCGTGCGTTGGGGGGTGTCTGGGATCGTGGTGTGCGCGCCATGTCCGGCCTTCGTATAGACCGGTCTATACCATCGCCTCTTCGACCATTCCATGTCGATGGCGGGGCAGGGGCGAGGCAAAGGGATGAGCAGGAAGATGGAGAACGAAGCGAGGATCCGTGCCGGAAGGCGAGGCGAGGTTCCCCGGCTTCACCCAGCTTCTGCCGCGGCAGCAAGGAGTCGATGAGTGCCGCGACGAATCGTACGAGCGTATTTTGAGGGTGAAATCGGGGCTCTAAGCTCGGAAATCGATGTTGAAACCAAGGAATGATGAATGACTGCAACAGCTTGCAGCGGTCAAACCGCTCTGGCGACCAACCTCTCGGCGTTACTCAGGCTTCGTTTACGGGGCGAACACGGCGATCTTCAGACGGCTCGCGAGTAGGGCGAAAGTGTGCACCGACAGGTCGACGTGGGGTCGACTCGTTCTGGGCCTATGGACGGCTCGTCATGGCGGGCAGCAGGTCGGCCCAATCGTCGTCGCTGACGCGCGTCACGAAGGAGGTGCCACCAAGCGCGTCCGGCTTGAAAATCGCCGCCTCGGCCCAGGCCAGGCCGCCGAGAACGGGGCAGGACGGAGAGGGAAATCCGGCGTGACCGATGATGGCCGTATTGGTGCCCGCCGCCGGGTCCTCGGCGAGCAACTCGTAGGAGTTCGCGCAGCGGTTGGCCTCGCCGTAGACGTAATAGGTGATCGCAGGCAGCTGCTCGATCGGGGCGCCTAAGTCCATCAGCTCGGCGGTGCCGAGGTTGCGGCAGTACTCGCTCGACAGAACGCGGCCAACGGGAATGCCCAAGATGTCGAAGGCGCGGCCGATGCGCACCGACTCGTCACGCCCCTCGTCGTTGAGCTGACGCGCGGTGGCGGTGCTGCTGGGGGACCCCGCCGGGCAGTTTGCGTCGCAGCTCTTCCACCAGTTCGGCGTAGTTGTGGTGGCCGCCGGACCGAGGTCGACCTTGTCGTCACAGACGTTGGCGGACGCATGCCGCCAGTGAATGACGTAACCGCCGCCGCGCAGCACCTCGGGGAGCGACGGTGTCAACGTCGCCGGCGCGCCGTCGGCGCCGCAGAAGCCCGCCGCGGTGCAGGCGAAGACGGCGTAATGGTAGGTGCGAATCTCCTCGGGCACGTTCGGGAGCAGCGCCAGCAACGGATGCGTAGCGGCGCTGGCGGCGCCGACGAATACCGTCTCTGCCGCGGCATCGTCGGGCCCGTCGACCGCGGCATTGAGGCGCCGTAGCACGAGCGCCTGCGTAAAACCGCCGAGCGGATCGGGGTTGTTCCAGAAAAGGCGTACGTCGCCGCCGTCGATGGCGGCCATGAGATCACTTGGCACCCCGAACGGCGTCGACGTGGGCGTAGCGGTGTAGCTCGGTGACGGTGTCGCGGTCTCCGACGGTGTCGCCGTCGCGGACGCAGCCGGTGTGCTGGTCGCGCTCGCCGTCGGGGACTCCGTCAACGGCAGCGTCGTGGCAACGGTCACCGTCGCCACCGCCGTCGGCGTGTCGGTGGGGGTCGCGGTCGGCGAAGCCGCACAGCCGTCGAGGGCGGAGCCCACCGCGGCAATCAGCTCGCCGACCGTCACCGCGCCGTCGCCATTGCGGTCGAGGTTCGCACAGGCCGACACGGGCCGCTGGCCGAGAGCGATACCGACGCCGGCGATCAACTCGTTGATGGCCACCTTGCCGTCACCGTTGCAGTCGCCAACACACGCGTCGGCAAGGCCGGACGGCGCGCGCAGCACCGGGGCGAAGAGGAACACGAACAGGGTCAGGGTGCGAAGAGGTGCCATGCGGCGGGAAGAAAGCACACCCGTGGGATGATGACCACGTTCTCTGCATCAGATGCGAGTTCCAGCCGCGCGTCCCCGGGACGGGCGGCTTCTCGCGGTTACCCGCGCAACTAGCTACCGTGATTGAATCGTGAGACAGCTCGCTTCGCTCGCAGGGGACGGTCTTCATTTTTTGACTTCTGCAGGTGCGCGGTCACCACGCGACCGGATCCTCAATAATGCGAGCCCGCACCAGCTCCAGATGCACATAGCGCACGAGCTGAGTTGAGATAGGAATTCTCCTCGCAGTGAATCGCGCCCCTGTTCTCGATGTCGAAGTCGAGCTGTCGAGAGCACCCAACTCGGCTGCAGCAAGCCGAGTAAGTAAACTTCTTAAGAACGTCCCCGGTGAGCGAAGCGAACGGCCATGGGATAGCAAAGTGGGACTAAACATCGCCCGTGGCGGCACCGATCACCGGAAGGTCGCACGACACGAGACTCGGGTCAAAGTGAGATGGATCAATGTAGGGGCGCGTTGAGGTTGCGCAATTGAGATTGAAGCGGTCAGACTGCCGCACGTCGAGAGATGTCACGGACGGCGAATATTTCCGCCTCCTTCGCGAGTTTGTGTATCCGCTTGCCGGCCATCGAGAGCACAAGGTCCTTCAGTCCTTGTTTGAGGATGGGTCCCAACATGGAGTCGCTCGCATCAGCGACTGGATCTTTGGCTCGCTCATTGATGGATTTCGCAAACCGAAAGAGCCTTTCGAGCAGCCGGGAGAGATCTTCCGCCGCCCCAGCCTTGATGGCCTTGTTGAGCGAGATTACGACAGCTGACGAAAAGTCGAGCGTTACGGTCCCACGCATGGGGTGAAAGCGAGCGGCGCAAAAGATGACTTCCAGCCCCCCTTCCGGTTTCCACGTTGTTCGCTCTTCAAGGTCGTGAATGAACCGCACTAGCAGTTCATCGCTATACCACCATTGGCCGATCTTGATCTCTTTCACTCGTACGGCGTCGGATGGAAGGTCAGGGTGCCGCTCTGAGTACCCGGCGCAAAAGAAATCGGTGACGTTGTCAGATCGATGATGCCAATACCCGATGACGGGCCGTAGTTGCTTTCTCGCCTCCGTCCCGTGACCCGGTGCGATGATCAGCCCGACAATGTTGAGGCGTTTGTTGGGATAGTTGGGGAACCGCTCTGCGAGAATTTGGCAAATACCTTCATATGAGTGCACGTGGATCATCGATTCCTCCGGATGCTCTGACAGCACCGCAAACTGTACGTCCGAGCGGGAACAATCTCCAAAAAGAAGCACGGTGCAAACGGTTGCAGACGTTGCGTCGAAGACGGTCGTGCATTGGGGATGTTCAGCAACCTGGTAGCTGCCTATGTCCACTGCGTCGACCCGTGATCAAGATAGCAACAGCTTGCAGCGGTCAGACCGCTGTAGCGGGGCGAAGCCCGATCGCTGATCGCGGCCGGGGCGCCAGTGACCGAGGTTCAGCGCCTACTCGGGCATTCGAACCCGGCGACGACGCTGACGGTCTATTCGCATTAGTTCAAAACGACCGAGACCCGGTCGATTGACCGGCTCGCATCTGAGATTTTCCCAGGTAGTTAGGCTGGTGGCTCATCTTTTCCGTGAATATCTGCCCACGCTTCCGCCGGGACATCGGGGAACCGCTCCTGCACGCGGATCACGAGATCCGTGACATAGGCGAGCCCCGCGCGCAAAACCGAAGGCTCGGGCATTGGGTTCCACGAGACTTCGTCGACGTATGGTCTTCCTCTGGTCCAATTGAACGACATGCTGCCCGACGTCAATTAGAACTCCCCACCGGCGACAGCCATTATTCCCCATCGCCCGTAGTTGTTTGCGGATAGCTGGATCATCAGTTCGTAGCTGCGTCAGTCCTCCTTCCTGACCGTATTGGCAGGCTGGAGGGCGCCCCGGAGGGGCGACCGGAAGGCTGCCAATACGGCGGCGCGCTCGGCGGGGACGGTCACGGCGCCTCCTTTCTGTTGGCGTTGGAGTCGGCCGCAGCGCCGCGGGCCTTGGCCTGCTCGGCCCGGACGCTGGAGCCTGACATCTCCAGAATGGTGGCGTGGTGCACCAGGCGATCGATCGCCGCGGCCGTCGTCATCGGATCTTTGAAGATCTGGTCCCACTGAGAGAAGACCAGGTTGCTGGTGATCATGACGCTGCGCCGCTCGTAGCGTTCGGCCAGGAAGGTGAAGAGCACCTCCATCTCCTCGCGGTCCTGCTGCACGTAGCCGATGTCATCGAGGATGACGGCGTCGAAGTTGTCGAGGTGGCGCAGCTCACGTTCGAGCACCAGGTCTCGCTTGGCGACGAGCAGTCGCTGCACGAGCCGATAGGCCGGGACGAAGAGCACCGAGTAGCCGCGATGGATCAGCTCGTGGCCGATGGCCGCTACCAGGTGCGTCTTACCTCGTCCGGGCAGCCCGAAAGCGAGCACGTTCTCGGCGCGATTGATAAATCCGCCCTCGCACAGCGACGGCAGCTGGCGACGGATCTTGGTCGGCAGCTTGGTGGTATCCAGGGCGCCCAAAGTCTTGTCCGCCGGCAGCTCCGAAGCACGCTGAAGGCGTTCAATGCGGCGCTGACGCCGGTCCTCGATCTCGAGCTCGACCAGGTGGCGCAGATACTGCGTGCAGCCCCAGCCGTTCTTGTCGGCTTTGATCGCGAGCTCTTCGTAAGCCTTGACGAATGAGGGCAGCTTCAGCGTACGCAGAAGCAGGTCGAGGCTTGCGTCGGTTACCTCCGTCGTCATCGGCCGCCCCCGTGCTTGTCCATCAGCAGCTCATCGTAGCCGCCGAGATCCACACTCAGCGTGTCGATCTCGGGCACCTCGACGTTCTCCGGCGCCACCGCCGCCTTGATGGTGCTCGCCCGGGGGCAGCCTCCCAGCCCCATCTCTCGGGCGAGGGCCGCCTCGACCGCCGTCTCCATCGTGGACGCCGCCAGATGGAGGATGCGCAGGTATTCGATGTCGGCCTTGCGCTGATCGAGTGCGTCGCTGAGTGCGTCATAGGCGCGCCGGAAGACCAGGGATGGAAACAAGTCCTCACGGTATCGGTACCGAGCGAATGCACCGGGCTTCTGCACCAGCGACCAGATCACATGCCGGTAGTCGATCCGGTGGCCTCCCTCGCCCCGCAGGCGCTCGACCTCGAGCTCGAGCCGGCCACGGTAGTAGAGCTCGATGCGCTGATCGTAGACGTGAGCCCGCAGCGTCTCGCCGATCAGCCGCGACGGCACGGAGTAGGCGTTACGCTTGATGCGTACCGTGCTCCAGGACGTCACCACCGCGGATTCCACCCGGTACTCGGGCAGCCGGCGTACCGACAGATTGCGCATTGCCGCCAGCTCGTCGACGAACCGCTTGCCGCGGTGTCGATTGCCGTGGTCGAGCTTCTCCCAGACCCAGCCCTCGTAGCTATCGACCGACTCGAAGTCGTTCGATCCGCGCAGCAGCAGGTGCTGCTTCAGTCGACGCTTGAGCACGCGATTGCTCGCCTCGACGTCGCCGTTCTGCTCCTTCTCCCCGATTCCGATCGTTCGCGGCTTCAGCCCGAAGTGTTCGGTCATCGCCAGGTAGTCGACATTGAACTCGCGCCCGCCCCCGGCACTGCGGTGCGTGGCGGCCGTCGAATGGTCGATCTGGTGGAACTCCGGCACCTTGCCCACACGAAACAGCGCCGACTGCACGCCGCGACGAAGAGCGGCGATCGACTCCGAGTGGCACACCGTCGCCCAGTCCCAGTTCGAGTACGGCAGCACGCTGTGGCACAGCAGGTGGTCGAAGGGCTCGCCGCAGATCGTTACGTCCAACTCGTCGGCGTTGGTGAAGTCGGTCTGCATCGCCTCGCCCGGGCGGTGCTCCTGGGCAAAGAATACCTCACGTTCCGGCCCACGCTCCGCTCGCCAATGCCGCACCCGGCGCTGCAGCGTTCGAAGCTGTCCGAGTTCGTAGCGATCCGGATCCTCACCCTGGAGGTGATCGAAGATCGTCGTCGCTTCCAGCTCCGGCGCCTCGCCTAACATCGCTTCGATCCGCGGCCAGTCTTCCTCGAACGGATCGTCGCGGGTCCGCCACGTGTGTGGCTTCTTCAGCTCCGAGGGCAGCTTCCCCTCGCGCACGTACTTCCTCGCCGTCTTGCGATCGATCCCTGCACGCAGCGCGGCGCGGCCGATCCCTCCGTGCCTCTGATACTCCTCCATCAATTTCCTCACTTGCGCGTCCGTCGCCGCCACCCACACCTCCTCGACTTCCTCGTCGAAGCAGGTCGTGACGACTTCAGATCATGCGCTCAACAGTGGGGAATTTTGATTGTCGTCGATGGGGAGAAATGATTGTCGCCGAACA
>CADEER010000037.1 GCA_902826395.1 uncultured bacterium
AGGTGACCGGAGCGTCCCAGTCGAAGCCTTCGAGGGTGTGCTCCTCGTCGAAGCCCGCCTTGGAGAGGCGGTCGCGCGCCCGCGCGGGTCGGACCCGCGCAAGTAGCTAGTCTCGCGCGCCCGCGCGGGTCGGACCCGCGCAAGTAGCTAGAAGGATTGGCAGAGTGACCACGTGGGGGGCCTTGTTCGGTGCTCGGAGCCTCAATTTCGATCGCCGAATGGTGTGTTTGAGCAAAGATGCCCCTGCTGCGCGCTGTCGCGCGCCCGCGCGGGTCGGACCCGCGCAAGTAGCTAGAAGCATTGGCAGAGTGACCACGTGGGGGGCCTTGTTCGGTGCTCGGAGCCTCAGTTTCGATCGCCGAATGGTGTGTCTGAGCAAAGCTGACCCTGGCACCGCGCTGTCGCGCGCCCGCGCGGAGGGATCGTCGACGCGCTTCATCACATCGGCCGGAATCGCTTCACTCACAGGGGACGTTCGTAAGAATTTCACTTTTGCTCGGGCTCGCGCCCTGTCGTCTGCGCTCGCGCGGCGAGGGCGGGCTGTCGACATGGGGTTGTTGATCTCAGCCGAAAAAATCGCGTCGTAAGGCTGATGCGCAGATCATATCTCCCGACATGCTGCCCCGGTGGACGGCGTACACCCAAAAGCGCCACTTGGAGAGAGCATCAAGACGTTGGCTGCGGCGGTGATCGATGGCTCGCCGACGGGATGGGAGAAAGGACAGCACCTCCTGGCGTTGGGTCGGTTGAGCTGGCCGCTGCGGCGCATCGAGGAGTCGACCGGGTAAAGCGGGAGACGGCGAGCGCGTGACGGCTTGCGCATCGCGGCTGGGGCGATCGGCTTCCCCGACGGTTCGCGGGGCGGCCATAGCGGGGCTCAGGGCATCGGCACGTAGTAGAGCCAGGCGTCCTGGTCGACTTTCAGATCGATCAGGCTCGAGTTGATTACGTCGAGATGCACGTAGACCGGGACGCCGGCCGGGATCACGATTGCCGTGCCGGCTGGAAACGAGATGTTCGTCGTCGTGACGTTCGATCCGAGGTAGGTGCTGCCGGAGGTGGCGCCGTAGTCGTACAAGCCCGGGCCAGCGTATTTCATGCGGAAGACGCAACCCGAAGCGTCGGTTTCGTTGCACCGGTACATCTCGTGCTGGGTGCTGACCTCGACATCGACGTAGAGATCGACGTCGGCCTGTTCGGCGACCGACGCGGCGACGATTCCGACGCGCGTCTTCGGGATCCAGACGCCGGCGCGATCCGCGTGGCAGGTCTTGCCGCTCAGGCACAACCCGGTGGTCGCCTTGATCACCACGGTCTCGAGCGGCTGTGGATGGTCGGCGCAGCCGGCGACCACGACGAGCAGCGCAGCCAAAAGGGCCGGGAGCGCGTTCATGAAATCGGCGCCACGCCGCACAGAGGGATGTCGGCGAAGGGACCTGTCAGCGCGGCGATGAGCTCACCCTTCGTACCGGTGCGATCGGGATCGCGAAGCACCTCGCGCGAAGCTGCCGGCGTCGTCGCAACGTCCATCCGGTCGATCCGCGACTTGCCGATTCGGGGACGCATGGCGGGACCGATTACCCCACCGCCCGCGCGCCTCGCAAGTTCCCGACCGACGTCTCTACCTAGCCTCGATGCGACAGAAAGAAATCATCCACAGATTGCGCCGATGGCCGCAGATGTGTCGTCTCGTGACGATCGCATCGAGCTCTGACCCATGGAATCTTCGCGTTCCGCGGCTTCATCCGCAACGAGCTCGGATTCGAAGTTCTGCGGTGCGCAAGTCCCTCTCTCCTCTGCGCAATCGGCGTAATCTGCGGATCTCTTTCGGCAGATCGAGGCTAGGTGGCCCCGCGCGTCGACGATCGGCACCTTTGGCGCGTCGCTCGCCACGGCGCGCTTGTTCGCTCGTGATGCCTCCGGTAGCTTCGCCAGTTCATGCAGAGCTCCGCTGCGACCAACGAGCGCAACGTCATCCTCCTCGCGGGGATCGGGCGCTTCGGGGCGCACTTTTTCGAGCTCATGTTTCCAACCCTGGCGGTGACGCTCGCCAGTGACACCGGCGCGCCGATCGAGCGGGTGCTCGGTTGGAGCTTCCTCGGCTATCTGATGTTCGGACTCGGTGCTGTGCCGTTTGGCATACTCGCCGAGCGGATCGGCGCGCGCGTGCTCATCATCTCCGGCATCTTCGGGATGGGGATCTTCGCGATCGGCGCCGGCGAGTCGAACCACGGCACGGCGCTCGCGATCTGCTTTGCCGGCATGGGGCTGTTCGCCAGCATCCACTATCCCGTCGGGACCGCATTCATCTCGCGCAGCTTTGCGTCGCCCGGCCGGGCCCTGGCGATCAACGGAATCTTCGGCAATCTCGCGATCGCGTTGACTCCGGTCGCCGTCGCCGCCCTCTGCGATCGCGTCGGTTGGCGCACCACGTTCGGCATGGTCGGCTACACGGCCTGCGCTCTGGCCGTCGCATGTGCCTTTCTTCGGATCGACGAGATCCCGGGCGAGCGGCGCGATCTCGCCGCGATGCAACGGCGCGCACCCGCCGCACGCTCTGCTAATCTCTTCGTCCTGCTGCTCGCCGCCGCGGCGCTGGCGGGGATCGCGTACCGCGGCAGCACATTGATCCATCCGGCCTACTTCGGCGAGCGCGTTTCTTCGCTGAGCTTCGGTGCGACGACGTCGCTGGTATACCTGTTGGGGATTGGCGGCCAGTATCTCGCCGGCATGCTCGCCGATCGCCACGACTTGCGCTGGCTCTACTTCGGGTTCCACGCCGTATCGCTGCCGGCGTTGATCGGCATGGCGGCGGTCGCCGAAGTGCCGCTGGTCGTGCTGGCGAGTCTGTTCGTTTTCTTCTCGCTCGGCATGCAGCCGATCGAGGACAGCCTGGTGGCGCACGTGACTCCACAGCGTTGGCGCGTTTCCGCCTATGGACTCAAGTACTCGCTGACGCTCGGTGTCGGCTCGCTCGCCGTCTGGATCGTCGACTGGGCAACAGCACATCGCGACCTGTCCTTTGCGATCCTGTGCCTGGCGGGCGTGCTCTTCTTGCAGCTCGCGGTCATCGCGATCTTCCTCTCGCTGAGCTGGGGTCGCGAGTTCCGCAACACCGACGATGCGGCCGATACGCGCTCCACCCTCGCGGCGATTTGAGCAAGCCATGTCACGGCATCGCATCACGTTCGTGCGTCACGGCGAGACGACGGGCGAATCGAGCATTCGCTACTACGGCGCGACCGACGTCCCTCTGAGCGCCGAGGGCGAGCAGCAGATGCAGCGCGTCGGACGGGCGCTGGCGACGGCGCGCTTCGACCGCGTGTTCTCGAGCGGCTTGTGCCGCACTCGCCGCGCCGCCGACATCATCGCGCCGGCGACACCGGCCGTGTCGGTCTCGACGCTCGACGAGATCCACTTCGGGCGCTGGGAAGGCTGGACGAAAGAGGAGATCGCCGCGCGCGATCCCGAGTTGTTTGCCGCCTGGCAATCGGCGCCGCGGCAGTTTGCCTATCCCGAAGGGGACGAGCGCGCCGCCTTCGCGGCGCGCGTCGTGGCGGGACTCGCGCACCTGATCGACGGCCACCCGCCCGGCGAATGGCTGATGGTGCTGCACCGCGGCGTCATCGCGGTCGCGCTCGAGCATCTGCTCGGCGCCAACGGTCCGGCGAAGGTCGAGATCGCCCTCGGCTCGATCCACGTCGTGGCGCGGGGGGCTGATGGATGGAGCGCGGAGCGGCTTGATTACCTGCCGTGAGAAGCTGTCAGCGTTCAGCTCTCAGCTTTCAGTGGTTGCCGGATCATTCAGCGATTCCAAGTGTCATCCCGGCGAAAGAGGCTGTCGGTTTCCTCCCGTACACGTACTCGTACACGTACTCGTACGCGTACCCGTACACGATTAATGCCCGAGTTCTGCGGAAACTCCGTGTACGAGTACGGGTACGAGTACGTGTACGGTCACGAATCTTTGTTTTCCGACAGTCTCGAATGCCTGGATCCAGCGGGTTACCAGCTAGACCCCGGCTTTGGGACTGTCGATTTTCTGCGAAATCGCGTCTCGCGGCCTTCCCCCTTTGGCAAAGGGGGATTGAGGGGGATTCAATTTGATGGCGTCCATTGCGGAATCCCCCCTGACCCCCCTTTTTCAAAGGGGGGAACTCCTGTCCGCGGCGCTCTGCTTGGGCGCTGTCCAAACTGGGGCGGCGTCGTCGCTTGCGCGGCCGCGGGGTGACGGCTACGCAGGGTCGATTCTTACGGAGGTTCGAGGAATGATTCGCAAGAACGCAATTGCAGTTCTGCTCGCCGTGACCGCGCTGCTCGTCAGCGGTGTCGACTCCGCGCTGGCCGGTGGCGACTGGAACGACAAAGCCGTTCAATGGCGCAGCTACGACGAGGGCATCGGCGAAGCGAAGAAGGCAGGCAAACCGATCCTGCTGATCTTCTACACGGACTGGTGCCCGCACTGCACCAAATACAGCGCCGTCTTCCACGACGACGCGGTGATCGCCAAGTCGAAGAACTTCGTCATGGTCCGCGTCAACAAGGACGACAACGCCGAGCTGAGCGGCAAGTACGCGCCGGACGGGCAGTACATTCCGCGCACCTTCTTCCTGAAGTCCGACGCCTCACTGATGGGAGTGAAGACGCCGCGCGACAAGTACCAGTACTTCTACAACCCGCAGGGCCCAGCCGAGCTGCTGGCGGCAATGGACAAGGCTCTCGCTTCAAAGTGAGCGGCGGATCAACCCGTGGCGTCGCGCAGGGCGGCGCCGCGGCGTTCCGCTTTCTCGATCTTCACGCAGCCGCTGCGAGCGCAGCGAGCTCGAGCTAATTGCGCAGCGGCGCCGCGCCCGATCGCGCCGTCGCGCTTTGCTGCCCGGGCTCGTCGGTGTGGCGGCGCTCGAGCTGCGATACGTCGCGCACGGCGCCGCGCGCGGCACTGGTAGTCATCGCGGCGTAAGCCTGCAGAGCCGGTGAGACGACGCGGTCGCGCTTCTCGGGCTTCCAGGCGCGGGCGCCGCGCGCCTCCATCTTGCGGCGGCGTTCCTGCAATACGGCGGCGGCGACCTGCAGATCGATCTCCCGATTGGGGATATCGATGCGGATCGGATCTCCCTCTTCGACCAACCCGATTGCGCCGCCTTCCGCCGCCTCGGGAGAGACGTGGCCGATCGACAGACCCGACGTGCCGCCCGAGAAGCGCCCGTCGGTGACGAGAGCGCAGACCTTGCCGAGCGATTTCGATTTCAAATAGCTCGTCGGATAGAGCATCTCCTGCATACCAGGCCCGCCCTTCGGGCCTTCGTAGCGAATGATCACGACGTCGCCGGGCACGATCTGGTCGAGCAGGATCGCCTGCACCGCCGCGTCCTGGCTCTCGAACACGCGCGCCGGTCCGGTGAAGGTGAGGATCTCGGCGTCGACGCCGGCGGTCTTCACGATGCAGCCGTCCTCGGCGATGTTGCCGTAGAGCACCGCGAGGCCGCCGTCCTTCGAGTAGGCGTGCTCGACGTCGCGGATGCAGCCGTTCTGCCGGTCGACGTCGAGGTCGGGGTAGCGACGGCTCTGGGAGAACGCGACCGTCGTCGGCACACCGCCCGGCGCGGCGCGATAGAAGTCCTTGACACCGTCGTCGGAGGTACTGGTGACGCACCAGCGATCGATGGCGGCGCCGAGCGTCGGTGAGTGAACCGTGGGAGTATCGCGGTGGATCAAGCCGCCGCGGTCGAGCTCGGCGAGGATGCCGATGACGCCGCCGGCACGGTGCACGTCTTCCATGTGGTAGAGCTGCGTGCTCGGCGCGACCTTGCACAGGTTCGGCACCGAACGCGACAGCCGGTCGATGTCCGCCATGCCGAAGTCGACGCCGCCCTCCTGCGCCGCCGCGAGCAGGTGCAGGACGGTATTGGTCGAGCCGCCCATGGCGATGTCGAGGCTCATCGCGTTCTCGAACGCCGCGAACGACGCGACCGAGCGCGGCAGTACCGAGGCGTCGTCCTTCTCGTAGTAGCGGCGCGTGATCTCGACGGCGACGCGCGCCGCCTGCAGAAACAGAGCGCGGCGATCGGAATGGGTAGCCAGCAGGCTGCCGTTGCCCGGCAGTGCGAGTCCAAGCGCCTCGGTGAGACAGTTCATCGAGTTGGCGGTGAACATCCCCGAGCACGAGCCACAGGTCGGACACGCCGAGCGCTCCATCGACGCCGTCTCCTCGTCGCTGACGTTCGGGTCGGCGGCGACGATCATCGCATCGATCAGGTCGACACTGCGGCTCTCGCCCTTCCAGATCACCTTGCCGGCTTCCATCGGGCCGCCCGAGACGAACACCGCCGGAATGTTCAGCCGCATCGCGGCGATCAGCATCCCGGGCGTGATCTTGTCGCAGTTGGAGATGCACACCAGGGCGTCGGCGCAGTGGGCGTTGACCATGTACTCGACGGCGTCGGCGATCAGCTCGCGCGAAGGGAGGCTGTACAGCATACCGCCGTGTCCCATGGCGATACCGTCGTCGACCGCGATGGTGTTGAACTCCTTCGCCACCGCTCCCGCTTCCTGGATCTCGTTGACCACCATCTGGCCGAGATCCTTCAGGTGAACGTGGCCGGGGACGAACTGGGTGAACGAGTTGGAAACCGCGATGATCGGCTTGTCGAAATCGCCGTCGGTCATTCCGGTGGCGCGCCACAGAGCGCGCGCACCCGCCATGTTGCGACCGTGGGTCGTTGTTCTAGAGCGATACGTCGGCATGCGTCCTCTCCTGGGGTTCGCAGCGACACCCCAACGGAAGACTCATCCTGCCCCCGGTCGTACTCGATGGCAAGGTGGTTCGCCGCTTGGCCAAACGGCGTTTTCGATCGATCGATATAAGGCGCCCGCTCAACCCGCGCACGGCGGGGCGACCGCAGGGGTCACCGGCGGCGACGGCCGCAGGAAGACCGGTTCGCCCCAATTGGCGTGATCGCAGTCGCGCCCGTCGCCGGCGTCGCCCGATACCAGGATCACCCGGCGAACGCCCTTGAGGTCGGCGGTGAGGCGTTGCGGCGGCGCTCCGGGTCGCATGACACCGCTCGACGCGAGGACCCGTCCGTTGGCGGTGGTGATCTCGAACAGGACACTCGCCTTCTCGCAGTTGGGGAAGGGGTCGGGCAGGCCGACGGTGGCGGCGATCGACGTCACGCCGCGCGGCACGGCGTAGGTGACCTCGGTTGGCGCGTGCATGCCGATGCCGCGCGCGAAGTCTTGATTGCCGATGCGCAGCGGTCCGCCGTTCCAGCTCTGATCGATGCGCGGTGCCTCGAAGTCGAAGCGTACGTCGAACGGCTCGAGATCGGAGAGCGGCACCACCGGTCCGCCGCGATCTCCCGGCGCGGCTGCCAGCCCGACCGACCGCGCCTCACCCTCGGGCAGCGAGAGCGCCGCGTACACCATTTCGTCGCCCTCTTTCTCGATTGCCGCCTGTACTTGCGGATGGCGCTTTTGCAGCTGGTCGAGATAGCGCGTGTGCTCGCCCATCAGAAAGATGAGCGCCGGCTGCTGCGTCTTGACGGAGAAGTCCAACAGGCCGCTGCGCCCGCTGACCTGGCCGAAGCGCCGCGAGCGATCGACACACTCGATGTTGGGAGCGAGAAAGCGGCGCGTCTCGTAGTTGCAGCTCCAGCGCTCACTGAAGAAGTACACGCGGGTGCCGCTCGGCACGCCGGCGAGGAACTTCGAAGCAGTGCGGAGCTCGGGCGCGTATACCCAGCGCATCATTCGATCGTGCACGAACGGTCCGAAGTAGGTCTGGACGTTGATCCAGAACGCCGCCGTCACCGCCGCCGTGGCGAGGATCGCAACCGCCACCCGCGGCATCCGCCAGTCGCGCCGCGCCGACCACCGCGCCGCGAGCTCGAACGCCGTCGCCAGGGTCGTGGCCGCCAACATGACGATGAACGGCGACAGCGCGATGGTGCGGCGAAACGCTCCCGGACCGTCCGTGACCAGAGCGCCGATCGAGATCAGCGGCACGGCCACCAACATCAGAGCGGACAGCGGGCGGCGCCAGCGCAGCAGAGCGACCAGCACGCCGACCGAAGCGAGCCCCGTGGTGATCGGATCGACGAGCGGAATCTTGCCGACGCCGAAACCGTCACCGGCGTCGAAGCGTCCCTCGACGAACAATCCCTCCAGCCAGAACACCAGGCGCTCCTGGAGAATGACGAGACGCGCCGGCCAGTCGGCACCGATCCATTTGGGCGTCACGAAGACCGACACCTGGCGGTGATGGCGGAAGTAGCCCTCGGCATCGGCCATGACGAAGCTGATCATCGGCAGCGCCGCGATGACGGCGCCGACGACGAAGAGGACGGCGGCCCACACGACCGACAGGCGATCGCCGCGCCGCGACGACACGAAAGCGTAGACGAACGGAATCGCATACAACGGCGTAGCCGTCGGATAAGCGTTGTAACTGTAGATGCCCAAACCCGCCACGAAGCCGGCCGCCAGCGCGTACAACGGCGATCGCCGGCGCAGCGCGACTGCCTGCAGCCACAGTCCGGCCATCAGCATCGTCGTGCAGGAGACCAACATCATCCCCATTCGACTGGCGTGCAGATGCCACAACAGGCCGGCCAGCAGAGCCGACGCGCACGACGCGAAGAACGGGCCTTCGTACTCGCGCGCGGTCAGATAGGTGAACAAGACCGCCAGCAGCCCGAGCGTCGCTATGCACAGACGAACCGTCCACACGTCGTCCGGCAGAAAGAGAAACAGTCCGGCGACCAGATAGATCGGTCCGGTCGGCTGTCCGAGAGCGGCCGGGACGTACGGCCCGATCCATCCTTCTTGAAGCACCCGTCGGGCGTCGATACCCGTCCAGGCCTCGTCGCCGTGAAAGCCGGCTGGGATTTGGTCGAGATTCCACCACCGCACCGCCGCCGCCGCGGCCAGGACGATCCAGAAGGGCAGACTCTGCAGCCGACCAGCGGCGACGGATTGCGTGGACATAACCAGATGCGGCTCGATAACAAACTAAATTTGTTTGCTCAAGCGAATTCCCGAGTGCGCCGGGCTGACGCCGCGGCCTGGGCCAGAGCCTCTCACGGCGGCGGCGGATGTCGCCAACGCGCCGCTCGGACGCGGGTTCCGGATCTCGATTCAGGCGACCTGCACGAGCTCGACGTGCGGCGCGTAGCGCTGCAACTCTTCCAGCGTGTGAAGCTTGTATGGCTTTTCGTAGCAGATGCGCGTCACGCCGGTATTGAGCAGCAGCTTGAAACAGTGAATGCAGGGAGTGTGCGTGATGTAGATGTCGGCGCCGCGAATCGGTGAGCCGTTCTTCGCGGCCTGCGCGATGGCGTTCACCTCGGCGTGGATCGTGCGGAAGCAATTCTCCTCGACCTCGCCGCTCGGCGTCTGCGACTTGTAGATCAGACAGCCGACATCGAGGCAGTGCGGCAGACCCGCCGGCGAGCCGTTGTAGCCCGTGGCCAGAATGCTGCGGTCGCGCACGATGACCGCGCCCACCTTGGCGCGCGTACAGGTCGAGCGCTCCGCGACCTGGCGGGTAATGGTCAGGAAGTATTGATCCCAGGAAGGCCGCTCGCTCATGATCGCTACCTGCCGTGAGGTGCGAAGCAAGGTCAAGGGGGGAACTGACTACGGCGTCGGGCTCGGCTCCTGCCCGACGACGATGCCGCGGACGGCGTCGGCGACCTGCTCGGCTAGGATGCGATTGCCGAGCGGAGTCAGATGCCCGAAGTCGCCGGCGAACAGATCGGTGAACAGATCGGTCGCCGGACGGCCGAGCAGGGCGCTCTTGAACGTCTCTTCGTTGTCGACGAAGACGACGTCGGCTGGCCACTCGAGCAGTCGCTCGAGCGGCTCGACGCGGCGCATGGGGTACTGCACCGCGACTAGTGGAATGCCGCGTTCGCGCAGTAGGGCGAGAACCGCGCGGTAGTTCTCGCGCGTCACCGGATTGTCGACGACCGCGAGGAACTCCTCGATCTCCCGATGATACGATTCGGCGGCCTGTCGATTGCCCGCCTGCCATTGCAGGATCGCCAACTGGCCGATGGCGCTGAGGCGGAGGCTGGCCCGCTGCGGATCGACCGTCGTCGCCAACGCCTCGAGCTCTCGCGTCGCTTGTTCCACATCGCCGTTCGCAATGCTCTGCGACGCCGCCAGCAGTCTCAGGCCGACGAAGCCGGCCGCCATCTCTTCCGCGGGTCTGACGAACCATCGCCGCGGACCTTCCGACGGGAAGTCGCCGGTGGCCGCGGTCAGCGCGCTGATGAGCGCAGTGAAGAGAGGGGTGCGGGTCGCAGGCAGCCCGGCGAGAACGGCGGCGAGCAGCGGGTCGGCGGCAATGGCGCGCCGATACCGCTCACCCGCCTCTTTCTCCTTCCCCGCTGCCAGCAATGCGCCGCCCTCGATCACCACCGCGACGACGTTCTCGGGGTCGGCGCCAACCGCCTGCCGGGCCAGAGTCAAAGCGGCGTCGATCTGCTCCTGGCGCAGTGCCAACAAGGCGCGCGCCGCGATGGCGTTGGCGTCCCGTGGATACAGCTCCAGCACTTCTCTCAGCGCTGCGATCGATTGCTCGTGCGTATCGAACGAGTGGGCGAGCACGGCACCCGGCTCTGTCTTCATGATCCTCGCGTAGATCTCCTGGGCGCTCTGCGACTCGCCGAGGCGAGCCCGGGCTTCGGCCAGGATCAGCCACGGTCGCGGATCTTCGGGCGCGAGCCGAATCGCGCGATCGGCCAGATCGGCGGCGACCGCGGGCCAGGTCTTGGTGACCAAGGCGGCGCGTTCCATCAATCGCCACGGATCCTCTTCCCGATTCTGACTGCGCCAGGTGTGGTAGAGCATCTTCGCCAGCTTCCAGATGCGCAGGCGGCCTCCGACCTGAAATCCCGGATCGCTCAGTGGGCCGTCGTTGATGCCCATCATGATCACGACGATGTGCGGCTGCACCTTGTCGAGGTGTTCCGGCAGCTTGGCGCGGATGACGTCGCTGGTGGTGGCGATCACGCCGTAGTTGAAGACCCGGAAGGCCGCGGCGCCGGCCGCGCGCGTGTTGAGGATCGCTTCCAATTGGCTCGGATAGGACGCTTTGCCCTGCGCGAGTCCGGCGGTGGTCGATTCGCCGAGACAGAGAATCCGATAGGTGCCCCTGGACTCGATGGCCACGTGCGGCGCCGCTTCCTGGCGACGATGATAGATGCTGCCCGCGGCGCGGAGAGCGACTTCCATAAACGCGAGGGCCGCGGTGCATCCCAGCAGCACCAAGGCGCCACGCACCAGCCATTCTCTCGATCGCCGCGACATCGGTGCGTCAGAAACGATCGGTGATACCGAGCACGACTGCGACGCTCCGGCGTCGGGTCACGCTTCGATCAAGGGCGCCGCGGGAATGATGATCGGTTCCGGCCGCTCGAACATCGGCTCGGGCATGAACACCAGAGCGAACATCGCCACGGTGAGCGCGGCGAGCGCGATGCGTCCGCGGTTGAGCGGCCGCTGCGCATCTTCGGTGCGCGGATGCTTGAAGCCGATCAGGGTCAGCAGCGCCACCCAAACGATCCAGCCCGGCCACCCTCCGACTCCGAGGATGAGCAGCGCGACGATTGCGCCGCGCGAAATCCAGCGGTGCCAGACCTCGCCAAGCAGCGCATATACGACGTGGCCGCCGTCGAGCTGGCCGACCGGCAACAGATTGAGCGCCGTCACCAGAAAGCCCACCCAGGCCGCCAACGCGACGGGATGCAGGTTGACGGTAGCCTGCGCGGGATCGACACCGAGGATCCACCACTGCAAGTTGCGCATCAGCATCGAGTCGCCGAGAAACAATCCCGACATCTCGGATTCCGGCGTCGGAATGACATCCGACATCTGCAGGCCGAGGATCATCGCCGGCACCGCGACCAGGAAGCCGCACCAAGGTCCGGCAGCGCCGATATCGAACAACGCCCGGCGATCGCGCGGCACGTCGCGCATGCGGATGAATGCGCCGAACGTGCCGATGAAGAAGATCGGCGGCGCAGGTATGAAATAGGGCAACGTCGCGTCGACGCGATGGGCACGCGCCAGCGCGTAGTGGCCGAGCTCGTGTGCGACGAGGATCGACATCAGCGTCACGGCGTACGGCAGGCCGACGGTGATCGAAGCGAAGTCGCCCAACAGATCGACTCCCTGACTGAAGGCGCTCGCGGCAGCGGCGGAGACGAAGGTCGCCGCGAACAGCGCTATGTGGACGCCGACCCGGGTCCGCTCCGCGTTGCGACGCCGCCTGTAGAGAGCACGCTCGCCGGGATAGAAATCGTCTCCCGCGCTCATGCCTCTGAGTCTGCTGCCTGGAAAGCTCACTGTTTGGAAAATGTAGAGAGTGCGTAGGCTTTATCCGGAGCGCCGGCTCAGCGTCAAAGCCGCGCCGACGCCACAGCCGAGCGCGAGCGCGGCGCTGCCGCCGTTGCTCGCGATCTCGACGGTGCCCCAGCTTCCCTCGAGGGCGACGATCTCGCCTGACGGAACATCGGAGTACGACGCCGACAGGCCGGCGACCCGGCGTCCCGCGACGTCCACCCATACGTCACCCAATCCGGCGGCCGCGATGTTGGAGATCAAGTTGCCGAAGCGATCGACGTACAAGACCGAGCCCACGGCCTCGCCGCGTTGGTCGGCCGACACGACTCCCGCGAATCCCGGCACCGACAGCGCGCGGGGGTTCTCCAGACGCGGGCCGACGCTAGCGGGCGCGCCGCCATTGGCCAGATGGCCGGCGATCGGCGCGAAGATGTCGCGCCCGTGGAAGGTGCGGCTGACCGGCTTCAAAAACAGGTCCTCGGCCGTGATGCGCCGGATCTCGCGCAGCCCCAGCAGCTCCCAGCTCGGCTGCAGAAGGCCGTTGTCGGGCCCGACCAACACGGCGCGTTCGGTGATCGCGACGATCGGAGCGCGATCGCTCCCGACGCCGGGATCGACGACCGCCAAATGCACCGTGCCGTCGGGGAAGTAGTCGACGGCGCTGCGCAACAGCAACGCCCCCGCCACCACCGACTGCGGCGGCACCTCGTGCGTCAGGTCGACGAGTCGCGCCTGCGGCGCAACACTCAGAACGACGCCGCGCATGATACCCGCATACGCGTCGCTGCTGCCGAAGTCGGAGAGCAACGTGACGATGCCGCTCGGCCGCCACTCGGCGCTCCGCACCGGCGTCACGGCGGAGCTCCCGAACCGGGTTCTCCGCCGGCCGGCGCCTCGCCGAGCACGGTGAGGACGTCTTCGTGCTCCCAGAATCGCGCGATGTCGACGACGGTCTCGTTCTCGACGTTGCGCAGCGAGCGGTCGGCGCCGCGCGCCAGCAGCGTGATGACGGTATCGGGTTGATCGTTGACGGCGGCCAGCATCAGCGCCGACATTCGGTTCTTGCCCTGGAAGTCGATCGCGGCGCCGCGATCGAGCAGCAGTGTCACCAACTCGGTGAAGCCGCCCGCCGCGGCTGTGAGCAACGGCGCCCAGCCGACCTGACTCGCGGCGTTGGGGTTCGCGCCCGCGTCGAGCAGCAGCCTCGCGACCGGGGTGTGGCCTTTCACCGAGGCTGCAATCAGAGCCGTCACTCCGTCGTTGTCGGCCGCCTCGACCGCGGCGCCGCGCCCGAGCAGGACGGCGACGACATCGGCGTAACCATTGCCGGCAGCGCGAATCAGCGCCGTCGGCCCGAGCCGGTCGCGCGCGTTCACTTCGGCACCCGCGGCGAGCAACCTCTCCACCATGTCGACCCGGCCCGCGAAAGCCGCCGCGATGAGGGGCGTCCACCCGTCGCCGTTGCGGCTATCGACGGGAGTCCCGCCGGCGAGCAGCGCTTCGACCGCCTGCAGGTCGCCGCGCGCGGCCGCGTCGACCAGGCCCACCGATGCATCGTCCGGTGTCGCGGCTGACACCGCCCCAGCCGTCGCCGGAACCAATGCGGTGGCGCCGGCCGGCGGGGATGCCGGTGGCGCTGCCGCGGGCGGGGAGTCGGAACAGGCACCGGCGAGCGACAGTAAGGCGAAAACGGCGATCCGGAGTATGTGTCCCATGCGGCCTCGAGCGGTTTCCGACCGTAGCCAGCGCCCCGGGGGGGTCGCAAGCGCGATCACTCCGCAGGATCGTCAGCGGCGCGACAGGGGCGGATCTCAAACGGCCCGAATGAACACCAAAAAGGCAGGGCCGGGTCGCGGGATCGCTCGATTCGCGGCCCCACCACGCCCCGGAAATCTCCTTGACTTCGCGCGCGAGCGCATAGCATAGCTTCAAAACTGCCTCGCCGGCGCATGTGTGCAAACGGGGCCATTGCAGGGGGAAACATGATGCAGCTTCTTTCGGTTTTCGCGGTCGTTGCCGCGTTGGTATTCGGGGCGAGCCCGGCCGCAGCCCAGTTCAACCTCGACCACTACAAGTGTTACAAGGTCAAGGATTTGAAGAACCCGAAGTTCGTGAAGAGCTCGGTGTCGTTGACCGACCAGTTCGGGATCAACGACGGCATCTTCGAGGCCAAGAAGCCGTTCATGTTCTGCAACCCCGTCGACAAGAACGGCGAGGGCATCCTCAACGACGACGACCACCTCACCTGTTACAAGGTGAAGGGTCCGCGACTGGCGCCGAACGATCGGCCGCACGTCCAGATCGTCAACCAACTCGGGACGCTGCAGTTGGAAGCCAAGAAGGCACACCTGCTCTGCGTGCCGGCGACCAAGACCGACATCTGAGACTCGCTTCGCTCGTAGGCTTAGGCTCGGGCGCAGGCTGAGGCTGGATCAGTCAGAGCTCGGCTGGCAGACGACCGACGGCAGGTCGTACTCCAGGGTGATGGTTCCCTCGGGAGCGCCGGGGACTTCGACGCGGCGCGGCCTCAGGCGCGACAGCACATCGTCGAGGCGGCCCTGCTGCTCGAGTGCGATCTCGATGTTGTCGGCCGCCAACGCGATCTTCGGGTCGATCTCGAGCGCGCGGCAATAGTGGCGAATCGCCTCGTCCAACTCGTCGAGCCCATGGTGCGCGACGCCGGCGTTGACGTGAACGCGCGCCTTGTTGGGTGACTTTGCCGCCGCATCCGACCACAGGCTGAGCGCGCTCTGCCAGACGCGGTTGCGCTCGAACGTGATCACCGCCAACAGCGCCGTCGCACCGACCACCAGTGCAATCGCGGTGCGGCGGGAGCGTTGGTGCAAGTACGTCACGCCAGCGGCGAACAGCAGCGCCGGACCCGGCATCGCCAGGTACATGCGGTGCTCCATCATGACGTCGTGAATCGGGATCACACTCGACTCGACGCTGAGCGCGACGAACGACCACAGGATTCCGAAGCCCGCTACCGGCGCGCGGCGCAGCGCCCAGACGCCGAGTGCGAGCAATGACGACAGCAGCAGCGCGCCGGCGACGACACCGGCGTCGAGCCCGGTGGCGACGCGCACGTCGTGATCGACGTTGAGCCCGACCGGAAGGATCAGCAGTCGCAGATAGCGCGGCAGCACCAGCATCTGCGTCAGCAGATACTGCAGGGGCGACAGAGCGCCCGACAGCTCCGATCCCTGCGCGAAGACGGCATCGAAGACCTGCCGCAGCAGGCCGCCGCTCGCCGTCTCGGGATGTCGTGCCCGCCAATCGACGATCTTCCACGCGACGGGCAAGGCGAGGAAAGGCACGGCGAGCAGCTCCACCTTGATCAAGCGGCCGACCTGCTTGCGTCCGAAACAAGCGATCTCGGCGAGAACCAACGCCAGCGGCAAGGTGACCGCATTCTCCTTCGACAACAGCGCAGCGGCAGCACTCACCAGCGCCGCGGCGAACCATCGGCGCGCCGCCGGCGCTAGACCGCCGCGCTGCGCCAGGCGTCCGGCGAGATACGCCGAGACGCAACCGATGTAGAAGACGGTCGCCATGACCGTCGAGCGCTGGATGATGTACGTCACCGCCTGCGTCTGCAGCGGATGGCAAGCGAAGAAGACGGCGGCGGCCGCGGCCAGCGTAAGGCGGTCGGGTGCGCCAGCCGCGACAACGCGCGGCGTCGCCGCCAGCAGCCAGCTCAGCCAGAACACGGCCGCTGTCGCGGCTAGATGCAGTGCGAGATTGACGATGTGGTAGCTCTGCGTCTCTTCGCCGGACAACCAGAAATTGAACACCAGGGTCGCCGCCGGCAGGACGCGCGCGCCGCCGAGCTGGCCGGTGGCTGCAAGCCATTCGCCGCGGTGCAGATGTCGGTTGCCGGAAATGCGGGCCCAGTCGTCGAACTGAAACGGCACCGAAAGCGACGGCCAGTAGGCGATCACGGTGATCGCTACGATGGCGAGCGCCGCGACCAGGAAGCGGGAGGCAGCCATCGCGGCATGACGCTGCCGCGGCCGGAACGCTCGGTCAAGTCCCACACTCCGGAGCACCCGAGGGTACATCGCGGCAACGATCTCTCGGCCCCGCGCAGCATTTTACAAAGTCGACCCGTCCCTTGGCACGTGACCATTCGAACTCGTCATGAACTAGCGCCGGCCGTAGTCTTTCGCGGTTGACGCCGTGTTTGTGGATCGGATACGGGGACGCAACCTCCTCGACGCTTAATCGCGTCCGCCAAATGCCAAGGAGTCCAGAATGCAGCGACTTCCACTAGCCACGGCCACGGTGCTCGCAATCGTCGTCGCGGTGCCGCCGATCGCACGGGGCGACATCGACGCTCCGTCATCGATCGTCGTGTACCCAAAGATCATCGCCGACGGCTCGCGCGACACCATGATCCACCTGAGCAACACGAGCACCTCCGTCACATCGGTGAGTTGCTACTACGTGAACGCGGCTCCACTGAATCCCGATCTGCCACCCAACCCGATCACGAACCCGCCGCTATGGCAGATCATCGACTTCGAGCTGACGCTCACCGCGCGACAGCCGACGATCTGGCTGGCAAGCCTCGGGCGCACCGACGACGCGACCGATCCGCCTTGCTCGCGGATCGGCGGCGACTTCGAATGCTACGGGGCCGGTTTCGACCCGGGTATCATCCCGCCCGTTCCAGCCGGCTTCGTCGGCGAGCTCGTCTGCGTCGAGACCGATCCTTCAGGCAACCCGATTGCCGGCAATCACTTCACCGGCGCTGCGACGATCAAGGACATCTCCACCGGCGACGTATCGCGGTATCGCGCCATCGGCTCTCAGGGCAACGAGCTCAACGACGGCGACGACGTCCTCTGCCTCGGCGGCGCGCCGTCCGGCCAGTGTCCGGGCGGCGCGGAGTACTCTGGCTGCCCGCAGGCCTGGCTGCTCGACGTTCGCGCCGAAGGCTCCGAGATCGACGGCGTTCCCGGTTCGGCGCTCTCTACCGAGATCACCGTCGTCCCCTGCGCGCGCGACTACGAGAGCCAGGCTCCGGAGACGGTGACCTTTCAGTACGCCGTCCACAACGAGTTCGAGCAGCAGTTTTCAGCCAGCCAGTCCGTGACCTGTTGGGGCAATCAATCGCTCTCCGAGGACATTTGGGATTATTCGGTGCTCGGCACGGCCACCGCGCGCACATCGATACGCCCCACTTCGAACAGTGGCGGCTTCGTGATCGTCGCCGAGGAACACGGCGCGATCGGCACCTCCGGCCCGAGCGCGGCCGCAGCTCTCAACGCGCACGCCGAGGGCGAGCGACCAGGCGGTGACGTGATCCGCCTGGAACCGACTCTGTGAGAAGGAGCGAGCGATCATGTGCACAAGACTGACTCTCCTTCTGACCGCCGGCGCAGTGCTGCACGCCGCCGCGGCTGCCGCCGCCACGACGACCGACGAGGCCGCGGCGCTCCTCACCTACCCGTTGATCGCGGTCGAGCCGGCCAACGGCGTCGACACCTTCGTGCAGCTCGTCAACGACGACATCGCTCCCGTCGACGTGAAGTGCTTCCTCGAAGATCAGACGCTGCAATGTCTAGGAGCGGGCTCGCGCTGTCTCGACGACAGCGACTGTCCGTCCGGCGATCCGTGTGCGGTTCCGGTCGCCGAGGTGGTCGAGTTCGACCTCACCCTGACCGCGAGGCAGCCGATTTCATGGCAGGCGCTCGACGGCCGAGCGACGCTGCCACTGCCGGGGAACAGCGGCTCGATCCCGGCAGTCCCGGCGTTGCCGTTCCGCGGCGTCCTGCGCTGCATGGCCGTCGAAGCCGGCGTCCCCGCCGACCGCAACGTGTTGCGCGGCGCGGCGACGTTCGAGCGCTACGACGGATCGCAGTCGTTGCTCGATCGATCCCGGCACAACGCGGTCGGCAACCGCGCCATCCCCGGCGCGTCGAACGGCGACACGGAGCTCGTGCTCGGCGGTCCGACGGCCGAGTACGAGGGGTGCGGCAACGCCGTGCTCTCGGACTTCCTCTTCGATCACACCCGCGAGCCGGTGCGCGGCGACGAAATCTTCAACACGCTGGTCGCGGTGCCGTGCGTCGGCACTCTCTGGGATTCCGTTCCGCTTCCCGGCTCCACGATCATCCAGTTCCTCGTGTACAACGAGTTTGAGCAATCCTTCTCGACATCGCGTCCAGTGCACGGCCAGCTGGTGCAGCAGTTCTCGACGATGGACACCAACAATCCGCAGCGTTCGATCTTTTCGGCCGGCGTCTCCGGAACACCCGGCGGGCGGTTCCGCGCCACCTCGTTCAACGCAGGCGTAATCGCCTTCGCGATCGAGCAGCACCGCGATGTCGTCACCGACACGCGCGCCTCCGCGGCGTTCGACCTCGCGACCCAGGGCGAACGCGCCGAAGCGGACGTCCTCACCGCCGGCGAGCCGCCGATCTGCCCGTCGGCACCTCGCGCAACTTGCAAGACTGCACCACGTGCATCGCTCTCGTGGATCGACAAAGCCGATGACGAAGGGGATCGCTTCATGTGGCGGTTCACGGGCGGCGAGGCGACATCGGCGTCCGATCTCGGTCAACCGCAGACCGCCACCGACTACGCAATCTGCGTTTACCACGGCGATACTCCGACGCGCCTCGCGACACTGCAGGTTCCGGCGGGATCGTCCACCTGGTCGACTCCGAAGGATGGTCTGCGCTACTCCGACAACACCGCTGTTCGCGACGGCGTGCGCACCATACAGATCAAGCCGCGCGGCAATCGGACGCGTCTCATCGCACGCGGCCGCGGCCCTTCCCTGCCCGACATCGACTTGTCCGCTCTCACGGCTCCCGTGCTGATCCAGCTCAACAACGATGCCGGCGCTTGCTGGCAGAGCACCTTCACCGGCAGCGAGATCGTTGCCAGCGACGCCCGAGAGTTTCACGCCAAGGGAGGCGACTGAGCCGGACGGCTCAGTCGCCGGCGACGAACGCCCGCAGCCGCCAGCCGTCGCCGGCCTTCTGGAAGATGGCGCGGTAGTCGAGTGGACTGCGGACGTAGCGACGGGCGACGAAGCCGGTTCGCCCGTCGGTCAATCGGACGGCGACCCACGCGTCGTCGGCGTCGGCGGCGCGATCCGCCAGCTCGACGATCGCGTAACTGAGCGACGCAATTGCCGGTGCTTCCAGGGTCGGCGCCGCCCGCACGCGCACGCGGCTGCCGACGATCGCCGCGTGCTCGAAGGCGTCGACATCCTCCGGCCAGTCGGCGAACACGTACGGCGCCGTGAAGGTATCGGCCTGCGTAAACGTTCCGCCGAGCGCCAGCACGGCGGCCAGTGTTTCCCACAAGCGGCTATCGGCGGCATCGGGGCTCCAGATTTCCGAAAACCGCGCGATACCGTCGTCGCCGCCGAAAGAGACCTTGATGTCGGGATCCAACATCGCCAGCAGAGCCGTCGAGTCGCGGCGCTCGACTGCCGCCACCATCCGAGCGCGAAACGCCGCGAAATCCGCCTGCGCCGCAGCCGCGTCCACCGGGCGCAGGATCCGGGCGCTCGCACCATCGGCAGCCAGGGCCAGCGAAAGAAGGATCGCCGAGGTCCAAAGCATAGACCCGTCGATCAAAGACTTCCCCTGCACGCACAGCCTCATCGCTCCCCCTCGGCCCGGTCCTGGATCGAGCCTCGCCCGCGCGAGTGTGGCTTGCAATTGCTCCGTTCTCCCGTATCAAGGATCGGAAGGCCGCTATGCTCGCCATCCGATCTCGACTTTCGCCCTGGCGCCGAAGCGGCCCCATCGCGGTCGCCTGTCTTCTCTCCGTCCTCGCCGTCGGCGCGCCGGCGGCCGGGAGCGAGCACCTCGACCAGGTAGCATCGGTAGCGATCTGGCCGGATACGGATGGCGCACAGCGCCAGTCGCCGCCCGCCGACCTGGTCGCCGATGCGGCCGCCCAACAGCACGCCGCACGCCAGCCCGCCGTTGCCGAGGGCACCGAGGGCTCCGGGTCCGACCACGACGACGCCGATACGGGACACGACATCGGCACCCGGTCGGCGACTCTCGACCGGCGCCGCCACGGCATCTCCCAAGCGCTCGCCAAGCTTCCGGCGGGCGCCGACCCGTTTCTCGCCCGCGGACCTCCTCGCGTTTGAGGCCGCTCCCGATCTGGGAGCGATCAGGCACGACCGTCGCCGAGGCCCTTCACGGCCCCGGCTCGCCTCGAACTCGAACCTCAGGAGCAGTCCACCATGGTCGACAGCACCGTCGCACCGCAGCGACGCGGTATATCCACGAACGACATCAAAGCCGGCTTTCTCGTATTTCTCATCGCCCTGCCCCTCTGCCTCGGAATCTCGATGGCGAGCGCGTTCCCGCCGGTGGCGGGCGTGCTCACCGCCGTCGTCGGCGGAGTTCTCGTCAGCTTCCTCGGCAGCTCGCGGCTGACGATCAAAGGACCTGCCGCCGGCTTGATCGTCATCGCTCTCGGCGCCGTGCAGGAGCTCGGGCAGGGAGACCTGACAGCGGGGTACCACCGCGCCCTCGCCGTCGGCGTCGTGGCGGCCGTGGTGCAGATCGCCTTTGCGCTGTCGGGCGCCGCGACGGTCGGTGTCGCGATGTCGCCATCGGTGGTGCACGGCATGCTCGCCGCCATCGGCGTCATCATCATCTCGAAGCAGATGCACGTGGTGCTGGGCGTAACTCCGCACGCCAAAGAGCCGCTCGAGCTGCTGGCCGAGATTCCCAACAGCATCGCGCACGCCAACCCCGAGATCATGTTGATCGGCGTTGCATCCCTGCTCGTGCTCTTCGCGCTGCCGTGGGTGCGCTCGCGTTGGGCCCGCCTGATTCCGGGACCCATGCTCGTGCTCGCCCTGGCGGTGCCGCTCGGACTCTGGTTCGACCTCGATCACGAGCACGTCTACTCGTTCTTGTCGGGTGAGTTTCGCGTCGGACCGAACTACCTGGTTCAGTTGCCGGGATCGCTCGCGAGCGTCATCGCCTTCCCCGACTTCTCTATGGTCTTCAGCGCCGTGTCGCTGAAGTACATCGTCATGTTCGCCCTGGTCGGGTCGATAGAATCGACCCTGAGCGTGCTCGCGGTCGACGGCATGGACCCGCAGCGGCGCGCATCGGACCTGAACCGCGACTTGCTCGGTGTCGGCATCGGCAACCTCGTCGCGGCGATGATCGGTGGTCTGCCGATGATCTCCGAGATCGTGCGCAGCAAGGCCAACGTCGACGCCGGGGCGACATCGAGTCGGGCAAACTTCGTCCACGGACTGTGCCTTCTCGTCTTCGTCGCCCTGGCGCCGGGGCTGCTGCACAGGATCCCTCTCGCCGCACTGGCGGCGATGCTGGTGTACACCGGCACGCGGCTGGCCTCGCCCAACGAGTTTCGACACGCCCGGCAGATCGGCCCCGACCAGCTGCTGCTGTTCGTCACCACCCTGGTCGTCACCCTCGCCACCGATCTCCTGGTCGGAGTAGCGGTCGGCATCGCCGCCAAGATCGTCCTGCATCTGCTGCGCGGCGCATCTCTCGCCGACCTGTTCCGCTCGCGCCTCGAGAGCGAACGTCACGGCAGCACTCTGCACCTGCGCCTGCACGGCGTCGCGGCCTTCACGAATCTGCTCGCCGTGCGCAGGGCGCTGGCCGATCTCGAAGAAGGGATCGAGCGCGTCGTCATCGATCTCAGCGAGGTTAGGCTGGTCGACCACACCTTCCTCAGCCGATTGGCAGAGACGGCCGAGGAATGGTCGAGCACGACGCTCGAGTACGTCGGCGCCGATCTCCTACAGCCGGTCTCGCTGCACCCGCACGCGGCGCGACGAAGGGCGGCATAATGGAAGCTGCGATTCGCCTCGACGAGGCATCGTTCGACGACGGCGATCGAGACGCCTTCCGCCTCGAGGAAATCCTCGCCGAGGTCGCGCCGCTCTTGCCGGAGCAAGCACCGCTGCACGCCTTTGTGCATCACAATCCACTGCACGCCTTCGAGCATCTGCCGTTCGAAGAGGCGACGGTCACCGCCGCCCGCCTGTTCGGCACCGAGCCGTTCCAAACCGAAGAGGCATTTGCCCGCTGCCTGGAAAACGGTCGTCTGCGGATCCGCGATCTCGAAACGACGGTCGAAGATTGCGAAACCGACCTCGACTCGACGCTGGCGGGAGGCGTGTCGCGACGGGATTTTCTCGTGGCTCGCCTGCGCCATCTGTTTCCGGTGCCGAGCGACGCCGCGCTGGCCTGGATGATCGAGGAAACCGATGCGGTGAATCGCTTTCATCCGCTGGTTTCGCAGCGGCGGCGAGAGGATCTGCTGGATCAGGCGCGGCGCCGGTTCGGCCAGATCCCCGCCGACGCCATGGAGCGCCGCCTCTGCCGCCTGCTGTGGGATGCGCTGCGCGACGCCGCGCCGCGAAAGCAGACACATCCGGCGGGCATCCGGCCGCGCGACCAGATTCACGAGGCGACCGGCATCGATTGCGACGAGCTCGTTCACCCGCTGCTCATCCGACTCTGCGCATCGTTCCTCGACCAGGGCATCGCGTATTGGCAACTGCCCGGCCGCGAGGCGGGATTCCTCGCCGCCTTCCGCAGCCTCTACGGCTTGCCAGGCGCCCCACTCGACCGCTGGCGGCGCGGCCTCGACGCGGAATGCCGCCGACAGCAGGCGCTGGCCTGGGACGCCGAGCAGACGGTGCAGTGGGCCTTGGAATCCCTCGGCGTGGCGCCAGCCGAGCGGCGGCGCGTCGTGCGTGAAACGCTCCTTTCGCTGCCCGGCTGGGCCGGCATGATGCGGCAGTTCGAGCTCCATCCCGAACAGGCACCGGTCGTCGCTCTCCCGGCGCGGCTCGCCGACTACCTCGCCGTGCAGCTCGTCCTCGATGTCTTTGCGGCGCGTCATGCGCGCCGCACCGCCGCCGAATCGCCGCGCCGCGAGTCGACCGAGACGGCGGTGCACGGCAGAACGCCCGTCGATCTGGCGCTGGTCTACGAGGCTTTCGCAGCGGCGCAGCTCGTTCCCACCGACACCACCACATTGCTCGACGCGGAGGGCGCCGGCGCGTGGCTGGCGACGGTGCACGCGTTCGACGCCTTCGAACGCCGCCGCCTGCTTCATCTCGCGTACGAGAGGCGCCACCGCGTCGATGTCCTCGACGGATTGCTCGCCAACGAGAAGCTGTTGTCGCGCTGCCCGACGCCGGAGTTCCAGGCGGTGTTCTGCATCGACGACCGCGAGGAGTCGCTGCGCCGCCACCTGGAGGAGATCCATCCGGCTTGCGAGACGTTCGGGTTCGCCGGCTTCTTCGGCGTCGCGATGGTCTACCAGGGCATCGACGACGTGCGCGGCCGACCGTTGTGTCCGGTCGCCGTCAAAGCCCGGCACCTGATCGTCGAGCGTCCCGTCGAGCCTCACCTGGCCACGTCCTATTACAGCGCGCGCCGGTGGCGCGGCAGGCTGCGCAATGCGGTGGCGGTGGGCAGCAAGTCGCTGGTGCGCGGCGGCCTGCTGACGGCGGCGGCGGGCCTCGCCTCGGTCGTGCCACTGATCGGGCGATGTCTGTTTCCGCGCTCGGCCGAGCGCCTATCGCACCGCATGCGCCACGGCCGGCATCACGGCCCGACGACGCGCCTCGCCATCGAGCGCGCGGCGGCCGATGGTCCGATCGACGGGCTCTACCACGGCTACACGACGGCCGAGATGGCGGACATCGTCGCGGCTCTGCTGCGCACCACTGGCCTCGCCGAGCACTGCAGCCCGCTGGTGCTCGTCTTCGGCCACGGCTCGTCGAGCTTGAACAATCCGCACGAGGCAGCGCACGACTGCGGCGCCACGGGCGGCGGCCGCGGCGGGCCCAACGCGCGTGCCTTTGCGGCGATGGCGAATCATGCCGCGGTGCGAAAGCTTCTCGGCGAACGCGGCATCGCCATTCCCGACCGGGTGTGGTTCGTCGGCGCCTACCACAACACCTGCGACGATGCGCTGACGTACTACGACGAGGATCTCGTTCCCGCCGCCGCCCGGACGCTGCTCGGCGACGCCCAGCGCGTGCTTGCCGCCGCGTGTCTTCGCGACGCGCACGAACGCTGCCGCCGGTTCGGCACCAGTCCTCTGCAACTCGACCTCGACGAGGCCCTGGCTCACGCCGAGGCGCACGCCGTCGACCTGGCGCAGCCGCGACCCGAGTACGGGCATGCGACGAACGCGGTCTGCATCGTCGGGCGGCGCGAGCGAACCCGCGGCCTCTTCCTCGATCGGCGCGCCTTCCTCGTCTCGTACGATCCGACGACCGATGCGGACGGGAGCACTCTCGCCAATCTCCTCTTGGCAGTCGGTCCGGTGGGAGCCGGTATCAACCTCGAGTACTACTTTTCGTTCGTCGACCCGACCGGCTACGGCTGCGGCACCAAGCTGCCGCACAACATCGTCGGACTGTTCGGCGTGATGGACGGGCACGCCTCCGACCTGCGAACCGGGCTGCCCTGGCAGATGGTGGAGATCCACGAACCGGTGCGACTGCTGCTGATCGTCGACGCCGAGCCGGCGGTGCTGCTGCGGATCCTCGACGCCCATCCGGGGCTCGATCGGCTGGTGCGAAACGGTTGGATCCAGCTCGTCAGTTGGGGCAGCGCCGCATCGGGTTCGGCGATGCGCGTCTTCGCCGGCGGAGGATTTCGCGACCACCGCCCCGAGTGCACCGACATCCCCGTCTTCCAACAGTCCCGGGAGTTCTACGCCGGACATCGCGAGCATCTCGGCTGCGCCCATCTGACGGCAGCGTTTGGAGCGGCCGCATGATCCAGGACATCCACGACGTACTGAAAGTCCTCACTCTCTCGCTGCTGATCTTCCCGGCCGGGGTCGCGGCGGTGCTGATCTTCGTTGCATGGTTCGACAGAGCCAGATCGGAAGCCACCGTGAATGCCCTGGTGGCGACCGGGTACACCGCTACCGTCGCCGCCGCGACGGCGCTCCTGGCGTTGATGGCGTCGCAGGGCGTCGAGCGGGTCGTCGTTCCGCTCGGTGCCTGGGTCGCTGTCGGCCATTACCATTTCGACTGGACGCTCATCGCCGATCATCTCTCGGTTCCGTTCGCGCTCTTCTCGTCGATGCTCGTGGCACTGATCGGCGCCTTCTCGCGGCGCTATCTGCATCTCGAGCGCGGCTACCTGCGTTTCTATCTGTTGATGGCGCTGTTCGGAGCCGGCGTCGAGTTGGTGGTCCTCGCCGGCAGTCTCGACCTCGTCTTCTTCGCCTGGGAGATCGTCGGTCTGACGTCGGCATTGCTCATTGCCTTCTTCAACGAGCGACGCCGGCCGGTCGAGCACGGTTTCCTCGCCTTCGTCACCTATCGCCTCTGTGACATCGGTCTTCTGGGCGCCGCGGTCTGGCTGCACCACACGGTGGGCACGTCCGCCGTCACCGCGGCTCCGACGGCGACGACGCCGTGGGCGAGCTTCGCCGTGCCGGCGGGCGCCGCCGCAACGGCGGCCGGGCTCATGTTGTTGTGGGCGGCGATGGGCAAGTCCGCGCAGGTCCCGCTCGGCGGCTGGCTGCCGCGCGCCATGGAGGGCCCGACGCCTTCCAGCGCGATCTTCTACGGAGCGATCTCGATTCATCTCGGCCCCTATCTGCTGCTGCGCGCCGGATCGATCCTCGATCACGCGCCGATGGCAGCCGCGGCGGTGACGATGGTCGGCGCGGTGACGGCGCTGCACGCGACCTTCGTCGGACGCGTGCAGTCCGACATCAAGAGCGCACTCGCCTACGCATCGATGACCCAGGTCGGTCTGATCTTCGTCGAGATCGGCCTCGGCTGCCGCTATTTCGCACTCGCACACATCGTCGGTCACGCGGCGATTCGCAGTCTGCAGATCCTCCGCTCGCCGAGCTTGCTGCATGACCACCATCACCTCGAGCAAGCGATGGGAGCGCAGCTTCCGAAGACCGGCGGCCACCTCGAGCGCCTGGTGCCGGACCGGCTGCAGCCGTGGCTCTACCGACACGCGCTCGAGCGCGGCTATCTGGAGGGAATCATCAAGGACTACGCGCTCGGCGGCTTTCTGCGTCTCTTCCGCCGCCTCGATGCGCTCGACCGCGCGTGGAGTCGCGCCGTCGCGCAATCCGGGCCACAGGCCGCACGCTGGTCGCGCGCCGGCCGCGACGCCAGGGAGGCATCATGATCTGGCTTACTCCGCTTGCGGTGGCCGGCGCGTTGGCGACAGCGGCGGCGGCGATCTACCGGGCTTCCGACTCGGCGGCGGCGCGCTCGATCGCGGTTCGCGCCGTAACAGCAGTCGCTCTCGGGACGACCGGAATCACGATCATCGAGTTGCACCTCGCCGAGCGCGCCGCGACTGCATGGTTGGCGCCGCCCACCGGACTCGCCCTGGTACCGATCGCCTTCTCGCTGACGGCGCTGGTGATCGTATCGCTGGCGCCGCTGGCCTCCCATCCGCCGCGCACGCTGGCTCGGGTTCTCCTCCTCCTCGCCGTGGCAACGGCGGCACTGTCGTCGACCGCTCCAGCCGCGATCGCGGCTGCGTGGCTCGCATCGACCTGGATCGCCTGGACCGAATTTCGCGAGCGCGCGCCGGGCGGCGACGCCGCCCGGCTATTCGCGACCTATCATTCGGCGAGCAGCGCCTTGGCGGTGGCCGGCGCGGCTGGGCTTGCTCTCGGATCACCGGCCGTGGGCATCCCGCTACTCATCGCCGGCATCGCGATCCGCCAAGCAATCGTGCCTTTGCACAGTTGGTTGCCGCAGTTCGTCGAAGCAATGCCGCTCGGGATCGTCGTCGCGTTCATCGCCCCGCAGCTCGGCCTCTATGCGCACCTGGCTCTGCTGGTCGACGGCATCCCCGGCGAGATCGCCACCGCGATCGCCGCGACCGGCGCCTTCACTGCCGTCATCGCCGCCGGCCTCGGGATCGTCCAGAGCGACGCACGGCGGGCACTGGCGTTTCTGATCATCAGTCAGACCGGATTGGTCGCCTTCGGGCTGGAGAACCATTCCCCGGTAGCGCGCGCCGGTGCTTCCGCCGCATGGCTGGCACTGGCTGTGGCGACGACGGGGTTCGCGATGACCCTGGCGGCCCTGGAGGCGCGGCGCGGCCGCCTGTCGCTGCACATCCCGACCGGCAACTTCGCACGAACGCCCCGACTCGCGGTAGCGCTGCTCTTCTTCGGTTTCGCGAGCGTCGGTTTCCCCGCAACGCTCGGTTTCGTCGCCGAGGATCTGCTCGTGCAGGGCTCGGTGGCGGAGTTCCCCGCTCTCTGCCTGGCGCTCATCGCAGCGACGGCCCTCAACGGAATCACCGTCATGCGCGCCTTCCTCTACCTCTTCTCCGGCTCGGCACGGCACGGCGGCGAGCTCGATCTGCAGCGCCGCGAGCTCCGCGCTCTGACCATCGCGATGATGGTGCTCCTGCTGGCGGGATTGTTTCCGCAGCCGTTGGTCTCGCTCGTGCAACCGCGCCCGGCCGCCGCTACCGATGCGACCGCGGCAGCGCCATGATGGCGGCGACCGCCGGCGGTCAAGCCGCGGCTTTGTAGGAGCTGCCGTCGATCAGGCGCCCGATCTGTTGATTCCAGGCGCCGTTCCACTTCTCGATGACGACATCGGCCGGGCACAGACCGCGTCCGTTCAGCTCGGTGAGGCGCTCGAGATACACGCTCTCGTCGTCGCCGCGGCTGTTCTTTACGGAATGGCGCTCGAGGCCGGTGCGCGCGATGGTGAGCAGCTCCATCGCGAGATCGCGAAACGAGAATCGGCCGGCGCGGGTCTGCAGCCCGCGGCGATGCGCCGCGGCATACAGATCGATGCGCTCCGCGTAGCTCCAGCCCTTCACGAGGTCCCAAGCGGCGTGCAGGCAGTCCTCGTCGTAGAAGATGCCCTTGGTCAGCGCCGGAACCGAAAGCATCAGCTCCGGCGGCTGGCTATCGATCGAGCGCAACTCGATGTAGCGCTTCATGCGCGTCTCGGGAAACAGCGTCGTCAGGTGCGAGTCCCAGTCGGTCATCGTCGGGCGATGGCCGCGGTACCCTTCTTCGAGGAAGCGGCGAAACGTCAGCGACGTCATGTCGTACCACTCGCCGTCGCGAACGATGAAATACATCGGCACGTCGAGAGCGTAGTCGGCATACTTCTCGAAGCTGGCGCCGGTGCCGAATACGAACGGCAGGAAACCACTGCGCGCCGTGTCCGTATCCGTCCAGATGTGACCGCGGAAGGACACGAAGCCGTTCAGATCGCCGTCGCTGAGCGGCGAGTTGGCCGTCATCGCGTTCAGCAACGGAGCGAGACCCATGCCGACGCGCAGCTTCATCATCGCGTCGGCCTCGCTGGCGTAGTCCATGTTGGCCTGCACGGTGGCGGTCTGCATCATCATCCGCTGGCCGAGCGTTCCGACCTTCGCCATGTAGGGGAACATGATCCCGTAGCGCTTCTTCGGGACCATCTCGATCTCTCCGACCCGGCTGACGGGCTGTATACCGAGGCCGAGAAACGCGATCTGCAGCTCGTCGCCGACGGCTACGATCTCTTCGATGTGGCGGGCAAATTCCTCTTGCGCGCAGTGCACGCTCTCGCACACCTCGCCGCTCAGCTCGAGCTGGCCGCCTGGCTCTAGCGTGATCGAGGCCTTGTCACCGCGCAGCGCGACGATGCGGCCATCCTCGAGCAGCGGCGACCAGGCGAAGCGATCGGCGAGCTCGGCGAGCATCCTCTCGATGCCGCGCGGTCCGGAAAACGGCACGGCGCGCGCGTCCTCGCGGCGCACGGCGACCTTCTCGTACTCGGTGCCGATGCGCCACTGCGGCCGCGCCTTGATACCGCGCTCGAAGTACTCGATGAGCTGGTCGCGGCGCTCGACGAACACAGCGGCGGAGCCGTCGGGAACGAATTGGGACATGGGAAGCGGGCGGATCCTACTCGGCGGTCACTCCTCCGGCAACCATCGCACACCGCGGTTGAAGCCTCCCGAGGCGAACAATGTACACACGGCGCGCGCCGTCTAACCGAAGGCTCTCGGACTTGCATTCACAGGATCAGATCGACATGCTGCCGCCAATTCGGATTGCCGGCCCGGTCCGGTGGGACGAACCAGGGTTCGATGCGAGAGCCGGCAGCCGGCCGACTCGTCGCGAAAGGGGGAGGGTTAGATGAGAGTACGCAGTGCTTTCGCGGTCTGTGGAGTCATCGCCACGATCATCTCGTCGGCTCCGGCGATTGCCCAGGAAGAGGAGAGTTTCGCTGCTGCCGAGGAACAGGCTGCCGCGAACGAAGCGCCGACGGCGAGGTTGCAGACCCGCAACTACGACCACTTCGAATTCGACACCGTCACCGGCGCGTATTTCGGCATAGCCACCTTCTACACCGCGGACGACACCGTGGCTTTCAATGGCCGCGTTCCCAACGACCTACCGAGGGAAGAAACCGACAACGAGATCGTCACCGGCGAGTTGCGGCTGGTGATGGGAGGATCGCGCTTCCAGGGCGGCGTCATGATCCCCTACCACGGGACGACGCACGACACGTTCGGCGGGGGTGAGGGCGACATCGGCAACGTCCGCGCACACCTGAAGTTCATCCCCCTGCGCAGCGACTTTTTCGACGCCGGTGGCGGCCTGCTGTTGAGCTTTCCCGCGGGAGGCGACGAAGTAGACGAAGGTATCAGCGTTCCGAACATCGGCGCTTTGCCCTTCGTCACCGGTACCGGCCATCTCGGTCCCGTCGATCTGAACGGACACATCGGTTACAACTTCATCAACCACAGCAGCTCGAACGGTTCCCCGGAGTCGATTCTCTACGGAAGCTCGCTGACCATGCCGATCGCCGACAAGCTCGGTCTGCGCCTCGAGCTCGCCGGGCAGCAATTCACCAGCGGCGAAGATCGCAACGTCGTCGCCATTCAACCGGGCGTCGACTTCGTACTTCCGCTGAGCGACGATTTCGGTTTGATGCTGACCGCCGCCGGCTCGTACGGCATCGGTGGCGGAGCTGCCGGCTCCGAGGATCGCTACTTCTCGCGCTGGGGCTTGAACACGATGTCGGGCCTGTCGCGCGGCGAGTGGGGCATCGGCGGCGCCGTCGGCGTCATCTGGTACTGAGCGCCAGGGCGCGGCGGCGGCGCCGGCTTCAGTCGAGCGGGCCGAGTCGAGCGGCGACAACTTTGTCGCGCCACTCCAGGTAGCGCCGTTCACAGGCCTGGCGATCGCCGCGCGGCGCGAACACGCCGCCCGAGCGCCAGGTGTCGCGCAGCTCGTCGACGCCGCTCCACACGCCCGTCGCGAGGCCGGCTAGATACGCGACACCGAGCGCCGTCGCCTGCACGGTCTCCGGCCGCTCGACCTCCATGCCGAGTGTGTCGGCGAGATTTTGCATGAGGAAGTCGTTGGCCGCGGCGCCTCCGTCGGCGCGCAGTCGAGTCGGGCGCTCCGCCTTCGGACCACCGACATCGGCGAGCAGCGCGTCGAGCGCTTCGCGAGTGCGGCAGGCGATTCCCTCGAGCACGGCGCGCACGATGTGGGCGCGCGTCGTGCCGCGCGAGATGCCGCCCACCGCGGCCCGGCCGCTCGCCTGCATGTGCGGCGTGCCGAGCCCCTGCAGCGCCGGCACCACCCAGACGCCGCCGCTGTCGGGCACCGACTGTGCCAGCGGTCCCGTCTCGGCTGGATCGGCGATGATGCCGAGGCCGTCGCGCAGCCATTGAACGGCAGCGCCGCTGGTCAGCACCGTCCCCTCGAGACACCAGGTGCGGACGCCGGCGAAGCTCCACAACACGATCGGGTAGGCGCCGTTCTCCGACAGCATCAGCGACTCACCGGTGTTGATGTCGATCATCGCCGACGTACCGAAGGTCACCTTGGCGGCGCCCTTGTCGAGCGCCAGCTCGGCGAACATGGCAGCCTGCTGATCGCCCGCGATCGCGGCGATCGGCACGGCAGCGCCGAGCACCTCGACCGCCGTCTCGGCGATGACACCGCTGGTGTCGACCACCGACGGCATCATTGCGGCAGGGATGCTCAGCGCCGCGAGGACATCGTTGGACCATCCGTCGGAGAACGGATCGGCGAGCGCCGTGCACGACGCGTTCGACGGATCCGTGACGTGCACCGCGCCGCCGGTCAGGTTCCAGACCAACCACGAGTCGACGGTTCCGAAGCAGAGCTCGCCGGCATCCGCACGCCGTCGCGCGCCGTCGATGTTGGCGAGAATCCACTCGAGCTTGGTCGCCGACGCCTGCGCGGTCACGAAGTAGCCCTGCGCCGAGAGCTCACCGGCGCGCGCCGCAGCCCGCGCGTCCTGCCAGACGATCGCCGGACAGATCGGTCGGCCGGTGGCGCGCTCCCAGACCAACACCGTCGCGCGCTGCGTCGCGACCCCGACGGCGGAGAGTTGCTCGGGGCGCAGATTGCCATCGCGCAGAGCGCGGCGCACCACTGCCATCGCCTGATCCCAGAGGTGCGCGGGATCCTGCTCCATCCAGCCGTGGCGCGGATAGAGCGACGAGATCTCCTCGTAAGCGCCGCCGACCAACCGGCTGTGCTCGTCGAAGATCAGAGCGCGCACGCCGGTGGTGCCCGCATCGATGGCAAGAACGTACAATGTGACCCCGTCAGCCGATCAAGCGACGCCGATGCATCGTAAAGACACAGAGACACAGAGCAAGGTGCACTTCTCCGTGTCTCTGTGTCTCCGTGGTGAAATTCCTTTCAAGCGTCGTCCGGCAGCAGCGCGCCCGGGTTGAGTATCCCGTGCGGGTCGAGTGCCTTCTTGATCGCCCGCATCACCTCGATGCCGGCGCCATGCTCCTCGCGCATCCACGGCTTGCGCAGCCGCCCGATGCCGTGGTGGTGCGAGATCGAGCCGCCCGCGCGCACCGTCGCGTCCATCGCGCGCTGCCAGCACTCGAGATACTTGGCCTCGCCCGCGGCGCGTTCGCTCGGCGTCGCGACGAACGTGAAGTAGATGTTCGTCCCCTGCGCGTAGGAGTGCGAGCTGTGGCCGGAGACGAGCAGCAGGCTCTCGACCTCGCCGACCGCGGCGATGACGTCATGATAGAGCTGGCCGACATGCGCCCAGTCGGCCGTCACTTCGATCGTGTCGACGACGAAGCCGCGCGCCACCAGGTCGACCAGGCTCGGCACGTTGTTGCGCTCGTGCATCCAGTGTTCGACTGGCGCCTCTCCGGTCTCGGTGCCCTGCAACGAAAGGCAGATCTCGCGGCATGCCTCCGTCTCGGCGGCGGCGAGCGCCGCCGGCCCTTCGCTAACGATCAGCAGAAAGCAGGCGTCGCCCTCCGCCCAGTGGCCGAAGTGGCGGGCAGATTCGTGCGCGTCGTAGAGCCGCAGCACGGGCGGTCGCCAGCCGACGCGCACGATGTTGCGAATCGCCTCGAGGCCGCTTTCGAAGTCGGCGAACGCAAACGAGCACAGGCGACGGCTCTCCGGCCGCGGGAAGATGCGCGCCGTGAGCTCCGTGACGACGCCGAGCGTGCCCTCGGCGCCGAGAAACAGATGGCGCAGGTCGGGACCGGCCGACCGCCGCGGCGACGGCTTGATCACCAGCCGCTCGCCGTCGGCGAGCACGACCTCGAGACCGAGCAGCATGTCTTCCATCGATCCGTAGCGGGTCGAGAACTGCCCCGCGGCGCGGGTCGACACCCAGCCGCCGACCGTCGACAGCGCGATCGACTGTGGGAAATGCCCCATCGAGTAGCCGCGCTCTTCGAGCGCCGCCTCGAAATGATCTCCCATCATGCCCGCCTGGACGCGCGCGCATAGAGACGTCTCGTCGACCTCGAGCAGCCGATTCATCCGTCCCATGTCGAGGACGATGGCGCCGTCTTCCGGCAGGAATCCGCCGCAGACACCGGAACCGCCGCCAAACGGTGCGACGGCGATGCCCTCGCGGTTGGCGAAGCGCAGCACCGCTTGCACGTCCGCGACCGTGGCCGGCGAAACGACGCAGGCCGGCCGCGTCGTGAGCGTGCCGCGATCGTCGCGGATCAGCGACAGTGGCCACGTGTCGCGGGAGCGAGCGCGCAGCGTCGCGTCATCCCAGGCGACGATGTCGGCGCCGACGGCCGCGGCAACGGCGCGGCGCAGATCTTCGATGTTGCGCTTCGAGCTCATACCTCTCCTGAATCGCGGTGCGGGCAGCGGTCAATGGGCTGCTAGGCGCGCGCCGCGTGCGGCTCGTCGTCGGCGCTGACGCCGTCGCCGGCAGGAGTCCGCATGTACTCCACCAGCTTCTCGTACTCGACCACCTCCCGCCGGCGGCGCGCTTCGTCCCAGCCGAGCAGCTCCGCCATCGTCGCGGCAGCGCGATCCGCCACCGACGAGCCGCAGCCTAGATCCCACAGCAAGAGGCGGGTGCGGCGCTCGAGCACATCTTGCAGCGTCGTCGCCATCTCGTGCTTGACGTTGTATTCCACCTCGGCAGGCGTGAGCGAGCTGTCGTGCGAATAGGGCCGCGCGCGTGCCGGATCGCGCTCCATGGTGTCGACGATGGCGGTGGCATTGCTGCCGTACAGCCGCACCAGGCGAGCAATGGTGTCGCGCCGCACCTCGCGCACACGGCTGGCGAGGTAATCTTCGAAGCGCGCCAGATCACCGCCCATCTCGCCGCCGCTGATCGGGTGCTGGTCGCTGAGCGCCACCGGCGGCGGCAAGGTCTGCCCGATCTCCACGAGACGCGCGCAAACCATGTCGGTCACGCGTTCGGCCATGCGGCGGAAGGTGGTCAGCTTGCCGCCGGCAATCGACACCAGGCCGGCTTCGTTGACCATGATCTCGTCCTGTCGCGACAGCTCGGTCGGCTTCTTGCCCTCCTGATGGAGCAGCGGCCGCAGGCCAGCCCAGGCGTTGACGACGTCGCCGGCGCCGAGCGGCGTCGGAAGATCGAAGGTCCGGTTGGCCGCATCGAGCAGATACTCGACGTCGCTCCACGTCACCTGCGGGTAGTCGGCGAGCTCCGGATACTCGGTGTCGGTCGTGCCGAGATAAGTCACCGGACCGCGCGGGATCGCGAACACACCGCGTCGATCGCTGGCGTTCATGACGACGATCCCGGAGAGCCCGATGCGATCGGAGGGAACCCCGACGTGCACGCCCTTGGTCAGTCGCAAGCGCGGCTTGCTGTCGCGCTCGCTCAGCATGCGCACGCGGTCGACCCACGGACCGGCGGCATTGACGACGACGCGACCGCGAATCTCGATGTCGCCCTCGCCGTGCCCATCGCGCGCCGCTACACCGATCACCTTCCCACCCTGGGTGAGAAAGTCGACGACCTCGAGATGATTGGCGACCACCGCACCCAGCCCGGCGGCCGACTTCACGACTTCGATCACCAGGCGCGCATCGTCGGTGACGTATTCGTAGTGCAGCGCGGCGCCGTAGAGGTCCTTGCGCAGCAGGCGCGGCTCGATGTCGAGCGCCTCCTCGGCCGTGACCAGACGGTGTCGCTCCTTGTCCGCGACACCGGCGAGCCGGTCGAAGGTCCACATGCCGACGCTCAGCTTGGCGTACTCGCGCCGGTTGGCGAGCGGAAAGAGCATCGGCACCGGTTGCGCCAGATGGGGCGCCAGGCGGCGCACGACGTAACGCTCGGTCGCCGCCTCGCGCACCAGACCGACGTCGCCCTGCTGCAGATAGCGCAAGCCGCCGTGGATCAGCTTCGACGACCGGCTGCTGGTGCCGGCGGCGAAGTCGCGCCGCTCGACCAACGCCACGCGCAGGCCGCGCAGCGCCGCGTCGCGGGCAATCCCGGCGCCGGTGATGCCGCCGCCGATGATGAGGACGTCGAATACCTCTCCCGCAAGGCGTTGCAGGTTGCGGCGGCGCGTGTGGATCGACAGATCGACGGTCGAAGTCATGGCTGCTTGGGCTTGTCGGACAACGCGACAAGCTCCAATTCTCACCGCTCAAAGTCAATCGATTTGCG
>CADEER010000038.1 GCA_902826395.1 uncultured bacterium
GCGGATACGCTTGGCGATCGGATCGAGGACGCCGTTGACGAACTTGCTCGACTCGGCAGTCCCGAACTTGCGCGCGATCTCCACCGCTTCGTCGATGATGACTTCCATCGGCACTTCGCTGTTCTCCATCAACTCGTACGCGGCGATGCGGATTGCGCAGAGGTCGATTCGCGACAGGCGTTCGAGCTTCCAGTTGGCGGTTACCGCGGCGACGTGCGCGTCGATCGCCTCGCGGTGTTCGAGAACACCGCGCACCAACCCCCACGAGAATCCTTTGGCGTCTTCGGACAGCTCGAAGCTCTCGGCGAAGGTGCTCAGCGCGCGCTCCACCGGATCTCCCGTGGTCTCCAACTGGTAGAGAGCCTGCAGCGCCGTCTCGCGGGCCTTGCGTCGAACACCCATGGGAAAGGAAGCGATCCTCGCCGCTCAGTACGGCGAGGGTTCCTCGCCGCGCACCGCGCGCACCAGATTCGCCATCTCGATGGCGGCCTCGGCCGCTTCGCGGCCCTTGTTGCCGTGCTGGCCACCCGCCCGGGCAAGCCCTTGCTCGACGTTGTCGGGAGTCAAGACGCCCAGCGATATCGGCAATCCGTGGCGCACCATGATGCGGCCAGTCTCGGCAACGACGAAGTCGGAGATGAAATCGAAATGCGCCGTCTCGCCGCGGATGACGGCGCCGAGACAGACGACGGCGTCGAAGCGGCCGCTGCGCGCGAAGTGTTCGGTGGCGAGCGGGAGCTCGAATGCACCCGGGACGCGCGCGATCTCGATCGCATCGGCATCGACACCGCAGCGGCCCAGGCCCTCGATGGCGCCCTGCAGCAGCCGTTCCGTCACCACCTCGTTGAAGCGCGAGCAGACGATGGCAACACGGAGTCCACTGCCTTGGAGATTCTTCTCGTACGAGATCGGCATTCCGCGCCTCAGCCCTCGTCGCCTTCGAGTCCAGAGAACATGTGCCCGAGTTTCTGCTGCTTGGTGCGCAGGTAGCGAACGTTCTCCGGGTGCGGCGGCACTTCGATGGCGATCCGCGCCGAGACCTCGATGCCGTAGGTACGCAGGCTCTCGATCTTCTTCGGATTGTTGGTCACGAGCCGGATGCGATGGGCGCCGATGTCGCGCAGGATCTGGGCGCCAATGCCGTAGTCGCGGCTGTCGTCCTTGAAGCCGAGCTCGAGATTCGCCTCGACCGTGTCGCGGCCGCGATCCTGTAGCGAATAGGCGCGCAGTTTGTTCGCCAGGCCGATGCCGCGTCCTTCCTGATGGAGGTAGACGAGGACGCCGCGCCCCTCCCGCTCGATCATCGTCAGCGCTTGCGCCAACTGCTCGCCGCAGTCGCAGCGCTTCGAGCCGAAGACGTCGCCGGTGAGGCATTGCGAATGGATGCGAACCAGGACCTCGTCGCGCGGAGAGATCTCGCCTTTGATCAGCGCGACGTGTTCGAAAGGATCGACGTCGTTGCGATAGACGACGGCGCGGAACTCGCCGACGTCGCCGACCTGGATGTCGCGCTCCGCGATCTTGTGCACCAGGGATTCGGTTCGCAGGCGGTGCGACACCAGCTCGGGGATACTCAGGACCGACAGCGAGAAGCGCTCGGCAAGCTTCTGCAGGGCATCCGCCCCGGCGAGATTCCCGTCGTCCTCGAGCACCGCGCACACTGCCGCCGCCGGTTCGAGGCCGGCGAGCCGGGCGAGATCGATCGAGGCTTCGGTCAGGCCGGCGCGCACCAGAACGCCGCCCTTGCGGCCGGCGACCGGAATGATGTGCCCCGGCATAACGATGCTCTCGGGTCCGGCTCCTTCGGCGACGGTGGCGCGGATCGTACACGCGCGGTCGTGTGCGGAGATACCCGTCGTCACGCCGACGGCGGCTTCGATCGAGGCACCGTACGAGCGCGCGGCGACCGATGGCGAATCCGGCACCATCAGCGGGATGCCGAGAGCGCGCATCCGTTCCTCGGTCAGTGACAGACAGACCAGGCCGCGGCCGTTGGCGACCATGAAGTTGACGGCATCGGCGTCGACGAACTGCGCCGCGACGGCGAGACTCGCCTCGCCGCCTTGGCCCTCGCTCAGAACGACGAATCGCCCGGCGCGAAAGTCATCGATCGCTCTCTGGACTCGATCACCGCTCATTGGCGAGCTCCGCTTCGCTTGTCGACATCGCCTTCGATGAGGAAGTCGTCACCGATACGGCGCACGCGGACATCCCGCAAAGCAACCGCGCTGCGCAGGCGTTCGACCCCGAGGCCGCCCAACATGGCGCGACCGTCGGCGCCGATCAGCTTAGGCGCGACGAAGCAGGCCACTCGATCGACGATCCGCTCACGCAGTGCTGCGGCGGCGAGGTCGCCGCCGCCCTCGAGAAGGATGGAGGACACACCGCGGCGGGCCAGCCGGCGCATCAGAGCACGCAGCTTGATGCGACCTCCCGCAGCGGGAAGCGTCTCGATCTGAACCCCGTTGCCACGCATTTGGAGGACCTTGCTGCCGGAAGATTTCCCGGTGGCGACGAGCGTACCCGGGGCGAGATCGTTTGTCAGCACCCGGGCCGTCGCGGGAATCCGCAGGCGTCCGTCGACCACCACGCGCAGCGGATCGCGGCCACCGCGGCGCCGGCAGGTGAGCAGCGGGTCGTCGGCGAGGATGGTGCCGGCTCCGACCATCACCGCGTCCATCTCGTCGCGCCAGCGGTGCACCAGACGGCGCGCACCCTCGCCGGTGATCCAGCGCGACTCACCGCTGCGGGTCGCGATGCGACCGTCCAGCGTCGCCGCCAGCTTGAGCGTGACCAGCGGCAGGCCGGTAGTGATGCGCTGCGCGAACGGCCGCAGCAGCTCGCGGCAGGCGGCGCTCTCGACATCGGCGACGACCGTCACGCCGGCGCGGCGCAGGCGGGCGGCGCCGCCGCCGGTGACGGAGGGATTCGGATCCGTGCATCCGTACACCACCCGGGCGATTCCGGCGGTCAGGATCGCGTCGCAGCAGGGCGGCGTACGGCCCCGGTGATTGCATGGCTCGAGCGTGACGTAGAGCGTCGCACCGCGCGCCGTGGCACCTGCTTCCACCAACGCCGCTGACTCGGCGTGGGCGGCGCCGGCGCGTTTGTGATACCCGGCGCCCACGACCCGCCCGTCGCGCACGACTACCGCGCCGACGGGTGGATTGGGACTGGTCCGGCCGAGACCTTTGCGGGCCAGTCGCAGGGCGACCCGCATGAACCGCGGGTCGTCGCTCACGGCTCCAGCTCGTCGGTCGGACGGCGTTCGCGCCGCGTCCGCGACCGCTTGCCGTCCTTGACGAGATCCTGGAGCTCGCGCATGAACTCCCCGACATCCTGGAAGGACCGGTACACCGAAGCAAAGCGCACGTACGCGACCTGGTCGAGTTTATGCAGCTCTTCCATCACCGCTTCGCCGACCACCGAGCTCGGAACTTCCTTCTCGCCGCTCTCCTGAACGATGCGCTCGACGCGATCGGCGGCATCCTCGATCGCGGCAGAGGAGACCGGACGCTTTTCACACGCCTTCTTCATCCCGGCGACCACCTTCATGCGGTCGAAGACCTCGCGGCGATCGTCCTTTTTGACCAACGTCGGCAGCACTTCCTCGATGCGCTCGTAGGTGGTGAAGCGCCGCTCGCACTTGTCGCATTCGCGGCGTCGGCGGATGACCTCGTTGTCCTTGGTCAAGCGCGAGTCGATGACGCGATTGTCGAGGTCGTGGCAGAACGGACAGCGCATGAGAACAATCCCGGATTCAAACCTTCACCACAGCGACACGGAGGCATCGAGCCGCGGATCCGTCGGCCCGCTCAAATCACTCTCCGTGGTTGCGTGGCGAGAGTCATCGTCCTCGCTGGCCTTCCCGCACTTCGAACAGCACGAGTTGGTGCGAGCGGCCGTCATCCGCGACGCGCACCGGGTAGCGGCCGGTGAAGCAAGCGTCGCAGAAGCCCTCCGACGAGGGCTTGGGCAAGAAGGCGTAGAGGCCTTCCTCGCTGAGGAAGCCCAAGGAATCGGCGCCGATGAACTCGCGGATCTGTTCGACACTATGACTCGACGCGACCAGCTCTTCGCGGGTCGGCGTATCGACGCCGTAGAAACACGGGCCGATGGTCGGCGGTGAGCTGATCCGCAGATGCACCTCGCGAGCGCCGCCCTGGCGCAGGATCTCGACGATCTTGCGGCTCGTCGTGCCGCGCACCAGCGAGTCGTCGACGACGATGACGCGTTTGCCCTCCAGGACCTGGCGCTGCGCGTTGAGCTTCACCTTCACGCCGAAGTGGCGGATCTCGTCCTGCGGCTCGATGAACGTGCGGCCGACGTAGTGATTGCGGATCAATCCGAAGTCGAACTCGATCTTCGCCTCCTCGGCGAAGCCGAGAGCGGCCGGTACACCCGAGTCGGGAACCGGGATGACCACGTCGGCTTCGACCGGGCGTTCTTGCGCCAGGCGGCGTCCGAGCGCCTTGCGCGCCTGGTAGACACTGCGGCCGAAGACCGTGCTGTCGGGGCGCGAGAAGTAGACGTACTCGAAAACACAGCGCGTCGGCTTGGCGGAGGGGAACGGGTAGTAGCTGCGCACCCCTGTGCGCGACGCGACCAGCATCTCGCCGGGCTCGATCTCGCGAACGTATTCGGCCCCGATCAGATCGAGTGCGCAGGTCTCGGACGCCACTACGACCGCGGTCTTGATCTTGCCGAGGACCAGGGGCCTGAAGCCGTTGGGATCGCGCACCGCGATCATCTGATTGCGGTCGAGGATCAGCAGCGAATACGCCCCCTGCACCTGATTGAGCGCCGCACTGGCGCGATCGATGAGGGAGGGGCCGGTCGAGGCGGCCATCAGATGGATGATCACCTCGGTGTCGACCGACGATTGAAAGATCGAGCCGCGCGCCTCGAGTCGCTCGCGCAGCTCGAGCGCGTTGACGATGTTGCCGTTGTGCGCAACCGCAAGGCCGCCGCCACCGAACTCGACGACGAACGGCTGAGTGTTCTTCAATAGCGTGCGGCCTGCCGTCGAGTAGCGGTTGTGGGCAATCGCGGCGTCGCCGATCAGACGGCGCATTACTTCCTTGTCGAAGACGTCCGCGACCAATCCGAGGCCACGGTGCGACATCAGGAGCTGGCCGTCCGACGAGACGATCCCGGCTCCCTCCTGACCGCGATGCTGCAGTGCGTAGAGACCGAGGTAAGCGAGATTCGCCGCTTCGGGGTGGCCGAAGACGCCTACGACGCCACATTCGTCGTGGAAACGGTCGGTGCTGTCTCTTGAGAACGGGCTCGTCATCACAGCGCGCCTTCGCAACCCGACGAGGTCTCTACCCCTGACCCTCGTGAAGCAAGTGAGTCTTGCGGCTAGATACTACTTCCGCGGCCCCAGAGCGAGCGTCGGCGCCGGGCCATGCGCGCGTTGCGCAGCCGCCGCTGGTCAGACGGCCTCCGGCCGAGGATCGCCGGCCATCAGATTGGCGAGAGAGCTGGCCCAGGTGTCGCGCAGATCGTGGACATCGACGTCGATGAGACGTCCAATCCGCAGCCGGCTGCCGCGCACCGTGCCGAGTACAGTCAGGTGCACGTCCTGCTCGGCGGCGATCTCGCGCAGCCGAGCCAGGTGGCGCGAACGCACCGACATCAAGATTCGCGACTGGCTTTCGCCGAACAACCAGGCGTCGGGCCGGATCGACGCTTCGAGCTCGATCTCGGCGCCGAGCGGCTCGTCCGGTCCGGAAATGCAGGATTCGGCGAGCGCCACGGCAAGACCGCCCTCGGAGAGATCATGGGCAGAGGCGACGATGCCTTCGCGGATTGCGCGCAAGCACGCCGCCTGCACGGCCTTCTCCACCGCCAGATCCATCCATGGCGGCGTACCGCGCACGATGCCGTGCAGGGCGGCGAGATACTCGCTGCCGCCGAGCTCTTCGCGCGTGCGCCCGAGCAGGACGACGAGATCACCCTCGTTCTCGAACCACTGAACACAGTGATGCCGCACATCCTCGATGAGGCCGACCACCGCAATGGTGGGAGTGGGCGGGATCGGGCGTCCCTCCGTCTCGTTGTAGAAACTGACGTTGCCGCTCACCACCGGCAGCGACAGCGCGTTGCAGGCATCGCGGATGCCCTTGATCGCCTCGCGGAACTGCCACATCACCTCGGGTTTCTCGGGATTGCCGAAATTGAGGCAATCGGTGACGCCGATCGGCTCGGCACCTGCGCAGACGACGTTGCGCGCCGCTTCGACCACCGCGGTCATGGCACCGACGTACGGATCAAGGAGACAGTAGCGACTGTTGCAGTCGACGCTCAGTGCGAGTGCCTTCTCCGTTCCCTTCACTCGCACGACGGCGGCGTCGGAGCCGGGCCGCACGACGGTGTTGCCGCCGACGTACTGGTCATACTGCGAGAACACCCAGCGGCGCGACGCGATGTTCGGGGAAGCGAGCAGGCGGCTGAGGCTGACGTTGTAGTCGCCGGGCACAGGCACATCGGTGAGCGATAGCCGCTGCATATCCGCCTGCCGGGTCGGCGGTGCCCAGCGGCGCTCGTAGACAGGAGCGCCGTGGGCAAGCGGCGCGATCGGCAGGTCGACGACTTCCACGCCGCCGGCGAACACACGCAGGCGGCGATCGTCGGTGACCTCGCCGATCACGACGGCATCGAGATCCCACTTGCGGAATACCTCGCGCACTTCCTCCTCGGCGCCGGCGCGCGCCACGATCAGCATCCGCTCCTGCGACTCCGAGAGAAGGATCTCGTACGGCGTCATCTTCTCTTCGCGCTTCGGCACCAGATCGAGGTCGATGCGGATCCCGACCTCGCCGCGGTCGGCCATCTCGACCGACGAGCTGGTCAGGCCTGCTGCACCCATGTCCTGGATGGCGACGACGGCGTCCTTCTCCATCAGCTCGAGACACGCCTCGATGAGCAGCTTTTCGGTGAAGGGGTCGCCGACCTGGACGGTGGGGCGCTTCTCCTCGGTCTCGTCGTCGAACTCGGAGGACGCAAGCAGACTGGCACCGTGAATGCCGTCGCGCCCGGTCTTGGAACCGACGTAGAGGACGGGATTGCCGATCCCCGATGCCTTGGCGCGGAAGATCCGGTTCTCGCGCACGATCCCCAGCGTGAAGGCATTGACGAGAATGTTCTCGTTGTAGCCACGGTCGAAATAGATTTCGCCGCCCACCGTCGGCACGCCGACGCAGTTGCCGTAGCCGCCGACTCCAGCCACTACACCCGAAACCAGATAGCGCGTGCGCGGATGGTCGAAGCTGCCGAAGCGCAGCGAGTTGAGGTTGGCAATCGGCCGCGCTCCCATCGTGAAGACGTCGCGCAGGATGCCGCCGACTCCCGTCGCCGCACCCTGGTAGGGCTCGATGTACGACGGGTGATTGTGGCTCTCGATCTTGAACACCGCGGCCAGGCCGTCGCCTATCGAAACGGCGCCGGCGTTCTCCCCGGGGCCCTGGACGACGCGCGGCCCCTCCTTTGGCAGATCGCGGAGGACTGCGCGCGAGCTCTTGTAGCTGCAGTGCTCGGACCACATGACCGACACGACGCCGAGCTCGACGAGATTTGGTGTGCGCCCGATTGCTTCACAGAATCCGGCGTACTCCTCGGCGGTCAGGCCGTGCTCGAGTGCGGTCTTCTCATCAACGGGAGAGAGATTCACCGTCGCACCTCCCGCCCAACCCAGCTCTCGATGGAGCGAAAGAACAGCGCTCCATCTTTCATTCCGAGGAGTTCCTCGCACGCGTGCTCCGCGTGCGGCATCATGCCGAACACATTGCCGCCTTCGTTGATGATGCCGGCGATGTTGTTGAGCGAGCCGTTCGGATTGGCACCCGCCGTCGCGGCGCCGCCCTCATCGACATAGCGGACGACCACCTGGCGGTTATCTTCGAGGCGCCGCAGAGTCGACTCGTCAGCCACGAAGCACCCTTCACCGTGCTTGATGGGCAGGCGCAGGACCGCACCGCGTTGGCACAGACCGGTGAAGGGAGTGTCGGCTCGCTCCACCTTGACCCGTGCCTGGCCGCACACGAAGGTCAGACTCTGATTGCGCACCAGCGCACCGGGCAGCAGGCCTGCTTCGCACAGAATCTGAAAGCCGTTGCACAGTCCGATCACGAGGCCGCCGGACGCTGCGAAGTCTACGACGCTGCTCATCACCGGCGCAAAGCGGGCCAGGGCCCCCGAGCGCAGGTAGTCGCCATACGAAAACCCCCCGGGAAGGACGATGCAGTCGACGCCGTGCAGATCGCGGTCCTTGTGCCAGAGGGGTATCGTCTCGATACCCACCACGTCGCGCACCGCGTAGACGGTGTCGGCGTCGTCGAGCGAACCGGGGAAGGTAACGACTCCGAACTTCATGCGCCCGTTCTCCGGGCGCCAATCGATATCATTCGACGCCGCTTTCCCCGATCTCGAACAGGTAGTCCTCGATCACTCCGTTGGCCAGCAATTGCCGGCACATGTCGTCGAGCCGGGCCGTGACGTCCGTCGGGTCGCCGTCCACTTCCATGGTGATGTAGCGGCCCAGACGAACGTCGTGCACTTCCCCGAATCCGAGCGCGTGCAGCCCGCGCTCGGTGGCCTTGCCGGCGGGGTCCAGCACTCCCGCCTTCGGCGTCACATATACCTTTGCCCGCACTTCTCGATGCCTCCCGTCGTGTCCCGTGCCGCGCCGCTCGTCTCAGGAATCGGCGTCGTTTGGATCATCTGTCGTCCGCCGCGCCGCCCGGTGCCCGGTATGTCCGAAGCCCCCGTCGCCGCGTCGTGTCGCGTTTAGACTTTGCGCCTCTTCCCATTGCACCCTGCCAACCGGCGCCACGACCATTTGTGCGATACGGTCACCGCGCTCGACAACGAAATCAGAGTCACCGAGATTGATCAGCAGAACCTGGATCTCGCCGCGATAGTCGGCATCGATCGTTCCGGGCGAGTTCAACAACGTCACCCCGTGACGCAGCGCCAAGCCGCTCCGCGGTCGGATCTGCGCCTCGTAGCCATTCGGTAGCTCTACAACGAGACCGGTCGGGATCAAAGCCCGCCTCCCCGGAGCCACATGCACGGCCTGGTCGACATCGGCGCGCAGATCCAGGCCCGCTGCGGCATCGGTCTCGTACGCCGGCAGCGGGAACGGATCGGGGCGATCGCGCACCCGGCGCACCCTCACTTCAACCGGTCGGCTCATCGGGGCTGCGGCGCGACGCAGGGATCATCGCTCGCCGCGATGCGGAGGCGATGTCATCGATCTCCCACCAAAGTTCAACCGGCTCGGCAGCTCGACGAGAGCACCCAGGGTTTCCCGGGTCAGTTCCCGAACCCCAAGCCGTTCGAGAGATTGGCGCCGAGATCGCGCTCGCCGACCTTGCCCAGCAGAGCGAGGCCGATCGAATCGGCGCGAGTGAGGCGTTCGGCGAACTCGATGATTTCTTCGTTCGAGGTCGAATCGATCCGCTTCGAAACTTCGTCGATCGTAAAATGACGGCCGAAGTAGATCTCGTTCTTGGCGAGCCTGCTCATGCGGCTGTCGCTGGTCTCTAGGCCGAGAAGCATGCCGCCCTTGAGCTGCCGCTTCGACCGCTCCAACTCGTCCGGCCGCAGGCCGTGCCGGGCGACGTCGCGCAGCTCGTCGATCACAAGGCTCACGACTTCTTCGGCCCATTCCGTGGAAGTGCCGGCATAGACGCCGAGGTAGCCGGTATCGCGGTAGCAGGAGAGAAACGAATAGACCGAGTAGGCTCGGCCGCGCTTCTCGCGGATCTCCTGGAAAAGGCGCGAGCTCATGCCGCCACCGAGAGCAGTGTTGAGCAGGTATGCCGTGTAGCGATCCTCCGAACCCTGCGAGATTCCAGGCGTGCCCAGACAGAGATGCAGTTGCTCGAGCGACTTGTCGACGGCGAACAGCCCCTGATGCACCGCCGGCGGATCCTCGGCGATCACCGAAGAGAGGCCGCCGAGAGAACCGAAGTCGCGCTCCACCCAAGCGAGCACGTCGGAGTGTCGCAGGTTACCGGCGGCAGCCACGACGATGCGGTCCGGCCGGTAGCGCTCGGCCATGAAGTCGAGAAAGTCGCTGCGTCGCAGAGGCGACACCGTATCGACGTAGCCACAGATCGGCAGACCGAGCGGGTGATCGCGCCAATAGTTGACGTTGAAAACGTCGTGGATGAACTCGTCGGGCGTGTCTTCTCCCTGCGAGATCTCTTGCAGAATCACGCCGCGCTCGCGATCGATCTCCTCCTCGTCGAACACCGAGTTCAGAAACAGATCGGATAGGACCCCCGCAGCGAGGTCGACGTCTTCAGCCAGCACCCGCGCGTAATAGCAAGTGCACTCCTTGCCGGTGAAAGCGTTGAGCACGCCGCCCACCGAGTCGATCTCCTCGGCGATGTCCGCCGCCGACCGCGTGTCGGTACCCTTGAAGAGCAGGTGCTCGATGAAGTGCGAGATTCCCGATCGCTCGGGCGCCTCGTGGCGCGAGCCGCTCTCGACCCAAATACCGAGGGTCGCCGACGGCACGCCCTCCATCCGCTCGGTAACGACGCGGATGCCGTTGGCGAGCTGCGATCGCTCGATCATCGCCGCCACCGTGCGGCCGGCATCGCAGATGGCACGTCGGCGCTTACTGAGCCCAGATATCGAACGGCGGCGGAGTCGATTGTCGTATCCTTCGAACGGAATCGAGGCCGCCGGGGGCGGCGCCTGAAAACGACCTCGGCCTCCGTCGGGAGGCCGAGGTCTTTCGAGGCGTTTTACTCCTTATTCTCCAGCTCGGCCAGCGCCTCTTTGCGGCTCAGGCGGATTTTTCCGGAGCGGTCGACTTCCAGAACCTTGACCGGCACCTGGTCGCCTTCCTTGAGTTCGTCCGAGACCTTCTGGACGCGGCCGGGGCCGATCTGGGAGATGTGCAGCAGACCGTCGGTGCCCGGCATGATTTCCACGAAGGCCCCGAAGTCCACGATCCGGCGCACCGTACCCTGGTAGATCTTGCCGACCTGGGCCTCCATCGTAATGCCCTCGACGAGATCGATCGCCTTGCGCATCGAGTCGCCGTCGGCGGAAGCGATCAGCACCGTTCCGTCGTCCGACACATCGATCTTGGCGCCCGTCTCCTCGACGATGCCGCGGATTACCTTGCCGCCCGGACCGATCAGATCGCGGATCTTGTCCGGGTTGATCTTGATCGTCTCGATGCGCGGCGCGTACGACGAGATCGATTCGCGGTGCGCGCCGAGCGACTTCGCCATTTCGCCGAGGATATGTACACGCCCGACGCGGGCCTGCTCGAGAGCCCGAGTCATGATCTCGCGCGAGATGCCCTGGATCTTGATGTCCATCTGCAGGGCGGTGATCCCCTCCGTCGTACCGGCAACCTTGAAATCCATGTCGCCGAGATGGTCCTCGTCGCCGAGGATGTCGGAGAGGATGGTGATCTCGTCGCCTTCCTCGATGAGTCCCATGGCGATGCCCGCCACTGGCGCCTTGATCGGCACGCCGGCGTCCATCATCGAGAGACTGCCTCCGCACACCGAGGCCATCGACGACGATCCGTTCGATTCGAGAATTTCAGAGACGATGCGGATCGTGTACGGAAACTTGTCCGCGTCCGGAATGACCGCCAAAAGGGCGCGCTCGGCGAGTGCGCCGTGACCGATTTCGCGTCGGCCGGGACCTCGCAGGAACTTCACCTCGCCGACGCTGTAAGGCGGGAAATTGTAGTGCAGCATGAACTTGCGGTAGTGCTCGCCGACCAACGCGTCGATGCGCTGCTCGTCCTGACCGGTACCGAGCGTGGCGACCGCCAGGGCCTGCGTCTCGCCGCGCGTGAACAGGGCGGAACCGTGAGTGCGCGGTAGGATGCCGACCTCGCAGGTAATCGGTCGGATTTGTTCGGGGCCGCGTCCATCGAGGCGTTTCTTATCCTTCGAGATCATACCGCGCACGACGTCCTTCTTCAGGCTGCTGAACGCTGCCCGGACTTCGCCTTCGCGATCGGCGTAGGCCGCGCCGAGATCGGCCACCGTGTCGACCTCCGCCTGACGCAGAGCCGCATAACGATCGAGCTTCTCCGTCACCTTGAGCGCGCTCTTCAAATGAGCGCGGCCACTCTTCTCGACAGCCTTGACCAGCGCCTTGTCTTTCTCGCGCGGCGCCACCTCGCGCTTCGGCTTGCCGGCCTTCTTGCGCAGCTCGTCCTGCATCTCGAAGAGCGGCAGCATGGCGTCGTGCGCGGCGAACAGCGCCTCCAGCATGACGGTCTCCGACAACACCTTGGCGCCGCCCTCGACCATGACTAGACCGTCGCGCGAGCCCGCGACGATGAGATTCAAATCGCTTTCGGTCTCCGATTGGCGGGGATTGACGACCAGGACACCGTCTTTGCGCCCCATCCGTATGCCGGCGATCGGGCCGAGGAAGGGCAGGTCCGAGATGTGCAGGGCGGCCGAGGCAGCCAGCATGGCGACCATGTCGGCATCGTTCTCGCGATCAACCGACAGCACCGTCGCGACGACTTGCGTCTCGCAAGCGAATCCGTCCGCAAACAGCGGGCGGATCGGCCGATCGATGAGCCGGGAGGTCAGCGTCTCCTTTTCGGACGGACGCCCCTCGCGTTTGAAGAAGCCGCCGGGAATCTTGCCGGCGGCGAACGTCTTCTCCTGGTAGTCGACAGTCAGCGGGAAGAAGTCGATACCTTCCCGAGCGGAATGGGCGGCGGTGGCAGTCGCCAATACGACGGTTTCGCCGTACTGACAGAGCACCGCTCCGCCGGCCTGCTTGGCAAGTCGCCCGGTCTCTAAGGATAGACGACTGCCGTGAAACTCGATCTCGACCTTGAACATTGGGTACCTCCCGGGCACTCAGCCCTTTGACGGGGAGGAAGGTCGACCCCTGTACGGAGTCTGGTGTTACAGCGACGCTGGGCGTGTCGCAGTTTCGATCAGCGGCGCAAGCCGAGGCGGTCGATGATGCCCTTGTAGCGCTCGTTGTCGGACCGCTTGAGATAGTCCAACAGGCGGCGACGCTGACCGACGAGCTTTAGCAGCCCGCGGCGCGAATGGTGGTCCTTGGGGTGGACCTTGAAGTGCTCCGTCAGGTAGTCGATTCTCTCGCTGAGCAACGCAATTTGCACCTCGGGCGACCCAGTGTCGGTCGGGTGGAGCCGGTACTGCTCGAGCAGCTCCTGTTTCCGTTGCGTTGCCTCCATCATTCCTCCGATTATTCTCTCGATCCCGCCGGACCTACCACGCACCCCCCAGGTTGTAAAGCCAGCCTGGGCCTCGGATGTTGGTGCCCGCAACGCCGAGGGATCATCAGGTCGGGCGAGGACAGCGGTCAGGTAAGCACCCGGGCGAAACGCCACCCTTTGTCGGAGCGTTCGACCACGGCCAGCGGAGCGCCAGTGCTAGTCAGGAACAGCGCCAATCGAACGGAGGGATCGTCGGGTTGATTCTCGCGCAATACCCACGGTTGACCGCGACGAACAGCCAAGGCCGCTTGCTCCGAAAGGGTGACGGCGGCCAAGTGGCCGAGAGCGTCTCGGACCGTCACCAGGCCGGTGTCGGAGGCAGGGTCCCAGAGATCGGCATCGACGGCTCCGTGCCCGAGTCGAAACGGCCCGAAGGCCACCCGCCGCAACGATTCGAGGTGGGCAACAGTGCCGAGCTCGCGGCCGATGTCCTCGGCCAGGACGCGGATATATGTGCCTTTAGAGCAACTCACCCGAAAGCCGACGCGCCGATCCGAGATCGGTTCGAGTTGCAGCTCGTGAATGACGATGGCACGCGGTGCGCGGTCAACCTCGATGCCCTCACGGGCCAACTTGTACAGCGGCACCCCGCCCTGTTTGATCGCCGAAAACATCGGCGGCGTCTGCATCGACGGACCGGTGAATCGCGCCGCCACCGCGGTGAGAGCGGCCGCGTCAAACGCCGGCGCCGGACGCTCCTCGCGGGTCCGGCCGGTACTGTCGCCGGTGTCGGTCGCCAAGCCGAGCGCGATGACGCCCTCGTAGGACTTGTCCGCGGTGTTCAGAAACTGCGCGATCTTCGTGGCATCGCCGAGACAGAGTGGCAGCAGACCAGTGGCGAACGGGTCGAGTGTCCCGAGATGACCGACCTTGCCCCCGACCTTGCGCTTCACGCGGCGCACCACCTCCGCCGACGTCACCCCCTCGCGTTTGTCAGCGAGCAGTATTCCGTGCACGGGCGTAGGAACACCAGCGGCGTCGTCGCCTCGTTCGCTCCGCCCCATCAGGAGTCCTCGCTTTCGGGCGGCTTGTTCGCGTCGATCAGCTCCGAAATGCGCGCCGCGTACTCGATATTGGCGTCGATCTCGAATCTGATCTCGGGAGCGACTCGCAGCTGCAACCGGCGCGCCACCTGTGTGCGCACGAAGCCGGCGGCAGAACGGAGGCCCTCGAGCGATCGTTGGCGCTCAGCGTCACTGCCGAAGCGACTGAAGTATACCCGGGCTTGGCGCAGATCGGGAGAAACCGTCGCGCGCGTGATCGTGATCATGCCGATGCGCGGATCTTTGAGCTCGCGTTGCACGAGCTCGGCGACCGCCTCCTGCAGAGCCTCCGCGACTCGTTCGACTCTCCGACTCATGATGCAATCACACTGCCTACAGCCGGAAGCGAACACCATCGCGGCTCGGCGCCCGCGACGCGCGGTGTCAGCAATGAAAGAACTCTATGACTTCTTCGCCGACTTCGACGATGTGCAAATCTTCGACGCAGCGCACGACTTCGCGCAGCGTGCCATCCACGTAACCGGTATCGGTGCCGACCTGCGCGAACCCCAGGACGGCGCGCTGCCAGAGATCCTGCGCGTCGCACTCCGATACCGAAACGTTGAACGAATTCGCGACCCGAGCCTTGATCTTCTTGATGACGCCGCGCTTGCCTTTGAGCGAATGATTCTCGGGCAGGTACACGGTCAGCTTCAGGACACCGACCACCATACGAAAGCTCGCGGCTTTCTCAGATCCAGAGTTGCCGCTCGACCGCGCCCGGCAGCGGGATCGACCCGGACATCAGCTCGCGCGGTGCTCCGCGGCGCCGCGACCGGTCGCCGGCGATAGCCGTCGCGCCACCTCCTCCATCTCGTAGACCTCGACGATGTCGCCCGCTTTGACGTCCTGATAATTCTCGAGCCCGATTCCGCACTCGTACCCAGAGGCCACTTCGCGCGCGTCTTCCTTGAAGCGACGCAGACTGCCGACCTTGCCCTCGTGGACGACGACATGGTCTCGCAAGAGGCGAGCCTTCGCATTGCGCCGGACCTTGCCATCGGTGACGAAGCATCCCGCGATCGAGCCGATGCCCGGGATGACAAACACCTCGCGCACCTCGGCGCGTCCGACCACCTTCTCGCGCAACGTCGGGTCCAGCATGCCTTCCATGGCATCTCGGACATCGTTCAGAGCGTCGTAGATAACGGTGTACAACCTGACGTCGACGCCTTCTTGCTCTGCGACGTTGGTTGCCTTGGTCTCCGGGCGGACGTTGAAACCGATGACGACAGCGTTCGATGCCGCCGCGAGCATGACGTCGCTCTCGGTGATGCCTCCAACCGAGGAATGCAACGGGTTGAGCCGCACCTCTTCCGTCGACAAGCCGGCGAGGGCTTCGGAGAGCGCCTCCGCCGAACCTTGCACGTCCGCCTTGATGACGACCTGGAGTTCCTTGGTGTCACCCGCCTGAACACGCCGGTAGAGATCTTCCAGCGAGACCTTCGACGTCTTACGCAACGTCGCCTCTCGATGCTTTTCCGAGCGGTGCGCCGCCACTTGCTTGGCGGTAGCCTCGTCACTGACGACCGTGAACGAGCTGCCTGCGTCGGGCACTGCCTGAACCCCCAGAATCTCTACCGGGGTCGATGGCCCAGCCGACTCCACCTTGTTGCCCTTGTCGTCGATCATGGCGCGCACGCGACCCGAAGACGGCCCGCAGACAAACGGATCGCCGACGCGGAGCGTGCCTTCTTGCACCAGCACCGTCGCCACGGCACCGCGGCCGCGGTCGAGCTTGGCCTCGATGATGGTGCCACGGGCCAGCTTGTCCGGATTCGCCTTGAGGTCGAGAAGCTCGGACTGCAGCAGGAGCATCTCCAACAGGTGCGGCAATCCCTCTCGGCTCAGCGCCGAGACGGGAACGCAGGTCGTGTCACCACCCCAGTCCTCGGGGACCAGACCGTTGTCCGCAAGACTCTGCTTGATGCGTTCGAGATTGGCGCCCGGTTTGTCGATCTTGTTGATCGCGACAATGATCGGCACGCTTGCGGCGCGCGAGTGATTGATAGCTTCTACGGTCTGCGGCATGACGCCGTCGTCTGCGGCGACGACCAGGACGACGATGTCCGTCACTTTGGCGCCGCGAGCGCGCATCGCCGTGAAGGCTTCGTGGCCGGGTGTGTCGAGGAATGTAACTTGCCGGCCGCCGACCTGGACGGTGTACGCACCGATGTGCTGCGTGATGCCGCCCGCTTCGCCTGCGGTCACGTTGGTTTCGCGGATCGAGTCGAGTAGCGATGTTTTGCCGTGGTCGACGTGACCCATGATCGTGATCACGGGCGGCCTGGACACCGTCGCCTCCTCGGTCGTGGCGTCGTGCGACTCCTCGATCACCGACTCGGCGTCGAACGAGACGTTCTCGACGGCATAATCGAACTCCGAGGCAATGAGCGTGGCAGTATCGGCGTCAAGCACCTGATTGACGTTCGCCATCATGCCCGATTCCATCAACTTCTTGACGACCTCGGCCGCCTTGATGCCCATTGCCTTGGCGAGATCGCCAACCGAGATGACCTCGGCGATCCGCACCACGCGCTTGCTGGCCTTGGGCGTCGTGATTTCGGTTTTCTTCTGCTCTTTGCCGGGCTGCGCGCGCTTTTTGCGCGGCATCCGGCTCTGGCGCCGATCGCGATCGCCGAGCTCGGCAAACTCCGGCTTCTGGATGACGCGCCGCTTCTTGCGCTTGCCGCCAGGCTTCAGAGACTCCGGCGGCGGCAGGTCCATCGGCCCCTGCGGCTGCGGCGTCGTCTGCGGCGACTGCACCGTGCGGCGGCCGCGGCTGTCCGGTGTCGCGGCGCGCCCGGTTGTCGCGGGTCGGCCGGTCGTCGCGGCACGGCCACGCGTCGCGGCGATGCGCTCGGCTTCGACCTTGCGCAGATCGATCCTGCCGAGAACCTTCGGGCCGACGACCGTCCTTGCCTGAACCTCGGGCCTCGCGGCCGGCTTCGCCGGCTGTTGCACGGCGGCCGGGAGGGGCGGCGGGGTAGGCGCGCTCTGGACCGGAACAGCCGACGCAGGCTCAACGGGTAGCGGCGGATCTTCGACGCGCACCGGCGCCGCCTCTTCTAGCGGTGCGGAGGTCGCGACGTCAGGCTCGGCTACCGGATCGTCGACCAGCGGCGGCAACGGCATCGGCTCCATCACCGGATCGGGAAGCGCTTCCGGAGCGGCAAAGGCTTCCAGCACATCGCTCTGGACGCCGAGCGATTGCAAAGGTTCAACGTCTCCTTCGAGGGGAGCCAGATCGGCGCGCACCCGGCGCCGAATCACCTTCGTGCCGACGCGGCGCTCGACGACTTGCTGACCCAGCTCACCGGTGACGACGCGCTCTTCGCCGACCGCCACCTGCGGACGATCGCCGACGCCGAGGGCATCCTCGATCCGCGTCACCTCATCGTCAGTAAGCGTGCTTTGAGACCGCCTTCCCGACATTCCCAACTTTTCGATCTGGGACAACAAGTCCTTCGACTCCATTCCCCACGATTTCGCCAACTCGTGTACTCGCGCGCGCGCCATGGTTCATCCTCTCGAGGATCCACCGGCGCGCAGCTCGTCGATCAGCGCAGCTCGGGTTTGCTGTGGTATGGAAGCGCGAAGCGACCGAACCGTTCCACTTCGTCTCGCGAACTTCGCCCAACACGTATCACTGTGGTGTAAGTAAGCCCCGCGGCCGGCGCGTCTGCCCGCCTGATCGATCAACAGAGCCGCCGTCGTCTCGGCGCTCCGCGCAGACGCCACCAGCCGAATCAAATCATCGCGGTGGGCGCGCTCCCCGCATCCGATGCAGGTGCGAACCGGAATGTGCTTCGGTGCGCTCACGATGCGCCGCCCTCCCGGTCGCCCCGGACCGCGTCGTCTGCCGTGCTCGGGAGCGAATCACCTCCGGAGGCCGTCAACGGATCGGAATCGACCGACAAAGGTGCATCGACCGCCAACACCTCGGCGATGGCATCGACCTCTTGCACCGCGACGGCCGCTGCCGCTACCGCGGCGGCCGCAGCCTCTTGCTCGGCTTCTTCCGTCAGGCGCCGGAGCAAGATGGCATGCGTACGCGCCGCCTCCAGGATCGCCGGAATTCGATCGAGGTCGATGCCCTCCACTTCGGCGAGCGAGGCCTCATCGGCATCGCCGACCTCTTGCGCCGACTTGAAGCCGTGCTGGAACAGGAACTCCGCCGTTACCTCGCCGATACCCGGGATCGATCCCAGTGCGACGCGCGCCATGCGCGCCTCTTCTTCGGCCTCGGCTTCGCTGCGCACCTCGAGATTCCAGCCGGTGAGCCGCGACGCCAGCCGTACGTTCTGTCCCTTCTTGCCAATCGCCAAGGAGAGTTGGTCGTCGGGAACGACTACCTCCATCGAATGCGCGTCTTCGTCCATGACGATGCGCGACACGCGCGCCGGCGCCATAGCGCGGGCGACGTACTCGGCCGGATCCTGTGTCCAGTGAACGATGTCGATCTTCTCGCCGCGCAACTCCTGCACGACGCTCTGCACACGGGTCCCCTTCATTCCGACACAGGCGCCGACCGGATCGACGTCGGGATCCCTGGACACAACGGCGATCTTGGCACGGCCTCCTGGCTCACGCGCCGCGCCCTTCACTTCGACGATGGCCTCATAGATTTCGGGCACTTCCTGCTCGAAGAGCTTGATCAGGAATCCGGGATGAGTGCGCGACAGAACGATCTGCGGGCCTTTACCGGCCATGTCGACGTCGAGAATGAAAGCGCGGATACGGTCGCCATGTCGATAGCGCTCCCGTGGAATCTGCTCTTTCTCTGGCAGGATCGCGTCTGTGCGACCGAGGTTCACAATGATGTTCTTCTTCTCGAACCTCTGAACGATTCCCGAATGGGTAAGTTCGCCTTTGCGATCCTTGAACTCGTTGTAGATCAGATCGCGCTCGGCATCGCGCAACCGCTGAATCAGATTCTGCTTGGCCGCCTGAGCCGCGATCCGCCCGTATCTCTGCGCTAGCTTTTCGAGCAGTTCGTCGCCGACCTGAGCCTCGGGATCGAGGGATCGGCGCGCATCCGTCAGAGAGATCTCCAGCTCGTCGTTGGTGACCTCCGGAACGACCGTCAGGATCTTGAAGAGCTCAACCTCGCCGATATCGGGGTTGTACTGCGCCTCGATGCGCATGTCCCCGCCGATGACTTTCTTGGCGGCGGACAACATGGCGGTCTCCACCGCATGCACCACTACCGCGCGGTCGATTCCCTTCTCCTTGCTGACCTGCTCGATCACTCGGCTCAATTCGGGCTGCATGGGTCACCTCGGCCAATTCGTCCAGTTCGGAGGAACGGCGGGCGGCTAAATCGCCGCCCTCCCCTCGAACTGGTGCTCGTAATTCGCCTGCGCGATCTCGTCGAAACGAAAGAACCGCAGCCCCCCGTCCACCTCCATCTCGATCCCGTCGTCGTCCACCCGACACAACGAGCCCAGGAACGAACGCCTACCGCCGTGCTGCTCTATCGTCCGCACGCGAACTTGTTTTCCCAGAAAATCGCGAAAGTGCTGGGGCTTGCGCAATCGTCGGCTGATCCCCGGCGAGGAGATCTCCAACGTGTACCGCCCCGGAATGACGTCGTGGGCGTCCATGACGTCTCCGAGCAGTCGGCTCATAGGGGTCAGGTCGTCGAGCGATACCCCCCCGCCGGGGCGGTCCAGGTAGAAACGCAACATCAACCCGCGCCCTTCCCGGCGGTAATCGATGTCGACAATCTCCATCCCGGCGTCGCCGGCCAGTGGTTCGGCCAACTCCCAGATCCTTTGCACAATCGCCCTATCCATCCCTCACAAAATAAAAAGGTGGGCCGGTGGCCCACCAGTAACGCGGCCAAAAATCAACCGATTTCCTACCATGCACGCCCACTCGGCCGCAAGTAGGCGCCCACCCACGCGCAAGGCGATCCCTGCTTTAAAACGACGTACTGATTTAGCGCGCTAGGAAATCGGGTCGCTGGTGAATCGTCACCAGCCCGAGGATACTGAAGTTCTTCTCCCCACGCGGGGTCTGGACGCGGCAATCATCGCCCGGCTGCTTGTTGAGCAAGGCCCGGCCGAGGGGTGAGCTGAGAGAGATCTTGCCCTCACGGGCATCGACCTCCTCGGGGAAGACGATCTCGTAGCGAACTTCGTCGCCGCTATCCTGGTCTTCCAAGGTTACGAGACTGCCGTAACCGACAGCGTCACCTGGGAAAGATCCGATCTCGACCATCGACAGCTCGCGGATACGCTGCTCGGTGGCTCCGATGCGGGCGTTGATGATCCCCTGCCGCTGCTTTGCTGCCTCATATTCGGCGTTCTCGCGCAGATCGCCGTGGGCACGCGCCGCCTCGAGCTCCTTCGGCAGCTTCGAATTGAGCTCGTAGCGCAGCTCTTCGAGCTCTTTCTTCAACCTCTGAACTAGCGGCAGCTCCATGCGACGACACCTTCTGGCCCCTTCGATCCCGATGATCGGGGCTCGGGGACCGCACCGATCGGCCGACGGCAGATCAGTTCGTTTGACGTTCGATCGCGCGGTGCGTGCTGTCACCGCGGTACTTCTCAGCCGAGCCACTCATCCACGAATCCATGCCGGCCAGCAAATCCTCACCGTTGTGGATGTACCAGTACATCAACCCGATGCCGAGGACGAAACCGATCATGAATCGTTTGAACACCGCGATACTCCGCGCGCAATCTCTCGTCTCATTCCCACGTCGGATGATTCATCTGTGGCAAGCGGTCCTCATGGTAAAGGCGGGCCGCCCTCACGTCAAAGCCGAAGTTCACGGGGCGCCCCGGCTTTCGCCAGCGAGCGACTAATCCTCAGGGGGCTGGTCGTAGGTACGCCACAGGCCGGCCTCGCGGAGCTTTTTGGTCTTGCGGGAATCCTGGCTCGGCTCCTGTCCTAAGGCGCCAAGGAGTTGATTCGCCATCTCGGCGGCAATGTGGTCGCGGATCGTGCCCTCTCCGCCCCGTGGTTCTGCATCGAGGAAGCGCTCGATCTCGTCGCCTTCCGCGCCGCTGGCGACAAACGCGTCGAGCAGCCGTCGCATCCCTTGCCCGCGGTGTTCTTGCCATACGCCCCATAGCATCCGGCAGGTAACGCAGCGCCTTCGGAGCCCAGCGCTTCCTCCGCACAACCCGCAACGCATACATGGACGATATCATCGAGCCCGCCGGCGCGTACACTGGCGCGCGCTGGAGCGCCGCATGTTCCCGCGTTATGGTCTCCAGCATGCGAGCGGGGCAGCTCCGAGCCCGATGGCGCAGGGTCGTCGACTTCGTCTTTCCGGTGACCTGCGCGGGCTGCGACCGGCGTTGTCGAGAACCTGGATTCTGCGGTGAGTGCACGCTTCACTTCCATCGCCTAATCCCAGCCTGCCCAAGTTGCGGCCGCGCCCTGCGATCAGGCGGAGATCACCTCTGTCAGCATTGCCTCGATCGCCGGCCCCCCTTCACCCGCGTCTGGGCGTGCGCCACCTACTCGCGTGAGAGTGGAGACGCCCCGTTGAACCGCGCCATCCGTCGCCTCAAGTACGATCGAGACGTGAGCTTCGCCAGCCCGCTGGGCCAGCTGATGGCAGACCTGCTGCGCCATCATTGCGATCACGACCTCATCGTGCCGGTCCCTCTGCACATCGATCGGTTGCGCTGGCGGGGTTTCAACCAGGCGGTAGTCATCGCGCGTCCGCTCGCTCGACAATACGGCCGGCGGCTCGAACCGATGGCGTTGGAGCGGCTCCGACCGACGCCCCCTCAAGTCGGTCTCGACGAGGCAACGCGACGGCGCAACATCGCCGGCGCTTTTGCAGTTCGGCGTGGTTGCGACATAGCCGACACGAAGGTTCTCCTGATCGACGACGTCTACACCACAGGCGCAACCGCCGAGGAGTGTAGCCGCGTGCTGCTACGCGGCGGCGCCCGCCAGGTCGATGTTGCAGTCCTGGCGCGCGCCTGCTGATCTCGATTCATCCGCGATGCCCGAAAGACGCACACACTGGGAAGAACGCTACGCGGATCCAAACCGCACGATCGGCAAGCCGTCTGAGTTCGTCGAATCCGCCCTCTTGCTCGCTAACACCTCCCGAGCAAGGGCGCTGGATCTGGCTTGCGGCAGCGGGCGACACACGATCGCTCTGGCCCGGCGTGGGTATGCGGTGACGGCTATCGACCTCGCCTTCGCCGGTCTGCAGCGGCTGCGACAAGGCGCCGCAGCGGAAGGATTGGACGTGGATGCCCTGCAGGCTGACCTCGAGCAGTTTCCCCTGCCGACGGAACGCTTCGACGTCGCCGTGAAAACCTTCTACCTGCAACGCGATCTGATTTCGCCCCTCAAGAGCTCACTGGTCGCCGGCGGCCTCGCTATCGTCGAGACCTTTCTCGTCGATCAGCGCGAGATCGGTCATCCACGCAATCCGGCATTTTTGCTCGAGCGCGGCGAGTTGCGCGATAGATTCGAGGATTTCGAGATCCTCGCCTGCGACGAGGGATTGTTCCACATGGCTGGCGAGCGCGCCTATCTAGCACGCCTGGCGGCGCGGAAGCCGCAGCCCGACCGTCATTGAGTTTTGCTCGTCGCTGTGACAAGTGCGCCACGATGTCCACGTCCTGCCCGATGCTCCGCAAGGTCGCGAATCACAACGCTCGGCGGCGTAACGCACGAGCCGCCGGAATGTTGGCATTGTCCTCGTTGCTGGCCTTCCCTAGCGCCGTCGGATCCTACGGCATCGCCTTGACCGGTCTCACGGCCCTCACCATGGCGGCATGCGGCGGTGGCGGCGATGATTCGGCGCCGACGGTACCTTTGTTGGCCTGGCCGCGCGAGCGGCGATCTGACGCGAACACCGCCGTGTCAAGCGTCGACATCGGCGAGAACGAGGGCCGCGCCGGCCTGGCCTACGAGTTTGGCGACGACCAGACACCCACCGGGAAATCGCCGATCATCGGCCGCGATTCGTTCGTGTATGTCGGATTGGCAGAGGGACTTCTCTCCCTCAAAGAACCCGACAATGCACAAGAGGACGCCATCGATCTGGACGAACGCTGGGAGCTCTCTACCTGCGGGACGGTGCCGCTGGGATCGGTATCGAGCCTGGCAATCAGCCCGGACGGCCGCGACATCATCGTTGGATCCGCGGACGATTCCTCGCAGGGGGGGGTAGTCGCCCGGCTGCGCGAGACGGAGGACGGCGAGGGCGAGCCGGAGTGTCGCTTCACGTTCCCTATCGGCTCGCGCTCAACGGCGCTGATCTCGGTCGACGCGATCGATTTGGAGCTTCTATCGATTGCACTCGGCACGACGTCAGGCCGTCTGACCTCGCTCAATAGCGTCGGCGCACGCCGGTGGAGCTTCCCCGAAAATGAGCCCTTCGCCGGCTCCATTTCGAGCTCGCCGGCCGTGCTGAGTGGCGGCTTTGTATTCGCCTCGCCCGATGGCCGACTGCACAGCGTCGATCAGAGCGGGCGAGCGCGTTGGACCACCGTTATCGGCGGCGCCTACCCTGATAACGAGACCGTTCCATCTCCGGCGGTTCTCAACCAGATCTTCACGGTCAACGCCGCGGGCGACGTCGTCGCCTTCACACCGAATGGCGCCCAGCTCTGGACCTTCAGCCCCGACGAAGGCCGCGACATCGTAGGATCGCTCGCGGTGTCGCTCCTCTCTACTGAGGGAGGCGCCTTCCTCGGAGAGAATGTCGTCTTCGCGCTCGATCGTCAGGGAACCGCGTACGGCATCGGCTCGCTCACCGGTGAATTGATCCGCTTCTGCGAGTACGACAATCGCGCGTGTCTGCCGAGCAATTGTGAGGACGAAGCGGATTGCCGCGATGAGTTGATGCGCTGCTCTGAAACAACCGAGCAGCCGTGCGGAGCGCCTGACGACCGTCCATGCCCCGATGGCGAATCTTGCATCAACCAGTTTCTGCGCTGTTCTGAGACAACCGAGCAGGTATGCGGAGGGCCTTCCGACCAGCCATGTCCCGATGGCGAGTCCTGCACCGAGCAGTTCCGCTGCGTGAACGACCCTTCCCGCGCCTGTTTCCGGGACTTTTGCATTATGGGCGATGACGACGGCCAAAACCCGGACGACCGCAGCGATGGATTGTGCAAGCGGGAGGCCAAGATGCCTCTGACGTCCGGCGCCGCAGAGTTCGCGACTGCACCCACAGTAACGATCGACGGCTTCGTGGTTGCTACTACGACGGACGGCCGGGTCTGCGCCCGTCGACTCGACGGTGGGATACCGAACGGAACGTGCCCCGAGTCCGGCGATCCTTGCACGCCCGACAGTTGCGCAGGCGAAGACACTTGCTGCGGGCCCGGCGATACCAGACCCGACGATACGCCCTGTACACCCGGTCACTGCATTGCCGATCCGACCCGCGCCTGTAGCCTCGACACTTGCCTGCGGGATGACGAGGGAGAGGAGTGTGGAGTTAACGACGGAGAGAATGCCAACTGGATAGACGGAGACGGTTGCGTCGAACTCGGCGCAACTGGTGCGACCACGGTTTCGCCGCCTATCATTGGCAGCAACGGCGAGATCATCGTTACCACCGACATCGGTCTGGCAATGGTAAAATGAAGAATCTCTTTCACATACTCACAATCACAGCTGCCCTCTTCCTCGCCGCTTGCGGCAGCGACGACGGCGCCGAGTGCAATCTCGACGACGCTACCGTGATCGCCGACTCCGATTGGCCGACATCGCGTCGCGACGCCGCCAACACCGCTCGTATCGACGCGTCCTTCAATACCGAGGCGCCGGTCGCCACTTGCATTTTCCCCGGCGAGGCGGGTGAGGTAGATGGTGATCTTGCCGATTGCGCCACGGGCGGCAGTCCGATCACGACGACCGTGGTGATCGGACCGACCTTCGCGGAACCACGGCTCGTCGTTGCAACCGAGGACGGCATCGTACACGTGCTAAACGCAGAGGACGGTACCAGGGTTCAGATCGCTAGCGAGATCGACCTCTCGGCTGCGGTAAACACGCCTCTGCTGGGGGCCGACGGATCCATCTTCGTCAGCGCCGCATCGGGCATCGTCGCACGGTTTGACGGCGACGACGGCGAAGAGCTGTTCTCGGCGCCGCTTCTCGACGATATCGACATTGCGCCGAACATGGGTCCCGACGGCGTCGTCTATTCCGGCACAACCACCGGATTCTTCGGAGCAGTTTGCACCAACGCCGTTCCCCGCTTCTCACGGAATCTCGCGTCGATCTCGGTTCCGCCGGCCGTGACATCCAATCCAGTCGACCGCGAGCGGACGATCATCCTCGCGGCCTCCGACAACGGCCGGGTCGAAGCCCTCGACGACGAAGAGGGCGAGCATCTGTGGACCTTCTTCACCTCGGGACGGGTTCGCCAGTCCGCCATCGTCGTCGACGAGAAGAACGGATTCTTCATCATTCCAGACACCCAGGGGCAGATCTTCGCGGCATCGATCCGCACCGGTCGGCCGCGGACCGACGATGGAAGGCCGCTCGAACCCTATCGCGCGGCGCGCTGTATCCCATCTCTTACCGCGTGCGTTACCAACGCCGATTGCGGTGCCGGAGAAACGTGCTCCCCTGAGTCGATCACGGCTTCGGCGGCACTGGGCACCGCGCACGTCTACGTCGCCAGCGAAGGCGCGCGCAGCGAAGGCGGCGCGATCCTGGCACCAGCGGCAGTTCACGCCTTCTCTCTGGACTTCGCCGGCGGCCGAGCCGATTGGACCTACACGCTGCCACCCGGCAGCATCATTCGCTCATCTCCGATCGTGCTAACCGATAGCAGAGGCGACTTGGTGGTGTTCGGCGCCGATCTCGACTGCGTCGACCTCACCTGCAGCAACGGCGCGATCGCAGGGATACGCGATGGCGTTCTTCTGTGGATGATCGAATTGCCCGACCCGGTGGGACTCGCTTCGCCCTCCGTGCGCCTCGACGACGACAATCCGGTCATCTACCTGGGAACCGCCGCCGGCAAGCTCTACGCGGTGAGGTAGAGCAATCGATCAGGCGCGTCGAGTCTTCAGGACGCGCGACCACCTTCGGTAAGCTTCATCAGGTCGAGGATCTCCGCAACTTTTTCGGGCTCCAGCAATCCGGAATCGAGAATCGCCTGCCGGATCGGTATGTTCTCCTCGACAGACTTCTTGAATACCTTCGCTGCCGCATCGTAGCCGACCACCGGCGCCAGAGCGGTGACGAGCGACGACGTGCGCTCCGCGTAGTCCTCGCAGCGTTTGCGATCGGCCTCGATGCCGCGGATGCATTTGTCGGCAAAAACCCGGCAGGTGTTCCCCATCAGCTCGATGCTCTCGAGCAGATCGTGGGCAATCACGGGCATCATCACGTTGAGGTCGAGATTGCCGTTCATGGCTGCGATCGCAACCGTCGTGTCGTTTCCTATGATCTGCGCGGCGACCATGTTTACCGCCTCCGGGATGACCGGATTCACCTTGCCCGGCATGATGCTGGAGCCCGGCTGAGTCGCCGGTACGAGGATTTCCTGCAGACCGGTAGCCGGCCCAGAGGTCATAAGTCGCAGATCGTTGGCGATCTTCATCAAGCCGACGGCGACGACTTTCAGGGCCCCTGAGAGTTCGGCGGCGGCATCGCGGTTCTGCATTGCTTCGAAGGCATTCTGGGCCTTGCGAAACAGATGGCCCGTCGACGCACGCAGCTCGTTGACGACCCGCTGCGCATACTCCGGATGGGCGTTCAGGCCGGTGCCGAGCGCAGTGCCACCCACCGGAAGCTCGGCAATGTGGGCACGCGCGTTCTCGACGCGAGTGATGCCGTGGCGAATGACGCTCGCGTACCCGGAGAACTCCTGACCGAGTGTCACCGGAACGGCGTCCTGCAGGTGTGTGCGTCCAGCCTTTACGACGTCGGCAAACTCCGTCGCCTTGGCTTCGAACGCCTCCGCGAGATGCCGCATCGCCGGCAGCACATGTTCCTCGACCCCGGTGAGCGCCGCCACGTGGATCGCGGTGGGGAACATGTCGTTGGTGCTTTGTCCCATATTGACGTGATCATTCGGATGCACAGCCGCTTTGTCACCACGCGCCTTGCCGAGGATCTCGCAGGCGCGATTCGCAATGACCTCATTGGCGTTCATGTTGGTCGAAGTGCCCGAACCCGTCTGGAAGACGTCGACGACGAACTGCGCATCCAACTTCCCGTCGGCAACCTCCGAAGCAGCCGCCTCGATCGCCTTGCCGCGCGTCTCGTCGAGCAAGCCGAGCTGCATATTCGCGCGGGCCGCTGCCGCCTTGCATCGGCCAAGCGCCTGTATGAAACGCCGCGAGAATCGGAGTCCGGAGATCGGGAAGTTCTCGACCGCCCGCGCCGTCTGCGCCGCATAGTACGCGTCGGCGGGAACCTCCATATCCCCCATGCTGTCTTTCTCGATTCGAGTCTTCGCGGCCATTTGCGCCTCCTCCCCTGTGGGATTCGGCAGGACTAACCGGTCTCCGGCGGGCGATCAAATTACCCTCGTGGGCGACCGTGGCCCTGTTTTCTTCCTCGAAATCGCCGAGCTAGATTGCATCCTTCGAAGAGAGAGGACGCCAATGCCCAGTCGCAGAGATTTGATCACGATGACCCCGGACGAACGCAAGGCGTTCGTGAACGAAGCGAAGACCGCAACCCTGGTGACCAATGGCAAAGACGGCTACCCGCACGCCGTAGCGATGTGGTTCTACTCGGACGACAAGGACGTCGTCTGGATGACCACGTATCGCAAGTCGCAGAAGGTGGCGAATCTACATCGCGACCCGAAAGCGGCACTGCATGTCGAGTCGGGGATTACCTACGAGACGCTCAAGGGAGTCTTGTTGCGCGGCAACGTCGAGATCATCGACGACACCCAGGCGGTGCTCGATACACTCGGGAGGATCACCGGAAAGATGACTGGGGCATCGATCGAGAACGTCGACGACGGCATGCGGATGATGGCGAGCAAGCGCATCGTCATGAAGTTCACGCCAGTGAAATTCGCAAGTTGGGACCACACCAAGCTCGGCGGTCGTTACTGATCCCGGCTCGGGCATGAACGCGACAGAGCGCCGACGCTTCCCGCGACCAACACGTGCGTATCGGAGTGACGTAGCGCAGCGCCGAACAGCCGATCTCTGTGCGAAGCCAGCTATCTGGGTCCGCGTTCACCTGCGTTCATTCGCTGTCGCATCGCTTCTGTTCGTACTCTTGCCGTCGCCCGTGCCGGTGAGCGCCGAAGAGCACTTCGAGTTGCGCGAGATACCTACGCGGGGACGGACCGTCATGGCGGCGCTGTCAGACTTCGATGGCGACTCGGTGTCCGACCTATTGCAGGTGATTTTCGAGGGCATTCCGCCGACGCAACGACGCATGATCCGCATCCACCCTCGCGTCGCGAGCGGTGGGAGCGCGTTCGACGTCACATTGCCGGAGGGTGCCGCCGGTTACGACCTCGCCGACCTACCCGGCACCCCCGGCACAGACCTCGTCCTGCTGCGGCAAAACGATGTGCTCCTCCTATCCTTCGCCGATCGTGAGATGATCACTCGCAGGCTGACGATTTTGGGGCCTGGGACGATTGGGCCGCGTGCAGAGGAACGAAATCTCCGGCGGATGGACCTCGCTTACGAGGTCGCACCAGATCGCTTCTGGTTGATCGCTCAACAGCTGGGACAGCTGACGGTTCTCTCAATTGACGGCCACATACTTGGGCAGCTCGCCATCGCTGGCGTCGCGAACTATTTCGTCTTCGAGAAGCCAGGCATCGGCTTTGCGGAAAGTCCCCTCGAGCTCAACTACGTGCCGGCCGTCGTGTCCGTCGCATCAGTCGACACCGGGGGGTCGCCAGACATCGTCGCAGCTGCACGCAACGGGATCCGAGTCTTTCTACAGAGGGCGGACGGCAGCTTCGCCGCCGAAGCCGATCACGATCTGCCGCTCGCACTCGTCTCCGAAGGCGACTACATCCGGGGCTCGGGTGGTGCGACCGCCGAGGCACAGGATCTGACAGGCGACGGCCTTGCCGATTTGATGGTCTCGTATGTCAGCGGCGGCCTGACCCATGCTGCGACGACGGCGACCCTACATGTCAATCGCGGCGGGGGCTGGAACCTCGAGCGACCGGATCAGAAGCTCGATATCGCCGACCGGGCATCGCTCGCACTCGTCGATCTCGATGGCGACCGCCGAAGCGAACTGATTCGCATGGCTACTCCGTTCAGCGCCCTGGAGATGATCGAAGCGTTAGCAACCCGCTCGATCGACATTCACGTCGCTATCTTCCGCGCCGGCAGTCAAGGCCTGTTCGAAGCCGAGCCGTGGGTTGAACACAAGCTCAGTCTGCCGATCAGCTTCGATACATTCGCGCCGAGTGGATTCCTGCCGACATGGAAAGGAGATCTCAACGGCGATGGCCATCGCGACCTGATCACGTCGGGAGAGGGGGACCAAATCGAGGTCTATTTGGGCGGTACGCAGTTTCGTTACGCCAAAAGAGTGGCGCAACAACCCGTTGGGAGCAATGGCCAAATGGCAATCGGGGATGCCAATGGCGACGGGCGAACGGACCTCGCTCTTTGGGATCCGCACCGTGCCGACACAGCGCTCAAGTTGCTGATCAACCGCGGCACCCTTCCCGGCGGCGTCAGAACCTTCGAATCGGGAAACTGAAGGCGACACCGATATTGACGTCAATCCTCCGAATCGTCCGTACCTTCGCCGTCGCTCGCGACAGCATCGCCGGTCTCGCCCACGTTCGTCGCTTCAGCCTCGGAGTCGTGTTTAGGGCTCTCGATGGCGATGACCTTGACGATGATCTCGCAGGGCACTCCGGCGGCGAGCGTCACCGTCACCTTGTGATTGCCAACCGATTTGATCGGCTCGTCGAGCCGGATCCGGCGGCGGTCGACATCGAAACCAACTTCCTTGAGCTGCTTCTCGATATCCTGGTTCGTGATCGAGCCAAAGAGCTTGCCGCCATCGCCCGCACGCGATGAGAATTGGAGACTGACGGCGGACATCTTCTTGGCGACTTCCTGAGCCGTCGCGGCAACGCGCTGTCGCTTCTCCTCTACGACGCGCTTCTGATGATCCAGCTCGCGCACGTTCCGCTTGTCGGCTAACACGGCCATGCCGCGCGGGAACAGGTAGTTGCGCGCATACCCGTCGCGAACCTTCACGATCTCGCCGATATGTCCGAGATGAGCTACGTCTTCCTGCAGAATCACTTCCATTGCCTTACCTCTCTGGCGATTACTACGAACGGTCGCGCCGCGGGACTTGTGAAACCCGCCTCGCCAACGCGTTAAACCGTCGTCACCGTGTACGGCAGCAACGCCACCGTCCGCGCCCGCTTGATTGCCGTTGTCAGCTTGCGCTGGTGTCGAGCGCAAGTACCGGTAATGCGGCTGGGAATGATCTTGCCACGCTCGGTCAAGTAGTTGCCCAACGAGCGCGCATCTTTGTAGTCGATGCGCGATTCCTTGTCCGCGCAAAAACGACAAACCTTTCGCCTGCTCGGCCGGCGGCGAAAATTCCCTCGCTCTTCGCGCCCCGCCGCGACTCCGTTCGGTTTTCCTCTTTTCGGTCTCAGTGGCATTCTCTCACTCCCTTCGACATCAAGCTGCACTGCTCGCGATCTTGCTCATGCTCGACGCCGATCACTCGACGCCGAGCCCCTCCGAGTGGTCATCACGCTCAGTCGCTCGGAGGTCGGGACCATCCCCTTGGAGCAGCGGACGCCGCGCATCATTGGCTACAGCGACGGAGATGAACCGAAGAACCTCATCCGCAATCTTCAAATTGCGCTCGAGCTCCTTCACTAGATCGGGAGTCGCGCGATACTCCAGAAGCACGTAGTAGCCTCGCTTGTGCTTGCGGATCTCATAGGCAAGATCGCGCATGCCCCATTCCTGAAGCTGGAAATCATCAGCGCCGGCATCGACTAGGACGCGCCTCGCACGGTCAATTGTCTCCCGCGTCTGAGCTTCCGGCAATTCCGGATTTAGTACCAGCAGAGTTTCATATCGTCGCATCGCTATCTCCTCCTTCCGCAATCTGCGAGCTCATGATCGCGGCACTACCCTTCCATCGCGTTGAATCGATTCATCGCCACCTGCAAGCCGTGCGTCAGTACACATTCCACGGCATCGGCAGCGCGCTCGACAGCATTCGCCCATAGCTTGCATTCGTCGTCCGGAAATTCACCGAGCACATAGTCAGCTGATCCCATCCCAAGCGGCGGTCGTCCTATTCCGACACGAACCCGCACAAAGGTCGACCCGCAACGCTCGATGATCGACTCTACTCCTCGATGCCCGCCCGCACTGCCGTCGCGACGGAGCCGGAGCACACCAGGGGGTAGATCGAGATCGTCATAGACAACAATCAGATCCTCACCCGCCGGCGGCTGTACCAATCCGACTACCGCGTCGCCGCTGAGATTCATGAACATCTGCGGGAGAACCAACTTCAGCTCCTTGCCCTCGCGCAACACAGTCCCACATAGCGCGGCAGCACCGATCTCAAACGACACATCCCAACGATTCGCCAACTCTCGAACGACCATGAAACCAACGTTGTGGCGGGTTCGGGCGTATCGAGCCCCGGGATTGCCAAGGCCGGCAACGACCCGCATACATCTGTTACCCTTCAGAAGACCCCTTGCCGTCGCCCTTGTCGGCGTCCCCAGTAGCGCCGGCCTGTCCGTCAGCTTCGCCTTCGGCTCCGCGCGTCTCCTCGACCACCGGCGGCAACACCGTCACCAACGCCTCGTCGGCATCATAAGGGATCTCGACCCCGGCCGGTGCCTTGACGTCGCTGATGTGGATGGCGTCGTGAATTCCCAGAGCGCTGACATCGATCTCGATCTCATCCGGAATCTGCAACGGGAGACAGAGTACCTCGATAGTGCGACGAATCGGCTGTAGAATCCCCCCGACGTCGACACCAGCAGCTTTCCCGACAAAGTTGAGGGCAACATCGACGCGAATCTTCTCCTTGACGTCGACCTCATACAGGTCTGCGTGCAAAAGGTGGCGACTCACAGGATGTCGTTGCACTTCTTTGACAAGGACCAGCTTTTCTCCGATGCCTTCATCGCTGGATGTAAGCTTGAAGAGATGTGCGTGCGATCCGGCGCCGGCCTTGCGATCGAACTCCCGCACTTCCAGAGAAACATTCTCGGGAGCCATCCTCGGCCCATAGATGACAGCAGGGAACCGTCCCTCCCTGCGCATCGCACGGCTCTTCGACTTACCGCTGCCTCCCCGCGCTTTGACAGCCAACTCCAGTGTTTCCATCTTTAGGGATCACTCCTGCTCCGACCACCCGGAGCGCTTACTTCAAGACATGAATAGCGAACTGATCGATTCTTCCTGGTGCGTGCGGCGGATAGCCTCACCGAGCAAGTGCGCGATCGAGAGGACTTCGATCTTCGCACATGAACTGCCTTCGTCACTGAGCGGAATCGTATTGGTGACAAGGAGCTTGGTCAGGTCCGAGCCTTTGATTCGCTCGATCGCCGGACCTGAAAGAACCGGGTGCGTACAACAAGCGAAGACAGATTTGGCACCAGCTGCCTTGAGCGCTTCTGCCGCGGCCGCCAACGTGCCCGCTGTATCGACGATGTCGTCAACGATCACCGCCGTCTGTCCCATGACATCGCCCACGACACGCATCTCTGCAACTTCGTTGGCGCGTGCACGGCGCTTGTCGATGATCGCCAAGCCAGCATCCAAGCGCTTGGCGAACGCGCGAGCGCGCTCCACACCACCAGGATCCGGCGAGACCACAGTGACCGATTCCTGACCAACCCGCTCTCGGACGTGCTTGAAGAGAACGGGCGTAGCGTACAGGTTGTCGACTGGAACATCGAAGAACCCCTGAATCTGACCGGCGTGAAGATCGAGCGTGAGTACACGTGAAGCGCCAGCCGCCGAGATCAGGTCCGCGACCAGCTTGGCGCTGATCGGGACACGTGGCGAGACTTTGCGATCCTGGCGTGCGTAGCCGTAGTATGGGATCACGGCCGTCACCCGTTTCGCTGACGCGCGTCGGAATGCATCCAGCATGAGGAGCAATTCCATCAGGTGATCGTTGACCGGGGTACAGGTAGACTGGATGACAAAGACGTCGCCACCGCGGACGTTCTCATCGATCTCAACCATGACCTCGCCATCGCTGAACCGTCGCACTTCGGCTTGCCCAAGCGGAACGTTCAAGAACGAGCTTACCTGGTCGGCCAAGTCCGGATTCGAGTTCCCTGCAAAGATCTGCAACTGGTTCTTCACTTCGATGCTTTCGGAATGCAGCGCAAGCTGGGCGGGAAGGATTCGAACCTTCGAAATGCCGGGATCAAAACCCGGTGCCTTACCGCTTGGCTACCGCCCATTTGACTACCAATTGACCTCTGATTCGATTCTCTCGACTGGACATGGGCCAACGATCGCCTTCGTCGCTTTGGCCCAAACACCATCTTTTGACAAATCTGCCGCGCAAGCCCTTGCCACAGCCTCGTCGGGAAAGAATCCGAACACGGCGGAGCCACTGCCGGACATCCCCACACCGCTCGCGCCGCCAGCATGGAGGCGCTGCTTCAACTCATTAACTCCTGGATCCATCCGGCTCGCCGCCGGCTCTAAATCATTGCGGTGGCGAGTGCCCGGTAAGTGCGGAAAAACGCGGATACTACTGACGGCTTCTGGCGATGTCAACGAAGCGTCGAACCGGGCATAAACGTCAGCCGTCGTCAGCCCGCGGCCTTGAAAGGCAACAACCAGGTGCTCCTCGGGCCACGATTCGAGCGGGATCATTTCCTCCCCGATACCGCATACCCGAGAGGGTCTGCAGGAGACAAAGAAGGGAACATCGGCACCCAGTTGGAGGGCCATCTCCTCCAAGTCGGCGTCACTCAGTCCGGCGCGTGCGAGGTAGTTTACCAAGCGCAGCGTCGTCGCAGCATCACTGCTCCCGCCGCCAAGGCCCGCCCTGCTCGGAATGTACTTTCCCAACCAAACACGCAGGCAAACCGCCAGGCTACACCGTGCCACGATCAGCTGAGCGGCGCGGTACACGAGGTTGTCCGGGCCCGCCGGCGCGCCATCACCCGTGACAGACAGCTCTACCATCGGAGGTCCGGGATAGATGGCGGCTCGAATGGAATCGAAGACACCGATCGCGACCATGTCAGACTCAATGAGATGGTACCCGTCAGCTCTGCGACCACGGATTCTCAAGTTCAGATTGATCTTTGCAGGGCTGGAGCATACTGCCGCAGCGATCGGGATTTCGTTCATCGGGTCACCCCCGACCCCGTTCGCCGTTGGATTTGACCGACTCCGGCGTGGGTGGTAGATCGATCCATCCCGGCCCCCGTGGTGAAAAGGATATCACGCAGGTCTCCGGAACCTGAAGTCCAGGTTCGATTCCTGGCGGGGGCGCTTTCGTGTTCGCAGGCACGGGCTCCTTTCCCTTGCTTTCCCACAGGCGTTCGGCTAACATCCCGCATTCGGTGGCAATTTGGCCGGCGAGGGGATGCCGGAGGGGCCCAAGGAGGTGGCGATGGATTGGCCGAAGTGCCGGGAATGTGCGGAGGGGAAACTGATCCCCCTTTCCGACTACGGCCAAGAAGGGGCGTCGGTCTCCTTCAAAGCATGGGCCTGCAATGACCCGAAATGCGGGTTCTCCTTGCGCATAGACAAAGGTGAAGTGACTTACCGAAAGGTTGGCTACAAAAGTTGAGAAGCAAACCATTTCTTGTACACTCAGTATCAGAAGCAAAAAGAGCCCAACACCTCGAAGAGATGTTGGGCTCTTTTTGTTTTAATTCCGGCAGCGTCCTACTCTCCCGCTGGGCGACCCAGAAGTACCATCGGCGCTGGAGGGCTTAACTTCCGTGTTCGGAATGGGAACGGGTGTGACCCCTCCGCCA
>CADEER010000039.1:0-10306 GCA_902826395.1 uncultured bacterium
CGAGTTCGCCCGGACGTTTGCCCACTCGCTGCAACCGGCCGACGAGCGGCTCCTCGACTATCTGCTCACACGCATGACCGAGCTGCGGCGACGGCGGCAGGCATTCTTCCTCTTCGCCAATCTGTACGACGTGCACGCGCCGTACGCGCCGGCGAACGACTCGTTGATGCGGCCGTGGAGATCGGCGGCCGGTGCGGTGGAAAACCTGCTCGCGCCGTACGCGCTGTCGCGGCTCGGACAGCATCGCTACCTGCGACCGGGCTTCCACTTGTCGGAGCCCGTACGCGTGATGCTCGCCGGGCGTTATCGCCGCGCCGTCGAGCTGATGGACGCCAAACTGTCGCGATTCTTCGGCGAGTTGCAGGGGCGCGGATTGTTGGACGAAACGGTCGTCGTCCTGGTCAGTGATCACGGCGAGGGATTCGGTGAGCACGGACTCTACCTGCACGATGGATCGCTCTACGAGACGCACCTCCGCGTGCCACTGTCGGTCTTCCTGCCGACGGGCGAGTGCGGTGCCGTCGATGACGTGGTCTCGACGCGCGATCTCTTTGGATTCGTCGAGCGAGCGACGCGCGGCGCCACGCCGCGATTCTCGGAGACCTTGGTCGATGGGGAGTACCGCGCCGGCAATGCCATGGCGATGGCGCAGCACTTTCACTACCCGCGCGTTCCGGATGCACTGCCCGTGTACCGGGCGAATCAGTTCGCCGCCGTTGGAGCGCGATACAAGCTGATGGTGCGCGGTGGCGAGACGATGCTGTTCGATCTGGTTGCCGACCCCGACGAGATGTCGCCGCTGCCCGTATCCTGGCGCGATGCGGTGGCTGCGGTAACGGGCGAACACCTGACCGCCGCTACGGCGATTCGCGACTACGGCGCGGCAGCGGCCTGAGCTGCCGCGCCTGTCATTGTTCGCGTTTGCGGTGCTTGGCGGCCGACAGACGCCAGCCCCTGACGGAGGCCTTGCGGGAAAACGACGTTGCCGTGAAGTCGTCGAGCTCGGCGGGGACCTCTTCCAAGCCGCTGTCGCCTCGCAGTGCGACCTGCGCCAGGGCGAAGTACTCCTCGACGTCGGTGATCAGATTGATGCTACCGCCCGGTCGCAGGATGCGGCGCAGCTCGGCGACGAAGGCCGGGTTCATCAGGCGACGCCGGTGATGGCGCCGCTTCCACCACGGGTCGGGGAACTGGATGTGGAAGCGGTCGACGCAGTCGTCCGGCCACAGGGCGAGCACGCATTCCGCCTCGGCGCAAAGCACGCGGACGTTCGTCAGCCCCTTCCGGTCGATGCGCTGCTGCACGACGCGCGTTCGGGAAGCAGCTCGTTCGATCGCAAAGAAGCTGCGATCCGGGTGATGGGTGGCGATCGCCTCGAGGAACTCGCCCAGCCCGGGGCCGATCTCGACGTCGATCGGCCGGCGCTCGCCGAAGATCTGAAACCAGAAGTCGCTCGGCAGAGCGCACCAGTCGGGCGCGAAAGGCGTGCTCATCGCAGCAGGCGACCGCCGTCGACGGGCAACCGGACCCCGGTGATGTACTCGCTCTCGACCAGGAAGGCGACGCTGCGTGCGATGGCTCCGGCGCTGCCGGCCCGCCCGAGCAGTGTCCGGTCGATCTCGCGTTGTCGCGCTGGTGCGGGATAGCCGGGCGGGAACAGCACCGGTCCGGGGAGAATGCAGTTGACCCGCACCGAGGGTGCGAGCCGAGCCGCCAGCTCCGCCGCGTACGCCATCACGCGTGCTTTGGCGACGCAGTACGGGATGTAGTCCGCCCACGGACGGATGCCGCCGACGTCGCCGAAAGCGACGATCGAGCCGCCTCGCCGCACCATGGTCGGTGCAATGCGTTCGGCGCACACGCGCAAGGTCTCGTAGTTTCCTCTCGTCATGTCGCGCCAGTCGTCCGCAGTCACCGATGCGACGGGGGTCCGCCGGAAAACACCGGCAGCGGCGATCCAATGGTCGATCCGCCCGAGGTCTCGTTCGACTCGCTCGACCATGGCGTCGACCTGGCTAGGATCGGCGGCGTCGGCCTGGATCGGTAGGGCGGCGACACCGAACCCAGCAACATCGCGCGCGGTGTCGAGCGCCTCTGCCGCCGATCGATGATAGTTGATCGCCAGATGGGCGCCGCGCGCCGCCAGCTCGAGGGCGACGGCGCGCCCCAATCGATGGGCGCCGCCGGTGACGAGCACGACCTTGTCGCGAAGAGAGCTCATCGCTGCGGACCTTTGTTCGCCAGCGGATTGCGCTGCGGCTCGAGGACGATCTCGGAGGGGCAGACGTGGGGTGGGCTGTCGACACACAGCATCACGGCGGCCGCGACGTCGTCGGGGAGCAGCAAGCGGCTGCGGTCGAGGCGGCGATTGGGAGGCAGAAAGGCGGTGTCGACGTAGCCGGGGTAGATGGCGGCGACCTTCACATCGCTGTCGCGCAGCTCGTCGCGCAGCGACTCTCCGAATCCGCGCAGGCCTGCCTTGGCAGCGGCGTAGGCCGCTTCGCCGGCGCGTCCACTGCGGGCGGCCGGCGAGAGAATGTTGACGATCGTGCCGTGTCCGGCGGCGAGGAGCGCCGGCAGCAACGTGTGTACGATGGTCATCGGCGCGTGCAGGCAGACGGTCAGCGTCCTATGCCAGTCGTCGGGGCGGGCGGCGGCGAACGCCGTGCGCGGCGTCGCCCAGCCGGCGTTGTTGACGATGATGGTCGCGGACACGCACTGCTCGAGCGCGGCGCGCAGAGCCGGCGGGTCGGTGAGATCGCAGGGCAGGGGAACGACTTTGCCGGGAATCGCCGCGGCGGCAACGGCGCTCAAGGCGTCGCGATCGCGCGCCAGCGCCAGCACCTCGATCCCCGATGCCGCCAATCGCAAGGCGACGGCGCGGCCGATGCCGCGGCTCGCCCCGGTGACCAGGGCAGTTCTCGATGCTGTGGTCGGCGTCACGAGATCGGAGCTTCGCGTTCGCGGGGTGGGATGACAACCCCGTGCGGCCGCGGGGCTTTGCACGCCAGTCCGATCACCTTCCCCTGTCGTCCCCCCGGCGAAAGCCGGGGTCTAGGCTGCACGCCACCGCCGCCCCACCTGGATCCCGGCTTTCGGGACTGTCGGAAAACGAAAGGCTCGCGACCGCCCCAGGAGTTCCCCCCTTTGAAAAAGGGGGGTCAGGGGGGATTCCGCAATGAACGCCATCAAATTGAATCCCCCTCAATCCCCCTTTGCCAAAGGGGGAAGGCCGCGAGACGCGATTTCGCAGAAAATCGACAGTCCCTTTCGCCGGGATGACTGTTTTTTGCCGACGCGTCTCCCACCGATCTGAATTGGCGTGCAGCCCGTTGGCGGCGACAGAGCAGCGCCGGATCGCGCCCGCGGCCGATCGAAAACTCTCGCCGCCTCAGCGGCAGACACCGGTGCGGCGCGCCGCCTCGGCGACGGCGGCGGCGATCTTGTTGGGAACGGCCTTGTCGAGCGGCGCCGGAATGATGCGTTCGGGGGACGGCTCTATCACCTCGGCGGCCAGCGCCTCGGCGGCGGCGAGCTTCATCTCGTCGTTGATGACGCGGGCGCCCGAATCGAGCGCGCCGCGGAACGTGCCGGGGAATGCCAGCACGTTGTTGATCTGGTTCGGAAAGTCACTGCGCCCGGTGCCGACGACCGCGGCCCCGGCGGCGTGCGCCAGGTCGGGCATGATCTCCGGCGTCGGATTGGCCATCGCCAGGATGATCGGGTGCTTCTTCATCGAGCGGACCATGTCCTGGGTCAGCAGGTTGGCGACCGACAGACCGATGAACACGTCGGCGCCGCGCAGCGCGTCGGCGAGACTGCCGGACATGTTGCCGTGGTTGGTCATCTCAGCGAGCTGTGCCTTGTAGGGGTTCAGATCCTTGCGGTCCCTGTGGACGATCCCCTTCGAGTCGCAGAGGATGACGTTGCCCGCCCGCGAGTGGCGGCCCTTCTCTCCGGCGCTCAGGATCAACTTGGCGCAGGCGATCGCCGACGCGCCGGACCCGTTGAAGACGATGGTGCAGTCGCCGAGATCCTTGCCGGCTACGCGCAATGCGTTGAGCAGCGCGGCGTGGACGACGATGGCGGTACCGTGCTGGTCGTCGTGGAAGACCGGGATGCCGAGGTCCACGAGGCGGTCTTCGATCTCGAAGCAGCGGGGCGCCGAGATATCCTCGAGATTGATGCCGCCGAAGACCGGCGCGATCATGCGCACGGCGTGTACGATCTCGTCGGTGTCTTGCGTGGCGAGACAGATCGGGAAGGCGTCGATGTCGGCGAACTCCTTGAAGAGTACCGCCTTGCCCTCCATGACCGGTATGGCGGCTTCCGCTCCGAGGTTGCCGATACCGAGGATCGCCGAGCCGTCGGAAACGATGGCGACCGTGTTGCGCTTGATCGTCAGGTCGTAGACCCGCTCGGGGTGCTGATGGATCTCGTGGCACACCGCCGCCACGCCAGGCGTGTAGGCGGTGCTGAGGTCCTCTCGGGTTTGCAGCGGAACCTTGCTGTGCACGCCGAGCTTGCCGTGCAGACGGTCGTGCATCTCGATCGAAATGCGATCGTAGTCACTCATCTTCGGCGGACTCGAGCGATGCTGTTCTGGACAAGCGCGTTCTCGATGGCAGGAGGGCTCGGGCCGGAGCTTCCGTCAGTTGCCGACGACGAAGCAGCAGCTCGTCGTGCCGCTGCCGCCGATGTTGAGCGTCGCGATCTTGCGGGCTCCCTCGACCTGGTACTCGCCGGCGCTCGCCGTCACTTGCTTGTAGGCGTCGAGGAGCTGGCGGCAACCGGTGGCGCCGACCGGATGACCGGCGCCGATCAGACCGCCGCTCGGATTGATCGGCGTGCGGCCGCCGAGCTCGATGGTGCCGTCTTCGATGGCCTTCCACGATTCGCCGGGCTTGGTCAGACCGAAGTGGTCGATCGCCATGTACTCGGAAGTCGTGAAGCAATCGTGCGTCTCGATCGCGTCGACGTCCTGCACCCCCGAGAGTCCGGCGCGCTCAAACGCATCGAGGATGGCGCGTCGGGTGTGCGGCAGGACATAGGGGTTGTCCTTGCTCTCCGCGACTTTGGTGGTGAACTCGATCGGCGCCGTGCGATGTCCCCAGCCGAGGATCTTCGGCAGCTTCGAGAGCTCGATACCGCGGCGCTTGGCGTAAGCGGCCGCGCCCTTTTCGGAGGCGAGGAAGATCGCGACGCTACCGTCGGTGACCTGCGAGCAGTCGGAGATCTTGATGCGGCCGCCGATGATGCTGTTGAACTTGTCGTTGGCGTTCGCGTGATCCTCGGTCATGTACCAACTGCGCGTCTGCGCCAGCGGATTGCGCTTCGCGTTCGAGTAGTTGACCGCGGAAATGTGCGCCAGATGCTCGTCCTTGAGACCGAAGCGCTTGTCGTACTCGTCGCCGAGGCGGCCGAACAGCTTCGGGAAGGGGAATTCGACGCCTTCCGCTTCGCGCTCGTACCAGGCCGCCGTGCCGAGGTAGTCGCCGCCGGTCTTCGGATCGACCGTCTTCATCTGCTCGACGCCGACCACCATCGCCAGGTCGTAGCGCCCGGCCTCGATCTCCGCCGAGGCGGCCAGCAGCGCAATGCTGCCCGAGGCGCAGGCGGCCTCGTGTCGCGCCGTCGGCAGCCCCGAAAAGGCCGGATCGGCGTCGACGAGAAAGGCGCCGAGATGGCCCTGCATGGAGTAGAGCTCGGCGGCGAAGTTGCCGACGTGGCCGACTTCGACGTCCTTCGCATCGATGCCCGTCGCCTCGAGCCCGCCGACCACACCCTCGCGAATCATCGCCATGATGTGCTTGTTCTCCTTCGTCCAGTTGCGGGCGAAGTCGGTCTGGTATCCGCCGAGAACGTAAACGGGCTGGGCCATGGCATTCCTCCGTAGGGTTCGAGCTAGAACACGGTTCGGCAGTATCACTCGCAAACGGCGCCGGGGCAAGCCGGGGGTGATTCCCCGATCGTGCCCGACCCTACCGTTTAGCGATACCCGTCAGGCCGAGAAGAAGCGTCCAATGTTCACGTTGGCCTCGCGGAAGAGCGGCTGTCCGGCGGGCGCCTTGGCGAGCACGGCCGGAACCTCGAGGCCGCACTTCTCGATCTGCGCGATCGTCTCCTTGATGCCGATGACGTCGGCGAGAACGGTCGGCGGCGCCCAGTTGAAGCCGAAGCCCATGATCCGATCGACGTCGCGCGGCTCGCGGACTACCTCGCCGTCGCCGACGCGATTCAGCGCGTAGCTGACGTAGCCGAAGATCACCTTGCGGGCGAGATCGGCCTCGCGACCCTTGGCTTCGACGAAAATCTTCATCGCCTCGCGGTAGCGACCGACGCGGTGCAGCTTGCACGTCTCTTCGATGAACGGCACCGGCGCGACGGGAGTCTCGCGCGTGTACTCGCCGCTCTTCGGATCGAGCACGTAGCGGACGTTCTTGCCGTCCTCTTTGGCGCGCCGGTAGAAGCCGCCCTTCGCCGCCGTCTTGTTGCCGAGATGGCCAGCGGCGATCAGCTTGTTGACGTAGGCGGGCAGGGCGAACTTGTCGTGCGCCTCGTCCTTGGTGTTCTCGTACACGTTGTCGACGATCGCCTTGTGCACGTCGAGCCCGACCAGGTCGACGGTCGAGAGCGGCGGCATCGCGCGGCCGGTGTACGGGCCGACGACGTAGTCCATGAAGGCGACGCCGTGCTCCTCGGCGAGTTGCGCCACCTCGTTGAGGACCTTGAAGCCGACGCGGTTGCCGGCAAAGGCGGGCAGGTCGCGGCACACGGTGACGACGCGGCCGAAGCGCTTTTCCAGCATGTCGACGATCGGCTCAACCAACTTCGGGTCGGTGCCGGCGTGCGGAATCACTTCGGTGCCGACGATGACGTTCGGCGGATTGAACAGGTGGATACCGAGAAAATGCTTGGCGAAGCTCGCGTCGCCGACCGCCGCCATGTCGGTGATCGAGAGTCCCGACGACACCGTGGCGACGATCGAATCCGGCTGGCGCACCTTGGTCACGCGGCCGAAGAACTCCTTCTTGATCGCCAGATCCTCGGCGAGTGCCTCGAAGATGAGATCGGCTTCGGCGACGGATTTTTCGAGGTCGGCGTCGTAACTGCCGACCTTCATCAGGCTGCCGATGGTGGCGGATTTCGCCATCCCCTGCGCCGACTCGAGCCCGGCCTGGGCCTTCGCGGCGTCGCGCGCCAGCAGCATCACCTCACAGCCTCCAGCGGCGAACACCTCGGCGCTTCCGGCTCCCATGGTGCCATTGGCGCCAAGCACGACTACTTTTCGAATCTCTCTCATAATGAAGGCTCCTTGCGGGGGGACTGCTGCCGGACCACAGAGGGGCCCAGCGGCGCAACCGGGGTCAGTCGCATTTTTCGCCAGCCAAGACAACCCCGACCGGTCTCTCCGGATGACTGTCGCTCGTCCGGTACCCGCCGCTGGCCTCCGGTGCGGTGCCGAGCCGATGCTGGTACTCGGGGTCGTGTTGTGGTCCAAGGGTTGCGGAACCGATCGGCGAGGTATCCCGCGCGGATCGTGGAGGCGTGGCAGCCTTGGAGGGATGGCGATGACGCGGCCGCCGAACTGGCTCTGGAGCAACGCACTCAGTACCGAGGAGGCGCTCGATGCAATTGCCGTGATCGAGCGCGATATTGATCGTTGGGCCGCGTCGGGGCGTTACCGGCGGACTCCCACAAAGTCCGCAATGCGCGCCCAGGGCTTGGACGCCGTGCTCGACGGATGGCGGCCCGAGGCGCCTTTCATCGATCGCAGCACGCGCGTGGTCGCCTACGGTAGTTGCTTCGCGGCGCGGTTCGCCGAGTGGCTGATCGAGCGTGGCATCAACGCGGCGTTGGGAGATGGTTCTGCGGATGCGATCGTCCGCAACCCGCTCGAGAACCCGTTGACGGTCGCACAACAGTTTCGCTGGGCGTTTGGCGAGCTGGACCCGAGCGGCCTGGTTTGGATCGACCAGAGCAAGATCGTTGTTCAGCCGACCCCAGAGCAACGCGATCGGATCCGCGGAATCCTGGAAGCGGCCGACGTTCTTCTGATTACCTTCGGCATCGCGGAGTACTGGCTCGATCTCGCCTCGGGCGAAGCGATGTGGCGCACCCCGCTGGAGAGCATGTACGATCCTGCGCGACACGTGCATTGCGTGGCTACGGTGGCTGATGTCGCGCAGGCTCTCGAGACGATCGAGCGCTTGCGCGCGTCATTCCTGCCGAGGACCAAGATCGTGTTCACCGTGTCGCCGCAAAAACTCAGTGGTACCTTTCGGGCCGTCTCTCCTCTCTCGGCCAATTCCGCGTCCAAGGCCATCATCCGCGCCGGTCTCGACGAGTTCTTACGCGATCATCCAGAGCGAAATCGCGCGCTGTTTTACTTCCCCAGCTACGAGATGGTGTGCGACGTGATGGTCGATCCATTCGAGGACGACAATCTCCACCTTTCCGAGTGGCACGCGCGCAAAGTCGTCTCGACGTTCGCCCGCGCGTTCAGCTCCATCGCGATCGAGGACGACCCCGGCGGTGCCGTGTCCGATGAGTCTCATCAGTCGATTCGAGCTCTGGAGGAGCGGTGCGTTGCACTGCAGCGGATCTGCGACGAACGGTTCGCCGTGATCCGCGAGCAGTCGCTCGCCGTCGAGACGCTGCAGCGGATCTGCGACGAGCGCTTGGGGCTGATCCGTGAGCTGGACCAAGCCGTTACGCACCTTCGCGCGCAGGGTGTCGCCGCTGCCGAGCTACAGCGTGTCTGCGACGAACGACTCGCGGTGATCGAGGAGCTCGACCGGGCGGTCTCGCACCTTCGCGCGGCGGGGGTGCCTGAGCATCCCAGTACCTCGACAAGGGGCGGTGCCCAGTAGTCGTGTGCGAGGAGTGAAGGGTCGGGCGCGTCGATTCACCACGTGCTCACGTTTGCCGGCTCGACCGGACCGACGACTCAGCGACACTTGCTCGGGTCGAAGGTACAGTCTCTCAATTTGATCTTCTCGACTTTGGCGTTGCTGCGGCTGTTGCGGCCGACGCGCATCTGCGAAGCCCAGCACTTGCCGTTGTCGGCGCGCAGCTCGATCTGACCGGCGCGCAGATTGTCGATCGAAGGGTAGGCGAGTCCGGGGCCTTTGACGTTCGCGGCGATTCTCGATTTCCCCGCTTCAACGCTGCCCCGCAGGTCGAGCTTGATTCGGCCTGTTCCCGGAAGGTCGCCTTCGAAGCGAAAGCCTTCGCTGCCCGGCTGCCAGCCAGCGCCTGACGGAATCTCGATGGCGCCGACTACTTCGTAAGTGCCGTTCGGCCGGCGGCCGAACAGGCAGAGCGAATAGTCGGTCGAAGTGTTGGGAGTGCCGAAATCCACGAGCGGCACGGCCGGGCCCTTCTTCCAGCCCCATAGCAAGCGGTCTTTGTCATCGTCGTCGAGGTAGTTCAGGAACTTCGCAGTCTCGCTCTCGGTAGAGAGGCACTCCCCGACTGTCGGATGTGGACTGACTTCCAACGGGCTCGCGACGCAGCCTGCATCGGCTTCACACGTCTCGCAGAGCTCGCATGGCAGCGGCGCGCCGGTTGCCTCGCAGGTCCCGGCGCCGTCGCAGGTGTCGACCGTGCAGGCGTCCGCGTCGAGGTCGCACGGCGCGCCGGCCGCCTCGTCGGCGGCGTTGGGGACGCAGGTGCCCGAGGCGTCGCAGAGAGACAATGTACACTCGGGTGTGGCGGCGTCGCAGACGTTGCCGGTCTCGGCGTCACAACTGTCCGAGCAGCAGTCGCCGTTGTCGCGGTTGCCGTCTTCGCACTCCTCGTTCAGATCGAGACTGCCGTTGCCGCATTTGGTCCCAAAGAATTCGACTGCGGAGCTGCCACAGGTGCCGGAGACCACGAACGAAATGCTATCCGCCGCGCCGGTGCCGGTGAGCGACAGAGGTTGCGGCGGACCGGCGGGCGGTGCCTCGACCTCGCACGTGCCGGTGAGATCGAGGGCGCCGGTGAGCGGATCGATCGTCCCGGATCCGGTCAGGTAGTTCCCGCCGATGCAGGTAGCCGAAAGGCTCAGCGAGGTTCCGCTCTGCACTACGGTGGCGGTGCACACGTCGATCAGGGGGAATGCGGTTTCGTCGACCCGGTAGTCGCCGGATAGATCCACGTCGGCGAGTGCCGGCCCGACGAGCACTGCAATCACGGCAACGAAGAGTGTGGCCACGCGCAACCGTACTACCATCGCCCGTTCCCCCTTGTGTCGAGTCACATGCTGAGTAGTCCTCCGCTTGCTTTCCGTCAAATAGAATCGCTGCACCTGGTCGTCACA
>CADEER010000039.1:10406-19573 GCA_902826395.1 uncultured bacterium
CGGGGGGTCTTGCCCGATTCCGGGGGCGGGCGGTAGGTTCGCCTGCATGTCGGAGCTACGCGCACCCTGGCTGATGAGGACCTATGCGGGTCACAGCGATCCGCGGGCCGCCAATCGACTCTTTCGCACCAATCTCTCCAAGGGGCAGACGGGGCTCAGTGTCGCGTTCGATCTGCCGACTCAGACCGGTTACGACTCCGACGACCCGATGGCGGCCGGCGAGGTCGGCAAGGTCGGGGTGCCGATCTGCCACATCGGCGACATGGAGGCGCTGTTCGACCAGATCCCGCTGGCGCAGATGAACACCTCGATGACGATCAACGCGCCGGCGCCCTGGCTGCTGGCGCTGTACGCCGCCGTCGCCGAGCGCCAGGGGGCGGATACCCGCGAGCTGCGCGGCACGACGCAGAACGACGTGCTCAAGGAGTTTCTGTCGCGCGGCACCTACATCTTTCCGCCCGAGCCGTCGCTGCGCCTCACCGCCGACACCATCGAGTACACGGTCAAGCACATTCCGAAGTGGAACCCGATGAACGTCTGCAGCTACCACCTGCAGGAAGCCGGTGCGACGCCGGTGCAGGAGATCGCGTTCTCCCTCGCCAATGCCTTCGCGGTGCTCGATCGCGTGCGCGAGCGGCCCGGAGTTCCGATCGACGATGTCGTCGGCGCGCTTTCTTTCTTCGTCAACGCCGGCATCCGCTTCATCGAGGAGCTGTGCAAGCTGAAGGCGATGACCCGCCTGTGGGACCGCCTGACGCGCGAGCGCTACGGGGTCGAGGACGACAAGAAGCGCCGGTTCCGCTACGGCGTGCAGGTGAACTCGCTCGGCCTCACCGCGCAGCAGCCGGAGAACAACGTCCAGCGCATCGTCCTCGAGATGCTGGCCGTTACGCTCGCCAAGGAGGCGCGCGCCCGCTCCGTGCAGTTGCCGGCGTGGAACGAAGCCCTCGGATTGCCGCGTCCGTGGGATCAGCAGTGGTCGCTGCGCGTGCAACAGGTGCTGGCGTTCGAGACCGATCTGCTCGAGTACGAGACCGACATCTTCGCCGGCTCGACGGTCATCGAGAAGAAGGTCGCCGAGCTCGAGCGCGAGTCGCTCGCCGAGCTGGCGCGCATCGAGGAGCAGGGCGGCGCCGCGCAGGCGATCGACATGATGAAGTCGGCGCTCGTCGCTTCACACGCCGAACGCCAGCGCAAGATCGAATCGGGCGACATCGCCGTCGTCGGCGTCAACGTCTACCGCGAGCACGAGCCGTCGCCGCTCACCGCGGGCGGCCTCGACAGTATCGTCACCGTGGACCCGGAAGCGGCGCGCGGGCAGATCGAGCGCCTGCGGGCGTTCCGCAAGACGCGCAATCAGGGCGAGGTCGACGCCGCGCTGCAGGCGCTGGCCGAGGCGGCGCGCGGCGGCGACAACATCATGCCGCCGTCGATTCGCGCGGCGAAGGCCGGTGTGACGACGGGCGAATGGGCGAACACATTGCGCGCCGTGTTCGGTGAGTTCCGCGCTCCGACCGGCGTGCAGGGCGCCGGCATCGCGGCGCGCACCGACGTCCTCGCCGACCTGCAGGCGCATACGCGACGCGTCGCCGAGAAGATCGGGCATCCGCTCAGGCTGCTGGTCGGCAAGCCGGGACTCGACGGCCATTCCAACGGTGCGGAGCAGGTAGCGGTGCGCGCCAAGGACGCGGGATTCGAGGTGGTTTATCAGGGCATCCGGCTGACGCCGGAGCAGATCGTCGCGTCGGCGATCGACGAAGATGTCGACGCGATCGGTCTCTCGATCCACTCCGGATCGCACATGACCCTGGTGCCGCGCATCGTCGAGCTGCTGCGCGAGCGCGGCGCCGGCGCAACGCCAGTGGTGGTCGGCGGCATCATTCCCGACGCCGATCGCAAGGCGCTGCAGGAGCTGGGCGTCGCGCGCATCTACACGCCGGGCGAGAGCACGCTGAGCGAGATCATCGCCGACATCGCCGGGCTGATCGGCGACCGCGTGTAGGGCGCGCCCGCAGCCTCGACTGCTCACGGCCGTCATTCCGGCTAAAGGGACTACCGGAAGACCAAAATTCGTGACCGTACACCTACACGTACTCGTACTCGTACTCGTACACGGCATTTCCTGCAGAATCGGGCGTTTGATCGTGTACGGGTACGAGTACGTGTACGGGAGAAATCGACAGCCCGTAAGCCCGAATCCATGAACGTCAACGCCGCCTGGACCCCGGCGTTCGCCGGGGTGACTAGGGGGCGAAGAGCCTGCGCGGCAGGCCGCGCAGGTCGGTGTCGTCGACCCAGCCGTCGCCGTTGGTGTCGATGCCGAGCGCAGTATCCGGTCCGGCGCTCTCGACGGCGATTGGCTTCGCGGAAACCGGCAGGCGCAGCAGCGCGATGATGTCGGCGGCGCTGACGAGGCCGTCGCCGTTGCCGTCGCCGCGCGGCGAGGCGAGTGCGGCGCGGTTCGACAGCAGCCACAAAACATCGCCGACGGCGACGGCGTCGTAGCGGCCGTCGGCGTCGATGTCGGCGATCAGCAGTGCGGGGGGGTTGGTGGCGATGTCGATGGCGGTCTGCTCGGCGAAGTCGGTGCGCGAGCCGCCGTTGGCAAACGCCCAGAAGCTGTTCGATATGCCCGCGGTGGCGGCGATGTCGGGTCTCCCGTCGCCGGTCAGATCGCGTATCGCGATCGCCGAAACGCTGCCGTCGACGGACAGCACCGGTCCCTGAACGAACGGCTCGCTGCCGGCGCCATACAGAATGCGGACAGCGCCGAGGCTGCCGTAGGCGACGTCGACGTGGCCGTCGCCGTCGATGTCGCTCCAGGCGGCGGCTAGCGGCGCCGCCGCAGTCGCAATTGCCGAGAGCTCGGAGAACATCCGTTCGCCGAGCCCGTAGCGAGTGCTGATGACGGGTTCGGCGCCGTTGGTGACGGCGATGTCGAGGCGGCCGTCACCATTGATATCGACGATCGCCGGGGCGAGGGGAACGCCGGTTAGATCCAAGGCCACGGGCGCCGCGAAGCTGCCAGCCCCGTCGCCGAAGAGCACGACCGCGGCCGGCGCCGCGGTCGACGGCGGGGTGCCCACGACATCGAGCGACCCGTCGTCGTCGAGGTCGCCGAGTGCGATCGACTGCAGCGGTTCCAGGAGCTCGAAGCTCGCCGGCGCCGCGAACTCGCCTTCACCGATGCCCAGAAGGATGTCGAGGCGCGGCGTGTTCGCCACGGTGGCGACGATGTCGACGAGCCTGTCGCCATTGAGATCGCCGGTTCGCAGCGCCGTCGTGATCTCGCCTTCGACGACCGTGCGGGGCGCGTCGAAGCCGCCTCCGGCGCGCGGTGCGAGGACCGCAATCGAGGGAGGCGTAGCCAGACCGACGATCAGCTCGAGGGCACCGTCCCCGTCCACGTCCGTCGCCACCGTGGCCTGTGGGCGCACGTGCAGACCCTCGAGAAAGGTCTCGATGCCAAGGATACCGCTTGATGATCCGTAGATGACATGGGTGGTGCCACCAGACTGCGTCTGGCTGGCCGCGACGACGTCGACGAATCCGTCGCCGTCGATGTCGGCGGCGTCGGCGGTGAAGGGGCGGAAGGGCGCCAGGAAATGTCGCGGCGGTGCGAAGGTGCCATCCCCGATGCCGAGCGCTACCGCAACACTGTTGTTGGACGTTTTAGCCGTCACCAGGTCGAGGATTCCGTCCAGGTCGAAGTCGACCGCGCGCAGGGAGAACGCTCCGAGGCCGACGTGGAGCGAGCTCGGATCCGCGAAGTTCCCGGCGCCGTCGTTGAGCAAGATGCGGAGCTCCCCTGAGACGGGAGCCGCGACGACGATGTCGAGGTCGTCGTCGTTGTCGACGTCGGCAAAGACGATGCGATTGATCTCCTCGCCGGGTCCGGCCGGGAGGATCTCGACGCGATCGAGCGCGCCGCTGCCGTCGCCGCGCAACAGCCCTGCGTTTCCGATCAAGAAAGGCGCGGCTACATCGAGATCGCCGTCGCCGTCGGCGTCGCCGACCGCGACGTCGCTGCTCCCGCTGGGCAGTCGGCGGCTTCGCTGCGCGTCGTAGTCGAAGGTGCCATCACCGAAGCCGAGGCCGACATTGACCGAGCCGCCGCCCTCCGCCGCCGTCGTCACGACGATGTCGAGGTGGCCGTCTTCGTTCATGTCGGCGGCTTCGACACCCGTGGGGTCGTGATCGGTCAGAACCCGCTCGGGAAACTCGAATGTGCCGTCGCCGAAGCCGTGCAGGAAGTAGACGTAGTCCGACTCGAACTCGGCGACGATCAGATCCAACTCGCCGTCCTCGTCGAAATCGCCAGACGCAATCATGCCAGCGCCGGGCGGTGCACGGGCCTCAACGCCGATGCCGAGGCCGCCGTCGCCGGGATTGGTGAAGACGGCGACGCGAGCGCGGGTGACCACCGAGACGAATACGTCCTGGCGCTCATCGCCGTTGTAGTCGGCGATGAGGATGTCGAACGGCGCGCCGGTGAGCTCGAACTGCTGTGATGTGTGAAAGCCGAGGTTCTGCGCCGGTGCCATGGTGGCGCCGGCGAACGCCATCGCCTGCAACGCCAGGCCCAACGCCAGAGCGCGTCTACGCACCGGCTTGCGCTCGTTGCGTCCGTTCACTCGATGATCGGGAAGAGCCGCTCGCCGACGACGTCGACCGGCAGGCCGCTCGGCACCGTCTCGGGGGCCATGTCGGCGGTCTCGAGCATGCGCGGATCGGTGAGAGCGGCGAGGAAGGCGATCAGGTCGTCGACGTCCTGGTCGTCGAGGTCGATCTGGTGTTGGCCTTCGCCGTCGCCGATGACGACCGGATTGCGCGAATCGAACACCGCCGCAGCGGGGTTGAGGCCGAAGGCCTGCATGTCGGGCTCGATCATCTCCGTTTCCATGTCGTACGCGGCGTAGGTGGCGGCCGGATCGATGTGGTGGCGGATCGCCGTCTCGAGCGACGCGTAGCAGCCGTTGTGCATATACGGCGGCGTGATGGCTACGCCGCGCAGCGGCGGCGTGCGGAACTTGAAGCGGTCCTCGCGGTTGGTGGTGATTTCCTCGAGGCCGAAATCCCAGTTCGTCAGACCCTGGTACTTCGGGTCGCCGCTGTCGAAGCGGCCGGTGCCCGGGCCGACCTGCGGCACGCCGATGTTGTGGTTCAGGAAGTCGCTGAACAGGTCTCCCGCGTGACACGACGAGCAGCGACCACCTTCGTAGAACACGACCGCGCCGCGCTTGGCGGCTACCGAGATCGCGTCGCGGTCGCCGAGCACATAGCGGTCCCACGGCGAATCGGTCATCACCAACGACTCCTGGAAGTGGCCGAGCGCGTCGGCGATCGCCAGGTAGGTCAGGTCGTCGTTCGGCCCGACCTCGGGGTCGAGCGGCGACAGGCGTAGGTCGGGCCGGTTCTCCGGATAAGCCTCTTCGAAGAGAGCCCGGTAGGCCGGCGTGAAATCCAGGCGCGACGTCAGCGCCAGTCGAACTTCCGGGTTCAGGTGATCGGCCTCTTCGATCTCACCCGTGAAGTCCGGAAAGTCGCCGGTCATCTCGACCAGCTCGACGACCGGAATGTGGGCCTGGGCGGTCATCAGCGAGCGCGTGTACAGGTCGCCCTCGGGCGCCGGGAAGCGGAAGCCGAGGCTCGGATCGCATTCATTGATGTCGTTGCTCGAAGTGTCGAGGAAGCGGAAGCGCCCGTTCCACATCTGGCGGACGTAGAGCGCCACGTTGATCAGTGTCGGGCTGTTGCGGCTGTTCAGCGGCGAGCTGCGCTCGGGGCCGACGACGTTGCCTCCCTCGCCGCCCAGTGGGGCGTCGTCGCAGAGGATGCTGACCTCGGGGATGAAATCGCAGTACACGCCGCGCGCGATGTTGCGCGCATCGGTGAACTGGAAGGCGGCGTGGTGGCAGGTTCCGCACGACGTCTGTTCGACGCCGCTCAGCGCGTGGTCAAAGAACAGGTTGCGCCCCAGCTCGCGGCGCAGCTCGCGGATCTCGATCTGTGCGGCGGTGAGGGGAGGATCGTCGCGCAGAGAGGGGCTCCCTTGCAGCCCTTCCGCGGCGATCAGGTCGGCCAACTGCTCGTCGAGCTCGCGCGTGTCCTCGGTCGGGGTCGCCGACGGCGCGTTGGTCGCCGTGGCCGGGGGAGCGAAGGACGTCGCGGTCGGCAGCGGCGTCGGTGTGTCGGCCACCGATGTCGAGCTCGCGGTGGCCGTATCCACCGGAGTCGCGGTGCTTTGCACCGCCGTCGCGGTCGCGGCCGCGGAGGCCGTCGCGGTCGGCTCTACGGCCGACGTCGCCGTCGGTTGCGGCGTCGGCGTCGGGGCAGCCCCGTCATCGTCGTCGCTGCCGCATCCGACCGTTACAACTGCCACCAGGACAACGAGCCACCACCGCGCCACCGTCCGCATCGATCGCTTGTACAAGAGGCCATGCGCTCCATCAAGATTGGGGAGGCCTCTGCGCGGATGAAATTCTCGCTACCGAGAAGTTCCCGAACGCGTCGCCGGATCGACGAGCCGCAATAAACGATCGCCTTGTCAGTTGATTGGTTCTCGCGGGTCGAACGCGAGGAAGCGGTCGCGGTCGCGTCAGTGTTCGTACAACTTCACGACCTTCACGCCGTCCGGCGACGCTCGCATGCAGAGGTCGCACAGGGTGCATTCGTCGACGTTGGCTTCGACGACTTGAACTCCATTGTTGCTCCCCGGGGCGAAGATCTTGACCGGGCAGACCTCGACCAGCTTGGCCGCCAGGCCCTCGGTCTTGGCTACGATCGCTTGATCGACATCGACGCGTATGAACATGGCCATGCTCGATCTCCGTTCAGGCGCCAATGCGCTCTTTGACCAGTTTCGGAATGTCGCCGATCTCGTCGGCGACCGAGATGCCGGCATCGCGCATGCGGCGGATCTTGTCGGCCGGCGAGTCGAGCTTCTTCTCGACGATCGTCCCGGCGTGGCCGAAGCTCATGCCCGGCATCTCGTCCATGAAGCGCCCGGCGACGAACGCGACGATCGGCAGCCGGCTCTTGTTGTCCACGCTCCACTGCGCCAGCTCGGCCTCGGTCGAGCCGCCCGGCTCGGAGTAGATGACGACCGCCTTGGTGTCTTCATCCGCCTCGAAGAGCGGCATCAGGTCGGTGTAGGTCGAGCCGATCACCGGATCGCCGCCGATCGAGATCGCCGTGCTCTCGCCGAGACCGGCGCCGGACAGGGCGTTGCAGATCTCGGTCGTCATGCCGCCGGAGCGGGACATGACGCCGACGACTCCCGGTTTGAAAGCCTTGCGACAGTCCACCGCCGGGCCGCCGAGGCTGCCGAAGCGGCAGACGTCGGGGATGATGAGGCCGAGGCAGTTCGGACCGATGACGCGCGCGCCGTGGATGTTGGCGTACTCGACGATCTGCGATGCGTCGCGCCGCGGGATGCCCTCGGTGATGATGACGATCAGCTTGATGCCGGCGTCGATCGCTTCGAAGGCGGCGTCCGGGGCGAACGCCAGCGGCACGGTGATGATCGCGCCGTCGACTTTGCGCTGCGCGGTGATCTCGCGCACCGTGTCATAGACCGGCACGCCGTAGACGTCGCGGCCGCCCTTGCCCGGAGTGACGCCGCCGACCACCTTCGATCCGTACTCGAGGCACTCGCGGGTGAAGTTCACCGCCTCGCGGCCGGTGATCCCCTGAATGATGAACTCGAAGTCCTTGTGAATGAGCACACCCATGATTGAACCTCAGGCGCCGATCTTCTCGACGGCTCTCTTGGCCGCCTCGCTGATCGAGACGGTGCGATCGCAGTAGTCGACCCCGTACTTCTTCAGGATCTTGACGGCATCCGCCTCCCAGGCACCCGGAACGCGGAAGATGGCGATCTTGTCCTTGGGCTCGAAGCCCATCTCGACGATCGCCTTGATGACGCCGCGCGCGACGAGATCGGCGCGCGTGTTCGACACGACGTTGGACATCACCGCGATCTTCTCGACACCGGGCTTCGACAGCACCAGCTTGGTCAGTGCCACGGCCTTGCCGACGCTCGGGTTGCCGCCGATCGCGGCGTAGTTGGCGGGGCGTCCGCCGGCCTTGATCACCGCGTCGGTCAGCGTCAGCGAACCGCCGCCGGCGCCGATCACCAGTCCAATGTTGCCGTCGAACTCGACCACCGGCCCGACGATGCCGCGCGGGTCGTCGTCGTCGATCTTCTTGCCGGCAGTCTCGAAGGCAGTCGGCTCGCGCACCGCGCGGGTGTCGTCGTCGGCAATACCCAGCTCGGCCAGAATCGCGCCCTGGCGAGCGCGGCCCTCGACTTCCATGTCCATGTAGCAATCGCGTGCCGCGAAGCTGCCGTCGGCGAGTCGCGCCAGGGAAGGGATGTTGGCCTGGGTGAGGTCGTAGTCCAGAAACAGTCGCGCCAATCGCGACACAACGCCGGTCAGGCGCGTCAGCTCCGCGCCCTTGATGCCGAGCGACGAGACCAGCTCCTTGGCGGTGTAGTCGGAAAACGGAAGCAGCGCCGAGAAATGCCGGCGCGCCACCTTGCCGGGATGTTGATCGGCGATGTCCTCGACGTTGCCCGGCACGGTAGCGGCGATCATGACCGGCAGCTTGCGCGTGCCGTCGTAGGTCACCGCGAGGCTGTAGTCGGCGCCGGCGTCGACCTTCTTGAGGACCAGGACGCCCTTGGGCTTGCGGCCGCCGTCGTCGAGATCGAGCAGCTTCGCCGCCTTCTTTGCCGCTTCGGCGGGCGTCGCGGCGCTCTCGACCGAGCCGGCCTTGAGCAGCTTCGGCGACAGGACCTGGGCGCGCAGCGTCACCGGTCCGCCCAGCTCGGTGGCCGCGGCCTCGGCTTCGGCGGCGGTGTTGGCGAGCTTTTGCGGGGCTACCGGAATGCGGTGCTTGGCGAGCACCCGTTTCGCTTCGAACTCGTACAGTCTCATCTGCGGATCCTTTCATTTCCGGCCAGTTGGGCCGCAATGAAGATGTCCCTCAACCTACACGGAAGTGCCGTGTAGTAGTCCGGCGTGGATTTGAATTCAATGCGCGCGGGACTGCGGCTCAGGACATAAAGGACTGCAGGGACTGCAAGGACTCGCGCGCAGCGCGCACCGTCCTCAGCCTCAGCCCGAGCCGCAGCCTCAGCCTACGAGCGCAGCGAGTCTCAA
>CADEER010000039.1:19673-34311 GCA_902826395.1 uncultured bacterium
GTCCTCAGCCTCAGCCCGAGCCGCAGCCTCAGCCTACGAGCGCAGCGAGTCTCAAGGGACTGCAAGGACTCGCGCGCAGCGTGCACCGTCCTCAGCCTCAGCCCGAGCCGCAGCCTCAGCCTACGAGCGCAGCGAGTCTCAAAGCTCGTAGGCCTTGCGCAGCTCTTCGTCGTTGGCGGCGAGCTTTTCGGCGAGGTCGACCATGACGAGGCACTGTTTGTACGTCGCGTCGTCCTGCATCTTGCCGTCGATCATCACGGCGCCGGTGCCGTCGCCCATCTCGGCGATCACGCGTTTTGCCCACAGCACTTCGGCGGCGGGCGGGCTGAAGACCTTCTTGGCGATGTCGATCTGCACCGGATGCAGGCTCCATGCGCCGACGCAGCCTAGGAGGAACGCGTTGCGGAACTGATCCTCGCAGGCGACGGTGTCCTTGATGTCGCCGAACGGCCCGTAGAAGGGGAGGATGCCGTGCGCATTGCAGGCGTCGACCATGCGCGCCAGCGTGTAATGCCAGAGGTCCTGCTGGGCGGTCGTACGCGGTGCGTTTTCGTCGGCCGGATCCGGATCGCTGCGCACCAGATAGCCCGGGTGTCCGCCGCCGACTCGCGTCGTCTTCATGCGGCGCGACGCGGCCAGGTCGGCCGGACCCAGCGACAGGCCCTGCATGCGCGGGCTGGCGCCGCAGATCTCTTCGACGTTGCTGACCCCGGTCGCGGTCTCGAGGATGGCGTGCAGCAACAGCGGCTTCTTCAGACCGGCGCGCGCCTCGAGCTGCGCCACCAGTCGATCGGCGTAGTGGATGTCCCAGGCGCCTTCGACCTTGGGGATCATGATGACGTCGAGCTTGTCGCCGATCTCGGTGACCAGGCGCGTGAAGTCGTCGAGCGCCCACGGCGAGTCGAGGCTGTTCACTCGAGTCCACAACTGCGTCGTGCCGAAGTCGTTCTGTCGCGCGATGCGGATCAGTCCCTCGCGCGCGTCGATCTTGCGGTCGGCCGATACAGCGTCCTCGAGATTGCCGAGTATGACGTCGCAGCGCTTGGCGATGTCGGGCACCTTGGCGGCCATCTTCTCGTTGCTCGGGTCGAAGAAATGAATCATCCGCGACGGCCGGAACGGAATCTCGCGCGCCGGTTCGGGAGCGCCGATGGCGAGTGGCTTGAAGAAGTCTTTTGCGCTGCGCATGGGGATCTCCTCAGGTTTTGAGCCGTACGCCGACACGCCGTACGCCGACAAGGTTGCTATCCCGCCTGCGCGGCGGGCCGAAGGCGCGCTCGTCGCGCGGCGGAATCGATCACGCGACGCGTCCGATGTACTCGAGGATGTCGTAGCCGGTGATCTCGGCCGACTTCCGCGCGTGCTCGGCGAGATACTCGGCGGGGACGTCGCCCGCCTGCACGGCCTTGGCGAGATCCATGATTGCGATCTTGATGGTCGCCTCGTCGATCATCTCGCCGTTCTCCGGATCCGCCATCGAGCCCCCGCCCTTGGCGTGGTACAGCTCGATCACGCGCTTGGCGTACGCGACCTGCTCGGCGTTGGGCCCGTAGCACTCGTTGGCGATCTTCGCCTGCTGCGGATGAATGACCCACGTGCCGTCCATGCCGAGCATCTGCGAGCCGATGTTCTTCTCGCGCAGCCCGGCTTCGACCTGCGCCTTCTTCTCCGGCGTGTCGTCCTTGCGCACCAGGCGCAGGTAGACGTTGTCGATGGCGTGCAGGCCGGCGGCCTTGGCGGCGACGACCATCGCCTGCTTCGAGTAGTGGAAGATCTGTGTCTGGTTGTCGACGACCTCGCGGATGCCGAGGTTGGCGGCGAAGTCGGCGATGCCGAAGATCAGGCCGCACATGCGCGGCGAGGCGGTGGCGATGTCGTAGGCTTTCACCAGCGCCTGCGGCGTCTCGATCAGCGATTCGATCTGGGTGCGCCGCTTCCATTTGGCACGGCGCTCGAGCTCGTCGATGACACAGGCGACGTAGTGGATGTCCTCGGGGCCGCGCGTCTTGGGCAGGACGATGCCGTGGAACTTGTCCGGCGCGCCGAGATAGATCGCCTCCATGTCGCCGACGAAGAACGGCGACAGGATGTTGTTCGGCCGCACCGTCACGACCTTCTTGCCGAAGTCGAGTTTGTTCAGCGCTTCGACGACGGTCTTGCGGCTCTTCTCGCCCTTGAACTCGTACGGACAGGCGTCCTCGAAGTCGGCCATCACGTGGTCGACGGGCGCCTTCTCCGGGTCGGCCGCGTTTTCGTGCAGCTTCATGTTGTGACCCGGGTAGGTCATCTCAGTGCGCGGAATCACGAACCGCTTGCCGTCGTCGATCACGAACATGACTCTTCCTCCTATAGCCAACGGCCCGATCGACCGTCGAGTCGCGGCGCGCAACCGCCCGCCGACGATGTCTGATCCAAGTTAGCCCTGCTACTAGTCCGGCCCGAATGGGTCAATGCAGGCTAATCGCACCCAGGTCGTTTGACGAAGCTAGTCGGGGGTTATGGCCGTGCCGTCGCAGGGGTGTTACCCGTTGACACGATTGCAAACCAGCAGCGGGGGTAGCGAATGTCATTGAAGGCTGACTTGGCAGCGGCGGCGAAGATCGTCGCTGCGTCGGACGAGGTGGTGCGCGAGGCACTGGCGGTGGCGAGCAAGCGCACCGACGGCGGCAAGGGGATCGACGACGAGCAGGTGCACTGCGAGCGGCTCGCCTACGCGGCGACCGAGCTGGCGGCGGCGCAGGATCTGCTCGCCTACGCGCAGGGGATCGGCGCCGCCGACCCGGCCGTGCCGGCGATGGCGGCCGCCTTCGCCGGCGAGTTCGTGCTCAAGCTGGGCAGTCAGGTGTCGGGGCACCTGGCCGAGTTCGGCGTATCCGAGGAGCGGCTGGCGGCAACGATCGGATCGCACGAGGTCCTTGCGGCGGCGCGCGCCGCGATCGCGGACGGGACGCTGAGCGCGATCGGCCGGCACGTCATCGACAGCCGCGGCGTCAATCACACTCCGATCGACGACGAGATGGCGGTGATGACGCGCGACTCGGTGCGGCAGTTCGCCGAGACCGAGGTGGCGCCGATAGCCGAGCACATCCATCGCCACGACGACCTGGTGTCGGACGAGATGATCGCCAACATGGCGCAGCTCGGGTTCTTCGGCATGGCGGTCCCCGAGCAGTACGGCGGCGGCGGCATGGGCAACCTGGCGATGATCGTCACCACCGAGGAGCTGTCGCGCTGCTCGCTGGCCGCCGCCGGCAGCCTGATCACGCGTCCGGAAATCCTCACCAAGGCACTGCTCAAGGGCGGCACCGAGGAGCAGAAGCAACACTGGTTGCCGCGGCTCGCTTCCGGCGCCGTCATGGCGGCGATCTCGGTCACCGAGCCCGACATCGGATCCGATGTCGCATCGGTGCGCTGCCGCGCCGACGCCGGCGAGGTGGGCGGCGCGAAGGGTTATCTGATCAACGGTGCCAAGGCGTGGTGTACGTTCGCCGGACGCGCCAACGTCATCGCCTTGCTGGCGCGCACCGATCCCGACGTGTCGAAGGGGGCGCGCGGACTGTCGCTGTTCATCGTGCCGAAGGATCCCTTCCCCGGTCACATCTTCGCGATGAAGCAGGCGACCGGCGGCGTTCTCGAAGGCAAGGCGGACGCCACGCCCGGCTATCGCGGCATGCATTCGTTCACGCTCGCGTTCGAGAACTACTTCGTGCCGGCCGACAATCTGGTCGGCGAGGAGAAGGGTCTCAACAAGGGCTTCTACTTGCAGATGAACGGCTTCGCCGCCGGGCGTCTGCAAACCGGCGGACGCGCCACCGGCCTCGCTCAGGCGGCGCTCGAGCGCACGGCGGAGTATGCGGCCGACCGCAAACAGTTCGGCCAGCCGATCGGTGACTTCCAGCTCACCCAGTACAAGATCGGACGCATGGCGACGCACATCATGGCGGCGCGGCAGCTCACGTATCGCGCCGCCCTGGCGATGGATGCGGACGAGTCGATCGCCCTCGAGCCGGCGATGGCGAAGCTGTTCTCGTCGGACGTCGCCGTGTGGACGACGCAGGAAGGCCAGCTCCTACACGGCGGCTGGGGCTACGCCGAGGAGTTCGCGATCTCGCGGTATGTCGTCGACGCGACGGTGCTGCCGATCTTCGAGGGCGTGAAGCCGATCCTCGAGTTGAAGGTGATCGCCCGCAATCTGCTTGCTTGAAATAGGGGTCAGGAGTCAGGGGCCAGGGATCAGAAACAGGGGTCAGGAGTCAGGGGCCAGGGATCAGGGGAGGTGGCGCCTCGCTGCGCTCGGCGCTTCCAATTGAAAAGGGATCTTCGCGCAGCGAAGATCCCCACCGCCCCTGATCCCCGACCCCTGACTCCTGACCCCCAAGACCGAGAGAACCCCGCCATGGCATACGAGTTCATCACCTACGAAAAGAAGGACCGCATCGCGGTTCTCACCATGAACCGCCCCGAGGTGCGCAATGCCCTGCACCCGCCGGCGCACATCGAGATGGCAGCGGCACTCGACGACTTCGCCGCCGATCCCGATTGCTGGGTCGCCATCCTCACCGGCGCCGGCGACAAGGCGTTTTCGGCCGGCAACGACCTCAAGTATTCGGCGAAGAATCCGGGCAAACCCCTCGAAATGCCGCCGAGCGGCTTCGGCGGTATCCACGCGCGGTTTGACCTCTTCAAGCCGGTGATCGCCGCCGTCAATGGTCTGGCTCTCGGCGGCGGCTTCGAGATCGCGATGGCGTGCGACATCATCATCGCGGCCGAGCACGCGAGTCTCGGCCTGCCCGAGCCGCGCGTCGGTCTCGCCGCGCTGGCCGGCGGCATGCAGCGCCTGCCGCGCCTGCTGCCGGAGAAGGTCGCGCTCGGCATGATGCTCACCGGCAAGCCGATCAGCGCCCAGCGCGCTTACGAGCTCGGCCTGGTAAACGAGGTGGTGCCGGCGGCCGAGGTGATGTCGGCGGCGTCGCGCTGGGCCGCCGAGATCTGCGAGTGCTCGCCCGTGTCGGTGCGGGCCAGCAAGCAGGTGGCGTTGCAGAGCGCCGGACTGCCGCTGAAAGAAGCGCTCGAGAAGAAATACCCGCTCGTCAACGAGCTGGTGCGGTCGGAAGACATGCGCGAGGGCATCATGGCCTTCGCGGAGAAGCGCAAACCGAGCTGGAAGGGGAAGTGAGGAGCGGAACGGGATTCCGCAATCTCACTTGGTGGTCTTGATGACGTCCTCGATTTGCTTGCGCTTGTCGCGGTAACTGGCCGCTCGCTTCTCGACCTCCGCGGCCTCGTCGGCGCGGCCGGCGTCGAGTAGCATCGCCGCATAGTTGTCGAGTGCGCGGGCTCTCTCTGCCCAGGTTGCTTCCGGTGCGGCGTCGAGAATGCGGATGGACTCGACGAACAGCGGGTCCGCCTGGTCGTACTTGCCGACGCCGGCGTAGAAGAACGCGAGGTTGTTCATGCTCAGCCCCGTCAGCCGATCGTTCGGGCCGAGCTTCTCCTTGCGGATGGCGAGAGCGCGGGTGAACGCCTTCTCCGCATCGTCGTACCGCTGTTCCTGATAGTACGCCGCGCCCAGGAAGCTGAGGCTCTCGGCGACCTCCGGGTGCGAGAGGCCGTAAGCCTCTTCGCGCAGCAACAAGGCCCGCTGGTGAAGCTCGAGAGCCTCGGCGTTGTTGCCCTGGCGGCTCTGCTTCAGCGCGATGTCCGTCAGCGTGCGCGCGAGCCGCGGCTTCTCACCGGGATCGGCGTCGCTCGCCTGCTCGGCGCGGCGTGCGAGGTCTTCGCCTTCGCTCACGTTGCCGGTTTCATAGGCGCGCCGCGTGGCCTCGGCCGCACTGTCCACGGTCTCGGGCGGGCGCCTCGCGCCGAGGCCGGTGTTGATGGGAACGGTGCACGCGGCGCAGCCGAGCAGCGCGACGGCGATGGCGGCGGTGCGCGCCCGCGCGCGGCTCGACGGGACTTTAGAGTCAGAGGATTCGGTTCGCATGTCCCTTCCAATAGCGATCGCGGATCCGGCGCTTGTACAGCTTGCCGGTATCGGAGCGCGGCAGAGCGACCTCGAAGTCGATGCTGCGCGGGCACTTGAGCTTGGCCAGATGCTCGCGGCAGTAGTCGAGCAGCTCGCGCTCCAGTTGTGGTGACGCGTCTGCGAAGTCGACCAGCTCGACGACGGCCTTCACCTCTTCGCCGAAGTCGTCATTGGGGATGCCGAAGACGGCCACGTCGGCGACGCGCGGGTGATTGATGAGGACGTTCTCGGCTTCTTGCGGGTAGATGTTGACGCCGCCCGAGATGATCATGTTGGCCTTGCGGTCGGTGAGATAGAGATAACCGTCGGCGTCGACATAGCCCATGTCGTAGACCGTCGACCAGCCTCTGTTGTTGTGGCTGCTGCGCGTCTTCTCGGCGTCGTTGTGGTACTCGAACTCCCCACCGCCGGAGAAGTAGACGGTGCCGATCTCGCCGGCCGGCAGCTCGTTGCCCTCGTCGTCGAGAATGTGGATCTCACAGTGGAACGGCTTGCCGACCGAGCCGGGGTGCGCGAGCCAATCCGCGGAGTCGATGGTCGTCGAGCCGTTGCCCTCGGTGGCGCCGTAGTACTCGAAGAGGATCGGTCCCCACCATTCGATCATCCGGCGCTTCACCTCGACCGGGCAGGGCGCCGCGGCGTGCAGCGCGATCCGATGGCTCGACAAGTCGAAGCGCCGGCGATCGGCCTCGTCGAGCTTGAGCATGCGGACGAACATCGTCGGCACCCACTGACTGTGCGTGATCCGATGCCGCTCGATCAGCTCGAGCGCGAAGAGCGGATCGAACTTCTCCATGATGACGGCGGTGGCGCCGAGGCGCAGCGAGGCCATGACGAAGCGCAGCGGCGCCGAGTGATAGCTCGGCGCCGGCGACAAGTAGACGCTCTCGGAGCTGAAGCCGAACATGCCGCCGGTGACGCCCCGCTCGATGCGCGGCGGCGTGCCGATGGCACGCTCGCCGAGCGCGTGGCGCACGCCCTTGGGATTGCCGGTGGTGCCCGACGAGTACATCATCGCCGCGCCCTCGATCTCGTCGGCGATCGGCTCGGTCGGAAGCGCAGCGGTCGCGGTCTCCCAGCGCGTGTATCCCTCGACGTCGCCGCCGACCGACAGCCGCGCGATCAGGTCGGGCAGGTCGCTGGCGGCGGTCGCCGAGTCGGCCAGATCGGCCTGCACGATCAGAGCTCGCGCCGCCGAGTCGCGCAGGATGTAGTCGATCTCGCGCGGCGTCAGGTGCGTGCTGATCGGCGTGTAGAGAAGGCCGCAGCGCTGTGCCGCCCACACCACCTCGAAGAAGCGCGGGTGGTTGCCCATGAGGATGGCGATGCGATCGTCGGGGCGCAGGCCGAGCGAGCGGAACAGGTGCGCCCCCTGCGACGAGCGCGCGTCGAGCTCGCGATAGGTGACGACTTCGCCACTGCGCGCCATGATGTACGCGGCCTTCTCGGGCGTGCGCAGGGCGTGGTCGCGAGGATACATCGCACCGTCTATGGATGCCCGCGCGCGAGAGGGCAAGAGGGGTACGACGAACCCTCGCCTTACCGTCTCTGGAGCAACCGGGACGACGGGACGTTTCCACGTGTGGGTTCGCGTGATAGCCGAAAAGGTCATCGGTCGCCGCCGCCAGGGCGCGGCCGTGGGGGGATGGGGCGGTTGGCAGATTCCGGCAACACGTTACCGGCAACACGTTAGAGGAGACAGTCATGGCGCACATCGAGATGAGCGAGCAGGAGCTGCGGGAGCGGACCCGCGCGCTGTTGGAAGCGTCCAATCCGGATCGGGTCGATCAGTACACCTTCCGCGGTGTGCAGTACGACCATGGGCTGGCCTGGGTGCATTTCCCCGAAGGCTACGGCGGTCTCGGTCTCAATCCGAAGATGCAGGCGGTCGTCAACGACGAGCTGCGCAAGAACGCCAAGACGTTCTATGAGGACCTCAACATCAACCCGATCGGCATCGGTATGGGCGCGCCGGTGGTGCTGACGCACGGCACCGACGAAATGAAGAAGACGCTGCTGCGCCGCATCTTCACCGGCGAGGACATCTGGTGTCAGCTCTTCTCCGAGCCGGGCGCCGGGTCCGACGTCGCCGGGCTGTCGAGCCGCGCGGTGCGCGACGGCGACGACTGGGTGGTGAACGGTCAAAAGGTCTGGACGACTCTGGCGCACATTTCCCGCTGGGGCATGCTGGTGACGCGCACCAACCCCGACGTGCCGAAGCACCTCGGCATGTCTTATTTTTTGCTCGATATGAAGGCGCCCGGTGTCGAGGTGCTGCCGCTGTACCAGATCACCGGCGAGGCGGAGTTCAACGAGGTGTTCCTCAACGACGTGCGCATCCCGCACGAGCGCATGCTCGGCGACGAAGGCGACGGCTGGAAGGTCGCCATCACCACGCTGATGAACGAGCGCACGGCGCTGGGCGGCGGCTCGGGCCGGCGCGGTGGCGGCCCGGTCGGCGTCCTGCAAGCGCTGTGGAAGCAAAACGCCGAACGTCATTCGGGCGCGTCGCGCGCTGTCCTGCGCGACAAGATCACGCAGCTCGCGATCAAGTCAGAGCTGCTGCGCCTGACCAGCCATCGTGCGCGCGCCGCGAGCAAGGCGGGCAACCCCGGGCCCGAGGGCTCGGTCGGCAAGCTGGCGCAAGCGGAGCTCTATAAGAAGGTATGGGAGTGCAGCCTCGACGTGCTCGGTGCGGACGCGCTGGTGTACGAGCCGGGGTACGAGCTGCGCCGACCCGAAGCAGAAGAGCGCCGCGACCACTTGCTCTACGCGAAGTACCAGTTCCTCCGTTCGCGGGCGAATTCGATCGAGGGCGGCACCTCGGAGATCATGCGCAACATTCTCGGCGAGCGCGTGCTCGGGCTGCCGGGCGAGCCGCGCGTCGATAAGGACGTCGCGTGGAAAGACGTGCCGCGCGGCGGCTGATGATCGGGAACCGAGAGCCGGGAACCGGGAACGAAAGCTGAGATCGGAAGGGATTGGGCGATGGAATTTGCGTTTACGGAAGAGCACGAAGAGCTGCGCCAGACGGTGCGGCGTTTTCTCGAGGGCAAGTCGGACGAGCAGGCGGTGCGGGCGCTGATGGCGACCGAGCGCGGCTATTCCGAGGAAGTCTGGCGGCAGATGGCCGAACAGATGGCTCTGCAGGCGATGATCGTACCGGAGCAGTACGGTGGCGCCGGGTTCGGCCCGGTCGAGCTGTCGATCGTTCTCGAGGAGATGGGGCGGACGCTGCTCTGCGCGCCGTATCTGTCGACTGCCGTTCTGGCGGTCAACGCTCTGCTCGCTGTCGGATCGGAGTCGGCGCAGGCGGACATCCTGCCCGGCATCGCCGCCGGGGAGACGGTGGCAACGGTTGCGTTCGTCGACGCCGGCGGCGGCTGGGAGATCGACGACGTGCAGACGCGAGCGACGGCGGACGGCGCCGCGTGGCGCCTCACCGGCCGCAAGGCCTACGTGCTCGACGGCCACGTCGCCGATGTGTTGCTGGTCGTGGCGCGTGCTGCGGACGGGGTCGGCCTGTTTCGCGTCGAGCCGAACGCATCCGGTCTGCGGCGTGATCTGACGCCGACCCTCGACCTGACGCGCAAGCTGGCGAGCATTGAGTTGGACGGTGTCGCCGCTACGCGCGTCGACGCCGGCGGCGACGGCGCTGCTGCGCTGCGCAAGGCGGTCGCGCTGACCGCGGTGGCGCTGGCCGCCGAGCAAGTCGGCGGCGCGCAGAAGTGCCTCGAGCTGTCGACCGAGTATGCAAAGACGCGGCTGCAGTTCGGCCGCCCGATCGGCTCCTTCCAGGCGATCAAGCACCGCTGCGCCGATATGCTGGTCGCCGTCGAGTTCGCCAAGTCCGCCGCCTACCACGCCGCCTTTCGCGCCGCCGAGAGCGACGACGAGGCGGAGATTCTCGCCGCCGCGCATCTCGCCAAGTCGTTCTGCTCGGATGCGTACTTCGACGTCACCAACGAGACGATTCAGGTGCACGGCGGCATGGGCTTCACCTGGGAGCATCCGGCGCATCTGTATTTCAAACGCGCGAAGAGCAGCGCGGTGTTGTTCGGCGACCCGCTCGAGCACCGCGAGAAGCTGGCCGAGCATCTCGGCCTTTGAGGCGGCCTCAACTCAGCAAAGCCGCGGCGCGTTCGAGACTCCAGAACACCGCCAGGATCCCCATCGCATAGATCGCCGGCGCGCGCAGACGCGCGCCGGCGGGCAACACGCGCTGGCAGGCCGCCGCTAACGTCAGGGCTCCTGCGACGAAGGCCAGTTGGCCGATCTCGATGCCGGTGTTGAAAGAGAAGAGAGCGAGCGGAATGTCGCCGGCCGGCAGCCCGGTCTCGGCGAGCGCACCTGCGAATCCGAAACCGTGCAGCAGGCCGAATACGCCCGCCATCAGCCAGGGAGCGCGGCGCAGCAGCGAGCGCCGATCGTCGCCGCCGGCCAGGTCGACGGCTAGGGCCAGCACGCTGAGCGCAATCAGCAGCTCGATCGGACGAGACGGCACGGTCGCGAGGCCGAGCGCCGCCGCCGAAAGAGTGATGCTGTGGCCGACAGTGAAAGCCGTCACGGTCGCGAGCAGCTTTCGCGGTCCCGGTACGAGGAGCAGCAAGCCGAACACGAAGAGCAGGTGGTCGGCGCCTCCGAGGATGTGCTCGATGCCGAGGAACGCGTAATCGCGCAGCACGTCGAGCGACGACGGCTGCGCCGGCACTTTGAAGGATTGGCGGCGAGAATCGAGGACGACCTGCACGGTGGGTCGTTCCTGCTCCTCGATGCGCAGCAGCGCGTTGATGCGAGCCGCGTCGAGATCGCGGATGGCGATCGTTTCGCCGGTCAGATCGGTCGTCCCGCAGTCTACAGTCCAGCGCATCGTGACGCTGTCGGTGCCGACGCTCGACGTACTGGCGCCGACCTGTGTGCAGCGCGCCGGCAGCACGGGCTGCACGTCGGCGCCCGGTCGGCGCTGCGCGGCCGTCCGCCAGGTGACTTCATAGCGTCCGTCACCGATGCCGCTGAGCGACAGATACGCGGGGTCGAGGCCGTGACCGAGTGCGACGCCGCCCATGAGCGCACAGGTCAGCGCCGTGCTCGCGACGATCGCGGTGCGGCGCCGCACCGAACGCGCACGGTTCATTGGTTTCTCTGCTGCCACGCCGCCGACTCGATCTGCAGTGGGTAGCGCCTGCGGAGCGAACGCAGAGTATCCTCGAGGCGCAGCACCCTTTGCTCGGCGAGCCAGCGTTCGCTGAGTTGACCCCGCACCAGATTCAGGGCCGGAACGTGACTCGCGGCGCGCTCCTCGATCCAGACGAGATGCCATCCGTACGGGGATGCAATCGGGCCGCTCCATTCGGCGATCGGCAGGGCGGCGATATGGGCGGCGAACTGGTCGCCGAAACGGCGGCGCAGGTCGGCGGCCGACTGGGCGCGCAGGTATGGCGGCGCCGCGAACGTTTCGCCGCGCTTCGCCACTGTCGCCGGCTCGCCGTGCGTGCGGCGCAACTCGACGAGGAGGTCGTGGGCGAGCTGCGCGTTGGCGTTCGAGAAGAACACTTGCCAGAACGTGACGCGCTCGGCGATCGCGTAGTCGGCTGCGTGGGCGGTGTGGTAGGCGGCCAACTCGTCGTCGGACGGCGGGCGCTCGTGTTGGCGGGCGGCGAGCAGGCGCATCTTCTGGATCAGCAGGCGGCGGACCACCAGGTCGCTGCGGTCGAGGCCGAGAGCGAGCGCGCGCTCGTACAACTGATCGTCGTCAATGTCCTCGTCCGGGGCGAGTGCGCGCATCTGCTCGACGAGCCAGTTGCGCACGCTCCGATCGCGATCGAGTCCGCGTGTCAGAGCCTCTCGGTACAGGAGCTCTTCGTCGATGGCGCGCTCGACGAGTGCAACCTCGTCGTCGGGCGAAGGGTCGACGCCGTTGTCGCGAGCGTGATCGCGCAGCAGTTGCTCGACGTCGCCGGCATCGAGAATCACCGGCGCCGGCGCCGCGCCTTCCGCCTGGCGAACCAGCAGAGGCCCGTGCACCAGCGCATAGAGCAAAGTGCCGCCGATCAGGAAGTGGGCGAGCGGGCTGCGCAGAAGTGTCTGCACGCGCGTTCCTTCAGGATTTCGCCTTCAGTCGCTGGCCGACCGCTCGCCACAGCGGCGTGGCGACGATCTCCGTCGTGCCGGCGCGCAGCGACACCTCCATGAAGTGGTCTACGAAGTTGGCCCCGGGCATGGCCATTGGCACGGTGCGCAAGCGCAAGCGCAGAGCGCCGCTGGGCGAGCGATCGAGCCGAACGCTGCGAATGCCGTCGATGCCGCCGGTCGGATCGCTCCAGCGGTAGGAACTCGCTCCGGCCGCCTGCATGGTGCCGGCGGGAATGGTCGCTGAATACACCTCGTCGTCATCCAGGAACTTCACCGTGATGTCCTGGGTAGTGGGATCGATCGCGGCGCCGGCGCCGATGTGGAGGTTGAGCCGCAGTATGCGGTCGCTGCCGCGCTGACGAATCGAGCCGTTGATACGCGCCAGTCCCTCAGGTCGATACCAGATCGGCGATGACCAGGCGCGCTCCTGGATCGTCTTCGGCACCAGCGGGCTACAGCACTCCGCCCATTCGGCGGGAACCGTGCCGGGGTTGGTGCAGTCGATGCCCTGGGCGTTGCACAGGTGAGTGCTCCAGCGGCAGGTCGGATTCTCGAGCAGGCGGGCGTAGTAGAAGGCGCGCTGCGAAGCATCGAACTCGGGATCCTTCCAGACCGCGCACAGCGTATCGAAGCCGGGACCCGAGGTGCTGCATGTCGTCGTGTCGACTGAAGCATCGGTCAGCTCGCCGGCGACGTCGAAGACCTTCTCGTGCGATTGGCCGGCCGCGTCGACCCAGCCCTTGACGATCTGCAGGCGCTGCAGCGGCGTGCCCGGCATGCCGGGCACGCCGGCGTCGCGGAACGCCAGCACCCCGAAGCGCGGGCTGCGATTGCCGCGCACCGGTCCGAGCTCGCCCCCCATCGGCACGCCGCCGGCGTACGCGGTCTCGACGAAGTCGGCATCGCCACATTCCAGGCCGCGCTCGCGGCCGGCGAAGAAGCGCAGGATCGGTCGGCTGCCGCTGGTGCCGTACACCTCGCGCCGGCGCATGGCGGCGAAGAGCGCGTCGCGCGAGTTCTCTTCCGCCCACACCACCGCGAGCCCGCCGGGCGTTGCCTCGATCCCCGCCGGTGTCACGCGCTGCACCATGTACTCCGGCGTCGCGTGGTCGCGCAGACCGAGGTGGCCGTAGTCGCCGAAATCCGCCTCCTCGGTGCTGCCCGGCGTGGCGTTGTGGCCGTCGGTGCTGCCGATGAAGCCGATCCGGAACGGATTGACGCCGATGCGCTGCTCTTCGACCAGTCCCTGTTCTAGAGCGTTGCGCACGTAGTTGAGGGCGGGAAAGGTCTGGTTGGGATTCGATATCGGCGAGAACAACTGCAGGCGGTTGAGCTTCTCGAAGCTGCATTCTTCGTCGGTGCTGCCGCCGACGCCGGTGCGGCACTCGGAGTCGCCCTTGTGCTGCATCACCTCGACGATCGGCTCGATGCCGCTGCGCAGCGCCGCTTCGGCGGCGGTGATCGGCGCGCCGCCCTCGCCGGTCGGCGCGAACATCAAACCGCCGCTGGCGTTCGGGTTGTGCGGAATGGTGAGCGCGTCGCACCCCGGCAATCCATCGATGCATTGGGAGCGCAAGGCCGCCCACAATCCCTGAACGGTCTCCTCCTCCATGTAACTCGTCGGCAGAGCCGGCACGGCGTCGTTCCGGAAGATGACGTTGCGATGCAGGTTGTTGCCGCCCGGCTGGCCGCTCCACTCGTAGCCGACGAAGGTGGTGAACGAGCATCCCGAAGAGCGATCGTAGTACTGCTCGGCGGCGGCGCGGGTGTCGTCCCACACCAGAGATGCTTCGGCGAGGCAGTCGGCTCCGTCGGGGCCGCACCACGAGAAGCGCTGTGGGGGCACCAGCGCGCCGTAGCCGAGGAGAAACTGGATGACGCTCGGCGGCGGCAGTTGGCTCGGCAGCGGCGGCGGCGGAGTCGCGAGTTGCGCGCGCGCCGACATGCACTCGGTAGAGTCGTAGCCCGGCAATCCCGGGGTCAGGCACATCTGGATCTCGCCGAACTGCTCGGCGTGATCGGTCACGGCGGCGAAGTCGAGCGGGCGGCGCAGTTGCGCCGTCCGCGCCGGAACGCCCATCGCGTCGTAGGGCGGCAGACCGATCGGATCCCCCTTGGCGAAGCTGTAGGCGCCGCGCGGCTCCTCGCGTGTGCCGGCGAAGACCGCGTCCGACGAGAAAGCGGTGTGGATGTGGGTCTCACCGAAGAACGGCTGCCGGAAAGTCTCGGCGTTGGCGCACGGCTGACGCGTCTCCGTGCGCTGCCACGGGTGCACGGCGTGCGCCGCGCTCGAGAGGACGACGATCAGGCCAGCGAGAAGGCGCTTCGCTGGGAAACGGGTTCGCGGTGTTGGCATCACTTCTCCTCGGTGCGGATCCTCGCCGGCCGACGCCGGTCCGCCGCGCAGCGTCGGCTCCCCCTCGGAGTTTCCGCCGCACCAACTTCTGGCAACGTATATGGCAATATGTCAATCGGAAGTCA
>CADEER010000040.1:0-14574 GCA_902826395.1 uncultured bacterium
CTTGGTAAGGAGGGGGAAGGCTGATGCCGTACGAGCTGTTCATCGGGCTGCGCTACCTGCGGGCCAAGCGCCGCGAGGCGTTCGTTTCGCTGCTGACCATTTTTTCGGCGGTCGGCGTCGCCATCGGCGTCATGACCCTCGACATCGTGCTCGCCGTCATGACCGGTTTCGAAGAGGACCTTCGCGATCGCATCGTCGGTTTCAACCCGCACGTGCTGGTGATGAGCCAGTTCGGGGCGATCGATGACTACGAAGAGCTGCTCGCGACGGTGCGCGCGGTCGACGGCGTCGAGAGCGCGACCCCGTACGTGTACGGCAACTTGATGCTGTCGAACCGCGACCACGTCGCCGGGGTGTTCGTGCGCGGCGTCGTGCCGGACGGCGCCGGCGCCGGCGACCTCCAGGGGCGCATGGTCGAAGGGGACATCGAGCAACTGGGCCGCGCGGTCGCCGTGCCGCTTTCGGACGGCCGCGGCGCGACCGCGCGGCTGCCGGGCATCGTGCTCGGACGCAAGCTGGCGGAGACTCTCGATGTCGCGCCGGGCGATGCGGTCAACGCGGCGATTCCGGTCGCTTCCGACTCGACGTCGCGCGTGCCGCGGCTGCGCCGCCTGGCGGTCGTCGGCCTCTTCGAGTCGGGGATGCCCGAGTACGACAAGGCGGTTGCCTATCTGAACCTGGAGGAGGCGCGGAACCTGTTCGGCCTCGCGAACCAGGTGAGCAGCATCGAGGTAAAGGTCAGCGACCTCTACGCGGCGCCGCAGATCGCCGAGGCGATCACGGAGGCCGTCGGCTTTCCGTACCGGGTGCGCGATTGGCTGCACAGCAACGAGAATCTGTTTGCCGCTCTGCGTCTACAGAAGACCGTGTACTTCATCGTCCTGCTGTTGATCGTGCTGGTGGCGGCATTCACGATCCTGGCGACGCTGATCATGGTCGTCGCCGAGAAGCGCCGCGACATCGCCATCCTGCGTTCCATGGGAGCCACTAGCCAATCGATCCGCCGCGTCTTCGTAGCCAAAGGACTGGTGATTGGGCTTCTGGGCACCGTCACCGGCACCGTGGTCGGCTTCCTGGGTTGCGTTGCTCTGCGCAACTACCGCTTCATCGATCTACCGGTCGACATCTTCTACGTGTCGACGGTGCCGGTGCGCATCTACCCCGAGTATTTCGCACTGGTCGCCGTGAGCGCGTTCGTCATCTGCCTGCTTGCGACTCTATACCCGGCCTACCAGGCGGCGCGTCTCGCACCGGTCGAAGTGCTGCGCTACGAGTAGGGATCAGCGCGATCCCAGGCGCTCCGGCAAGTCGCGCAGCTCCGCGATCGGTGCATCGGCGCCGCTCTGGGTGCCGACGCCGATGAAGTGGACTCCGCAGGCGCGCGCTGCCTCGAGGTCGGTCACGGCATCGCCCACGAATACCGTCTGCTCCGCCGTGGCACCGAGGCGAGTCATGCACAGCTCGAGCATGTCGGGCGCCGGCTTTGGACGCGCGACATCATGGGTGCCGACGACGAGCTTCAGATATCGATCCAGCCCGAAGCGCGTCGCCGTGCCTTGCGCGGTGCGCGAGCGGTTCGACGCCATCGCCAGCGCGTGGCGGCGGTGCAACAGCTCGAGAATCTCGAAGAGCTGGTCGACCGGCTGCATGAAGTCGTAGAACGGCTCATAGTCGAGCCCGCGCGCGATCTCTCCCGCTCGCGCTCGCAGGGGTGTGCCGACGCCGAACATCCGATCGTAGAGCTGCCCCGCCGCCAGGTAGTGCGCGAGATCCTCGCCCGCCGCATCGAGCCGAGGCAGCTCGAGCTGCGCGAGCACGGCATTGTGGAAGGCGACGTTGGCCGGCCGCGACTCGAACAACACACCATCGCAATCGAAAATGATCAACTTGAACTCGTTCATGGGACAGTTGTTGAGCGGATCGGCTTCGTGCGATCGGTCGCACGCGATGTGACGAGGGGCGAGGGGCGGGTGGCGAGGGGCGAGTTGGGTTCTCGGCACACGGCGGCGCGCGCCCACGATGGGCCGAGTATCCCGACCGGCGACCGATCAGCCCCTCGTCCCTCGCCCCTCGTCCCTCGCCCCTGAATTGTCACCAGACTCTCGCGTCGGTTCTGCGGAAGATCAGGAAATACTGGTACGGCAGAAAGTCCGGGCTCTCTGCCAGTTCGAAGCCGGCGGCGGTGACTTCAGCGACGACCTCGTCGCGAGCCAGCTTGTGGTCGAGCGGCGGACCTTCGGGCAGCGGCTCCTTCTTCCAGTCGATCACCACCAGGCGACCGCGCGGCTTCAGAGCTGCCGCCAGCTTGGGAAGATAGTCGGCGCGTTGGTCGAGGTGGTGGAAGGTGTCGACGACCAGGATCAGGTCGACGCCGCCGGGCGGCAATCGCGGCGTGTCCTTGGATGCGAGGATCGGCAAGATCTGCGGCAACTGTTCGAGCTCGGCGCGCTGCCGCAGGTGATCGACGAGCGTCGGCTCGACTTCCACCGCATAGACGCTGCCCGCCTCTCCGACCGCGCGCGCGAGATAGATGGTGAAGTAGCCGGTGCCCGCTCCGAGGTCGGCGACGGCCTGGCCGGCTTTGAGGTTCAACGCCGCGATGACTCGCTCCGGCATCTGCCAGTTGGGGCGCTCGGGTGCGTCGAATACTTTCTTCCAGGCCTCGACGTCGGCGAAGGAGCGGTGACTGGTGGCGCGCCCGGGCCCGTGCTCGACGTGGCCGTCGGCGTCCGAATCCGCCCGCAGTCGCGAGCATGATGTCGACAGTAGAAGGACCGCGAGGAGCGCTCGCGCGATGACGATCATCCGGCAACAGAAGCATGCTGCCCATGGCGAGACAACGTGGCGGACACGAGTTTGGAAACGACTTACGACTCGGAGGGTGTTTGCGACGCTGGCGGTTTGACCTGACTCTCGGGTCGTCGTACGACGCTCGAACCGGCGAGTTCCGCCGCGGACACTGCACGAAAAAGGGAGGTTCACATGGTCAAGGCTGCCGTCATGCGCGGCTACAACGAGCCGCTGTCGATCGAGGAGCTCGAGCTCGCTCCGCCGCGCGAAGACGAGGTGCTGGTCAAAGTTTCCGCGGCGGGCGTCTGCCATTCGGACCTCTCGGTGATCGAATGCAAGATTCCGATTCCCCCGCCCTGTGTGCTCGGGCATGAAGGCGCGGGCGTCGTCGAGCAGGTTGGCAAGGGCGTCACCAATCTGAAGCCGGGCGACCACGTGTTGCTCGCGTGGGTGCAGAACTGCGGCAAGTGCGCGTACTGCCAGGCAGGCAAGACGCACCTGTGCCCGACGGGACTCGAGATGGGCATGACTGGTCAGGACAACGTGTTCTCGAAGAACGGCTCGCCGATCGGAAAGATGGCCGGCGTCGGTTGCTTTTCCGAGAAGACGGTCGTGCGCGCGACGGCGGCGATCAAGATTCGCGACGACGTGCCGCTCGAAAGCGCGTGTCTGGTCGGATGCGGGGTCATGACCGGTGTCGGTGCGGCGATCAACACCGTGCGCATCGAACCCGGCGACTCAGTGGCCGTGTTCGGCTGTGGCGGCGTCGGTCTCAACGTCATTCAGGGCGCTGCGTTGTGCGGTGCGTCGACGATCGTCGCCGTCGATCTCCTCGACTCGAAGCTGCAGCAGGCGAAGTTGTTCGGTGCCACTCACCTGGTGAACGGCAAGTCTGTCGATCCCGTGCAGGCGATCAAAGACGCCACTGGCGGTCACGGCGTCGACTACGCCTTCGAGGTGATCGGTGCGCCGCCGGTGATCGCGCAGGCGTTCAATGCCGTCAAGCGTGGCGGCTCCGCCGTGGTCGTCGGCGTGCCGGGCTTCGATCAGATGGTGACGGTTCCGGGAATCGCGCTGCCGCTCGAAGAGAAGTCGGTCGTCGGCTCGCTGTACGGCTCGGCGAACCTCAACCGCGACATGCCGCGCATGATCGATCTGTACATGAACAAGAAGCTCAAGATCGACGAGCTGATCTCGCGCACGGTCAAGCTCGACCAGATCAACGACGCCTTCGACGCGATGAAGGCCGGCGAAGTGAACCGCACGGTGATTCGCTTCTAGGAGTCAGGGGTCAGTGGCCAGGGTTCAGGGAAGGTGAGGCGCTGCGCGCCTCTCAATAGAATGGCGCGAAGCGCCGACCTTCCCTGACTCCTGAAGCCTGGCTCCCGACCCCTGCTTCAGTACAGTCCCAACATTCTCCCGGCGAGGATCAGCACCGCCGCCGCCAGGACCGGGCGGATCAACCGCTCGCCGCCGCGCACGGCGAGACGCGCGCCCGCCGTGCCGCCCATCGCGTAGCCGATGGCAAGGAAGAGGGCGGGAATCCACCGCACGTGTCCCTGCCAGATGAAGACCGGCAGCGCCGCAAGGGTGAGAATGGCGTTGATGACGACCTTGATGCTGTTGGCTCTGACGAGGTCGTAGCCGCTGTGTGCCAGCGCCAGCACGAGCGCGATCCCGACGCCCGCCTGGAAGGCGCCGCCGTAGACGCCGATTGCGAAGAAGACGGCGAAGGTCGTGAGGGGCGACCATTGCGATGCAGCGTCGCCGGCGCGCGGACGGATGAGAATCGGCGGTAGCAGCCCGATCATGACGACGCCGAAGAGCCATTCGAAGGCTGCGTCGGTGAGCCTCGAGATGACGTAGGCGCCGACGCCCGAGCCCAGAGCGATCGGGATCATCAGCCGCGCCCCCTGGCGCAGGCCCGAGACGCCGGCGGCGCGAAATTGCCACGCGGCCGCTACACTCTGCGCGAAGATGCCGACCCGATTGGTCCCATTGGCGAGATTCCCCGGCAGGCCGACCAGGACGAGCAGCGGCACCGATAGGAGCGATCCGCCGCCCGCCAAAGTGTTGAAGACTCCCGCGGCGAGTCCGCCGCCAAGGAGCATGAGGGCATCGGTCGTGTCCAAGCGGCAGTGCTTAGCGCGGTTGCGGCGGTGTAGCCAGGCGGTGAATCCGCGCCGCGCCTCCGCCCCGCCGGTGAACCGTGAACGGTGAACGGTGAACGCATTGGCGGGTAGTGGAGCTGACGACGGACGGTTCACGGTTCACCGGGGGCGGGTGGGGCGGGGCGTCTGTAACCTTTGCCCGGGCGCGAGCGTGTAGGCTTTAAACAGCCAGCGGAGGTTCACATGGCAGGGACACAAACCAGGGCCGACGTCGCGGTGATCGGCGGAGGTATCGGCGGACTCGGATGCGCCGCGATGTTGGCGCAGGCAGGGAAGCAGGTAGTCGTTCTCGAGCGAGCGCCTGCGCTCGGCGGCCGCGCCGCGACCCAGATCGAATCGGGATTTCACTTCAACATCGGACCGCACGCCCTGTATCGCAGAGGCGAGGCAATGCGTGTGCTTCACCGGCTGGGGATCCGGCCGAGCGGCGGCACGCCGGTGGCTTCGGGTGGATTCGCGGTTTGCGGCGGCCGGCGCCACACTCTGCCGGGCGGCTTGATCTCGCTGCTGACCACCGACCTGCTCGGCCTCGCCGGCAAGATCGAAGTCGCGCGTCTGCTCGCCACGCTGCCGCGTCTGGACGCTGCGGCGCACGTCGAGACGACGTGGAACGAGTGGGTCGATCGAAACGTCCGCGATCGAACGGCGCGCCAGCTTCTGAGCGGCCTGATCCGGCTGTCGACGTACGTCAACGCGCCCGCCACCCTGAGCGCCGGCGCCGCTCTGCGCCAGTTGCAGTTGGCGCTGGCGCACAACGTGCTCTACGTCGACGGCGGTTGGCGGAGCCTGGTCGATGCGCTGCGCGACGCCGCCAACACCGCGGGTGTGGAGCTGCGTTGCGGCGCGCGTGCTACCGCGGTGCGCCGGGCGGACGGGCTGCGCGTCGAGACGGCGGACGGCGGTGTCGTCAACGCTGCGGCAGTCGTGTTGGCGATACCGCCGAGTGCCGCGGCGGCCCTCTGCGACGGCGATGCCGCGGCGACACTCGCCGCGTGGAGCGCCGATCTGACGCCGGTCCGCGCCGCCTGTCTCGACGTCGGGCTGTCGCAGTTGCCGAAATCGCGCAACCTCTTCGCCCTCGGCATCGACGCGCCGCTGTATTTTTCGGTTCACACTGCCGTGGCGCGCCTGGCGGCACCGGGCACGGCGTTGATCCACGTCGCCAAGTATCTGCCTGCGGGCGAGCCGTCGAACGCCAAAGCGGACGAGCGCGAGCTCGAGAACCTGCTCGACCTGATGCAGCCCGGTTGGCGTGACAGCGTCGTCGAGCGGCGCTTTCTACCCGACATGACGGTGACGCACGCGGTCGTCGAGGCGCGTCGCGCCGGACGGCGACCCGGACCCGCCGTCACGGGCGCTCACGGTCTCTACGTGGTGGGAGATTGGGTTGGCGCGCGCGGCATGCTGGCCGACGCGAGCCTGGCGAGCGCCGAGGAGGCAGCGGAGCTGATCGCCGGCGCGGCCAGGAGTCGAACCCTGCACGCGGCGTGATGGTGCGCACGCAACCTGGACGCCGCACATGACGAACGCAACCGCGACCGATTACGCCGAGCTGTTTGCCGCCGACCGGCAACTGCTGTGGGGAGTTTGCTACCGGATGACCGGCAGCGCCTCCGACGCCGACGACCTCGTGCAGGACACCTTCGTCCGCGCCATCGAGCGTCCGCCGGCGCGGCGCGACGACCCGTGGCGCCCGTGGCTGGTCAAGGTGGCGATGAACCTGGCGCGCGATGCCCTGCGGCGACGACGTCGCCGTGGCTATACAGGTCCGTGGCTGCCGTCGCCGATCGAAACCGGCGACGAGAGCGCTGTTCCCGCCTTCGAACGCCCACTCGACGGCGACAACCCGACGGAAGGACGATACGAGCTGCTGGAAAGTGTTTCGTACGCGTTCCTCGTCGCGCTCGAGGCGCTGACGCCGCAGCAGCGGGCCGTGCTGTTGCTGCGCGATGTCTTCGACTACGACGTTGCCGAGACGGCGTCGCTGCTCGACCTCAGTCCGGCCAACGTCAAGACGTCGCTGCACCGCGCCCGCCGCGCGATGGCCGCGTACGACACCAATCGCACTCGCCCGACGCCGGCGCTCGTCGACAAGACGCGCGAGGTGCTGGAGAAGCTTTTCGCGGCGGTGGCGGCGCAAGACGAGGGGACGTGTCGCACACTGCTCGCGGAACGCGTCGTCGCCCTCAGCGATGGCGGCGACGAATTCCTCGCCGCCAAGGTGCCGCTGATCGGCATCGACCGCGTTGTGAAGTTCGAGCTCGGCCTGTTGCGCAAGGGGCACGCGCTGGTCACCGCCGCCGAGCTGCGCTCCATCAACGGATTGCCGGCGCTGGTGGTCGAGATCGCCGCCCGCCAGCCGCGCACGGCGCCGCGCGCCGTCATCCGGTGCGATCTCGACGCCGACGGTAAAGTGATCGCGTGGCACTCGATCCTCGCATCGAGCAAGCTGACCGCGATCCGCTAGCAGTCGAAGTCCCGCCTCACCCCACGTCACCCCGGCGAAAGGGACAGTCGTTTTTCTGCCGTACACGTACTCGTACGCGTACTCGTACACGATCAATGCCCGAATTCTGCAGGGAACTCCGTGTACGAGTACGGGTACGCGTACGTGTACGGTCACCGATCTTCTGAATTACCGGCGCATTCGGCGGTGCTCTACGGAAACTGAGAGCGGATCACTCGACCAGGATGTCGAATGGCGCCACCGCGAAGGCGACGTCGGCACCGGTATCGGCGAGTAGCGCGACGCTCTCTGGGACCGGGCCGGGGTCGCGTTCGAAAGCCAACACGACCACCTGCAGGCTTTGCTGCGACGGCGAGCCGGCGGCTGGCTCGGTGAGATCCACCTCGAGCGGCGCGACGTAGACGAACGGAGCGCCGGCGACGCCCGCTGGCGTCGGGTTGTCGATGCGCCAGGGGGTTTCCACGCCGACCCGCCGCGAGGCGACGCGGAACGCCGCCTCCGATGAGAAGCCGACCGGTGAGAAGGAGAAGCGTACCGTGCAAGTGACGCCGTTCGAGTCCTCGCACGTCTGAACGTCGTTCGCCTCGCCGATCTGAGTGAAGACGGCGGGCGATGCGATCGCGGTCGGCGACGGAGTTGCCGAAGGCGTCGCGCTGGCAGCCGCGGTTGCTGTCGCGGTGGCCGGTGCGGGCGTCGGCGAAGTTCCGTCGGTCGGCGTGCCGGTGACCGTCGTCGACGCCGGCGGCGTCGGCGTCGCCTGCGGCGCAACCGACTGCTCGGGCGTCGCGCTGTGGGTCGGCGCGATCGTCGGCATCGACGCCGTCGGGTCGGGGGGCGCGGTCGGAGTCTGCAGGAGAGGGGGGGAGTCGGCCGGACAGATCAGCAATCCGTCGAAGTCTTCGCACTCCTGATCGGACGTCACCCGATCGATCGCCGCACTTTCGGCCAGGTCGAAACCGCTCGAGCCGCTGCCGCCGCAGCCGGCGGCGATGGCAAAGGCCGCGACGAACGCGAGCGCGGCGATCCAGGAGAGCGCGGGTGCGATAGGACTACGACGCAATGCGATCATGATTTCCTCAAGACTCCCCTGAGTCGTAAGGCGTCGCCGTGACCAGAACGTTCATGAAACGATTGCCGGTCGATGCCTCGTCGGCGAACTCTTCGGCGAGCTGCTGCAGAGCCTCGTCGAGTCGCTTGTGAAAGTCGGGGATCCGCTCGGTCGGAATGTTGAAGTAGTGGTCGCGCAGATACGTGCCGGTGTCCTTGTCGGCGAGCGCCAGCTTGTCCAGCAATCCCTTGGCGAACAGCGCGCAGAACTCGAGTGCCAGCGCCTGGCGCTCGCCGGTCGTCTGGGCGACGAAATGGCGCCCGCGCCGCCGCGCTTTGCCGGACTTCACCTCGACCAACTCGCGCTCGCGCAGAAGAGTCTCGACCTGCTTCACGAGCTCCGGCGACGCATGGAGATCCTTGCGGCGTTGACCCTTGACGGTCTGAAACGCCGCGCGCCATTTGCTCACCGGCACCCAGTCGCCGTCGTCTGGAAGCGCCGCAATCGCCTGGCTGGTGAGCACCGCCATGTCGGCATCTTCGATGTCGGTGAGCGTTTTCGGCGCCGCGAGAACGCGCCGCAGCTCCTTGCCGAAGCCGTGCAGGATTCTGTCGCGCCAGAGCAGTGCCAGCAGCTCGTGCGGATTCTGCTTGCGGATGGCGGCCAGGCGCCGAACCAGGGCCTCGCTGGGAAAGCGCTTTCCCTTCTCGATGTAGCCGAGCATCACCGGATCGATGGCGCTCTCGAGCACCTCTTCCGCGAAGCGCCGGATCGTGTAGTCGCGCCCCATCAGGACCCGCGTCTCGTAGAACACGTCGCGGATGCGCTTGGGGGGAGACTGCCGGGCGGCCATGAGCGGTGAGTATACCGAAACAAAAATGGTTGACAAGCTAACAGAAATTGTTTTAGTACCGCCTCGGGTGCCGGGAGAAGGGTCCTCGAAGAAATGGATTCACGACGGAATCGGCGGGCGTTGAGGAAGATGGCGGCGGTGATGACGGTCATCGCCGCTCTGATCGGTGGCGCACCGGTGCATGCAGGAACGGGAGCATCGTCGCCGACACCGACGCCGACCGGAACGCAGAGCTCGATCAGCACGGCGACCTGGACGCCGACGCCGCCCGGATCGATTCGCGTTCACGTAGCCCTGAGCGAGTTCAACTGCGAGGGCGATCGCACCGATGTGACCGTCGTGCTCGAGCCGTCTGGGATCGAGATGCAAACCGACGCCGAAGGGTTCGCCACCTTCCGCGCCGTCCAGGCCGGCGACTACACGCTGCGCCTCGATCCGCCGTGTGCGTCGGGCAGTTGCTGGGACGATTTGCCGGTCACGGTCGGCGATGGCGCGGTCGATGTAGAGTCCTGTCCGCCGACCTGCGGCAATCAACTCTTCCTCACGCCGACGAGCGGCCTACCCGGTACCGAGGTTACGGTCGAGGGCGCTTGCCAGTGGATCCATTCGGGCGGCAGCGACGATCTCTATATGGGCCCGATTCGCGTCGGTACGGTGCGCGGCAACACCGCGGGGGACTTCGAGCAGACGTTCACGGTGCCTCACGTACCGGCAGGTGTGTACACGGTGACTGCCACCGACGGCGCTGCCGAGTTCCGGGTCCTGGGCACCGAACCCGCCTGTCCCGGCGATTGCGACGGCGACCTTCAGGTAGCGATTGCTGAGTTGGTGCGGTCGGTCGGCATCGCCCTGCAGACGATCGCGGCGCCGACCTGTCCGGTGTTCGCGACTGGCGCGTCGATCTCAGACCTGGTGCGTGCGGTGCGTGCCGCCCTCGATGGGTGCGCGGCGCTCGCCTTGCCGTCGCCCACGCCCGGGCCCGAGGCTGGACTCTGCGAGGACTGCTGTAAGCATTGCGCGTCTTCCGATTGCGTCGAGCAATGCTTCCGGCGCGATGGCTGCCTGCTGGTGAGCCGCCTGCGCGGCTGGGTGCGCGACGGCACCGACGGCGACCCGATCGCCGGCGCGACGGTTGCGATCGATGGTGTGACGACGACGACCGCGGTCGACGGTTCGTACGAGGTCTACGCGCAGCGCAACGAGAGCTGCGCGCTCGACTACCTGTTCCAGATCGAGGCTGGGGCCGATGGCTACGAGCCCTACCGCAACAACTTCTATCGGGTGCCGTTTCCGGTCGGAGGAACGGAGCTCACCTTCACTTTGGTACCGGTGGCTGCCGCGTCTGTCATCACCGAATCGATGCAGGGCGGAGCGATGGTGTCTGCGGGACGAATCTATTGAGGCGCCGCGCTGTGCGGCGATGGAGCGAACGATGACTACACGTGTGAAACGAATCGACATACCGCGGGCGATCATGGCGCTGACAGCGATCTCGCTGCTGGTGATCGGCTGCGGCAGCGACGATGACGACAATGGCGGACCGACGCCGGTACCGACGTCGACCGCGTCGCAGAACACGGCGACACCGACAACGACCGGATCGACACCCGTGGCGACCAACACGCCGGTGCAGGGGGCCGCGGTGCGCGGTCTTCTCGTCGTCGACGGGGCCGTGCGCGCCGGATCGGGCGATGCGCTGGCGGGTGCGCCGGAGGTCGACTTCGTGGCCGATGGCTTCGATCGGGCTTTGTCGTTTGCCGACTGGCGTGTCCAGTGCGACGGCGATGACGAGATCCGCGAAGGCACCACCGACGAGTCCGGCCGCTTCGAAATCGGCGGTCTGCCGCCGGGCGAATGCAGCGTCGATGTCACCAAGACCGTCGGCGGCAATCTGATGACCTTCGCTCTGCGTATCACGGTCGGTGACGACGGCGCGTCGGAGGTGATCGCGGAGGTTTCGTGGGGTCTGGTGCGTGCGACCTCGATCTACACGAGCGGCGGCAGCGATTTCCGCCGCGTGTGGACCAACCACGGCGCGCACCTGCTGATTCGCGACGGTGACGTTGCCGAGATCGGCGACTACTCGCGTCTGTTGGTCGATCCCGACGGCGACGGTCTCTTCGAATCGCCGGATTGCGATGGCGACGTCTGGCAGTGCTCCGACTTCGGCGAGTGCGGCGCGGGCCGCCGCTGTTCCTGCACGGCCAGTTGTCCCTTCTGTGACGACTGCAGCGGCCCGGCGGTGTGCGTAGCGGGGGCGCCGTACAGCCCCTACGCGTGTGACGAAGGCGGCGGATGTGCGAATCCCAACGATCGCTGCGTCTGCGCGTCGAGCGCGCCCGATTCGCAGGACTGCCCGCAGAGCGTCTGTGTTCCGTCGTGCGCGCCGGCCGAGATCGATCACATTCGCGTCTTCGGCCCGCAGCAGATCGTCGTCGGACAGGAGTCGTCCTTTGGCGCCACCGCCGGCTTTTCGGATGGCTCGTTCATCGATGTGACCACTCTGGCGGCGTGGGAATCGTCCGCGCCGTCGGTGCTGACCGTCGTCGCCTGGGGTGCCGCCGATGCGGTGAGTGCCGGTGTCGCCGACGTGACGGCTTCGCTGGAGGACCTCAGTAGTGATCCGTACGAAGTGACGGTGACGCCGCGCCCGGCGCTGATTGCCATCCACCTGCAGAACTACGATTGCTACCCCGGCATCTACGCCGACAGGCCGGTCGGGCTACCCGAGCCCGGCATTGCCGATCAGGCGTTCGCGCCGCCGTTCTGCCTCGATGCGATCGAGGTCGGCAGCTCTGTCCAGTTCCACGCGCTCGGCGAGTTCAGCGGCGGCTTCTACCAGGATATCAGCGACGAAGTGGAATGGAGCGCGACGCCGCAGTCCGTCGGCGCGATCGAAAGCGGTCTGTTCACCGCCACCGCGGCCGGTACGGCCAGCATCTCGGCGTCACTCGACAACATCACGAGCGCGCAGCGCGAGCTGCGCGTCGTTACCGAGCGCAGCGTCGTCGCGATCAGCGTCTATCCCGAGTCGCAGTACTACTTCGACTTCCTGCCGCCGGTGGCCGACGGACCTCTGGCGCCGGTGGCTGACGTTGCCCCTTGCTACGAGTTCGGCTGCGGCGGCTCTCTCACCGTCCTGCTCGGCGACGAGCTGCAGTTCCACGCCACGGCGCGCTACGACACCGGCGGTTGGGAGGAGGTCACGGCCGATGTGACCTGGAGCTCTACGCCGTCCGGTGTCCTCACCGTCGGTGAGGGCGGCGCTGCAACAGCCGCTGGTGAAGGCGATGCCACGGTCACCGCGACTCTCGGCGCGGTGACCAGCAATCCCTACACGGTGGGCGTCGTCGCCGAGGCGACCTTGCAGTGGCTCGACATCTACCAAGAAGGTGCCAACGCGGCCGACCGCGTCATCGAAACCGGCGGCGAGGCGTATTTCCACGCCCAGGGCTATTACGACGTCGGCTTTGGCCGCGATGCGACCGACGACGTGGAGTGGCACAGCAGCGACGAATCGGTCGGGCGCTTCGACACCCCCGGCGTGCTGCTCGGCTTGGCCGCGGGCTCGGTGGCAGTCTGGGCCGAGCTGGACGGCAAGCGCAGCAGCGTGCTGTTCATGGAGGTCTTCGCGCAGAGCGAGATCGACTTCTGCGACGTCGAGAACGTCAACCGCGGCACCTGGACCGACGGCTTCAACCGCGTCTACCTCGAGTCGGACTGTGCGAGTTACGAGCAGCCGGACATCGTCGAGCTGCGCTTCACCGTGACCGAGAACGAGCGCCCGGGCGGCATCTTCGACCCGTGTCTCGATCTGTACGCGTTCCGCGTCGAGGGCGGGGTCGAGACCTTCGTGCGGACCATCCGCGAGGAGGGATGCGGTGAGCCGTTCCTGCCGCGCGGTGCACCCGAGTTCGACGACGCGGAGCTGCGCTACCAGCTGCGCGCCTTCTGGGATCTCAAGAGCGATGGTGGCGACGCCGTCCCGCCCGGAACCTATCGCATCAAGGGGCGCTTTTACCTGTACTACGACCCGGTCGTGACCATCGACATCGAAGTCGACTGACGACCGCCGCAACGAGGGATGGAAGAGGCCGCGGGAGCGATCCCGCGGCCTTTTTCACATGCCGCCGCTTCTTTTGGCCGCATGGCGGTGGTAGGCTCCGCCGCGAACGGTGGTGCAGCAAAACCTCAGACGCCGCCTTCCCCCTTTCATCGGGATGGCTGAATTGATTGCTCGCTCGAGAACCGAGTCGATCTGCCGGGGCGCCGTTTCCGGCGGGCTTTTGCTGGCGGCGTCGATCTGTTTCGCCGCCGCTGCGCCGGCGCAGTGCGTCGGCGACTGCAACGACAACACCGCGGTGTCGATCAACGAGCTCATCGTCGCCGTCAACATCGCACTCGGCGAGCGCGTCGTCGCCGATTGCCAGAACGCCGATCCCAGTGGCGACTCGACCGTCGCCATCAACGAGCTGATCCGCTGCGTCGGCAGTGCGCTCAACGGCTGCGGGCCGGCCGAGCCGACGCCGACTCCGGAGCCGACCTTCACGCTTGGCCCGACCTCCACTCCGCTGCCTGTGGTCGGACCGGTGATCCTCTACTTCGCTCTGACCGCTGCCGACGACAGCTTGATTCATCCGACGACGGAGCAGGACGGCATCCCGGTGTACGAGCTGCCCTTCGGTCGCGCCTTCCACATCATCGTCGAGGCCGACCAGGGCGTGTCGCGTATACCGCCGGGCCGCGACACGTTTCGCGCCGGCGATGTGCCGTCGCTGCAGATCCAGGCGAATCGGCCTCTGGGGGATGGCAGCCTGCAGGTCTGCGACGGCGACGATCCGTTTCCAGGAGGTGTGCCGGCGATCGACCCGCCGTCGTTCGATCCGACGCAGGAGATCCAGGATACGCTCAACGATCTCGGCTGCCGCTTCCTCGACGGCTCGTCATCGCAAGCCCCCGCTGGCCGCGGCTGCAACCCGCAGGAGGCGTGCCTGCGTTTCGAGGATGGTACGTTCGGCTGTCAGAGCGCCGGCACCGTACAGTACTGCTCGCAGGTCATCTCGGTGGTCGAAGAGTTCCCGGAGGGCGACACCCTGCTGTCGGCGCGCGTCCTCGAGGCGCAGGTCGCCGGCCGCGAGCGCATGCCGGGACCGGTCGACCAGATCATCGTGCGCATCAACCCGCCGTTCCCCTGACGGTTCAAGCGGTTCGCAGCGCCCTAGCGCGGCAATACCGCGGCCAGCAT